>NZ_JAMYQH010000087.1:0-539 GCF_040320765.1 Mesorhizobium sp. M0618 | reverse complement strand
CGGCAAACGCCTTCAGGCTCTCGTCCAAGCGCTTGTTGATGGCCGAGATCGACGAAGCCGAGAAGGCATGACCGCACAGCTCTTCCGTGATCGCCTTGACCTTCCGGGTCGACACGCCCTGCACATACATCTCCGCAAGCGTGGCCACCAAGGCCCGCTCGGAACGCTGGTAGCGCTCGAACAGCTCGGTGGAGAAACGACCGGCCCGGTCCTGCGGAACCCGCAGCTCAAGCTTGCCGACCCGGGTGACCAGGGTGCGGCCGTAGTAACCCGAGCGATACCCAAGGCGCTCGGGCGTCCGTTCGCCCTTCGAAGCACCCAGCGCCTCCTCCATCTCGGCCTCGAGAACCTCCTGCATTACTGCACGGATCACTTCGTGCAGCCCCTCCGGGTTCGAAAGCAGAATGTCTTTGACGGCAGCGCTGGTCGATTTACCTTCTGTCTTGGTCATGGTGGCGTTCCTTCGCGGGAATCGGTGACGTTGAACATCACCAGCCTGCCATGACCGCCCTCTCTCAGCGAATTTGCAGAACTCTCAG
>NZ_JAMYQH010000086.1:0-582 GCF_040320765.1 Mesorhizobium sp. M0618 | reverse complement strand
TGGGGTGACGAGGCTGATCAAGCCTTCCAACAGTACCAGCCTGATCAATTACGGCGAGAGCTACCGGTCCGGAGATCGCATCAGCCCCTCTCTGCATATGCACGCGGCCGCCTGAATTGCCGATTTCGCTCAGCTGCTGCTGAATGGCGACGGCTTGCGGCGTATTCAGGGCCCTCTGCGTCTGCGCTGGCCACAACAGCGCTGGTGAATGTTCATTGTTGGGACGACTCACTCGGGTGGCAGGTGGTTGCCCTGGTCAAGCTCATCCGGCGAAGGGCGGATCTGCTGTTGGCTGGCAGCCAAGACTGGGGGCGGCGGCCCGAACTCCGGCGTCCCAGAGCTTGCGAAAGCCTCCGACACGCTTCCCTTGAGGTCATCCCGTCCAGCGGGCATCCCTGGGTTGCTGAAAAAAGACGAGGCGGCTTGATGATCCTGCCCTCGCTGAAGCACCTCGCGAAACCCCCTGTTCCAGTCGCAGAAGCTCCTCTGGTTTGGTTGGCGGCTCGTCAGCTCGACCATCGAACAGCGGCCGGAGCGCCTCGGACACGTGCTGCTCAAAGCCCACTCGCCGGGCCTGGACCG
>NZ_JAMYQH010000085.1:0-605 GCF_040320765.1 Mesorhizobium sp. M0618 | reverse complement strand
CTGCCGCAGCGCATGGCTTTCGACAACGGCCCACCGTGGGGAGATGGCGGACGAAGCAACTTCACACGCTTCACCGTCTGGCTGATCGAGCACGGCGTCGCCATCTCCCATTCCAGGCCTCTGCATCCGCAGACGCTGGGCAAGGAAGAGCGCTTCCACCGCTCGCTCAAGGCCGAAGCAATGGCCGGACCTGCTTTCGAAAATCTCGATCGCGCGCAGAAAGCCTTCGATGCCTGGCGCGACCTCTACAACACCGAAAGACCTCACGATGGCCTCAAGGGTTGCGTCCCCCTCGACAGATACACACCCTCGCCGCGATCCTTCTGCGAGGCCGTCGAAGCTTTCGACTACCCACAAGACGCCATCGTTCGCAAGGTCCAGAAAGAGGGCCGCGTCGCCTTGTGCGGCTACATCCTGCGCCTCTCCAAGGCATTTGGAGGGAAAGCCGTGGCCTTCACCCCCACCGGCAAGGACGGCGTCTTCCAAGCCTTCTTCAGACATCAGAAAATAGAAACAGTCGACCTCAACCTCTGCAGACGATAAGTGACAAAACTGTTCGCGATGTCCTCGCACACCTGTTCGCGATGTCTCCGGTCCAAACACCC
>NZ_JAMYQH010000084.1:0-668 GCF_040320765.1 Mesorhizobium sp. M0618 | reverse complement strand
ATCGACCGGCGGACTCTAGCGGCAGCCCACTGCCCTCTGAACGTGGTTCCGACATGGCAACTGCAGACGATGTCATGCAACTCACCGTCAGACAGTTCGAAGAAGCGCTTTGCTTCCCCATAGGTGTCATCCTTCAGGCCTAACGCACGCAGTAGCGGGTCCTCGAAGGCCACTGTAATTGGCGAGCCCTCACCGCGTGCTGCGTCGCGGGCTTCCCGCTTCAGATACTCAGTGCCGGTAAGGGCTCTCAGGCGTCGCTCGGGATGTTGTGCCAGCAACTCTGCCCAGCGCTCAATACGCTGTTGCCGGGTCATGATCGGGTATGTCGAGAGGGGTTCTACTTCTGCAATTGTCTGCAATTGACTTAGAGTTTGGTGTTCCATCGTCGGCTCCTTTTGATCGAAGTCCCTTCCCCACAAAAACTATCGCGCGCCTACGCACTGACAAGAGCCGGTAAGGCGGCCACTTGCCCGACATGGATTGCGAAATGACAAAAACAGCGCATTGCTCCGCCGGCGCGCGAAACGATATCTCATCCCAAATCAGACCGAAGCCGTTCAGAACGAACAGCTCGCCACCCGCCCACAACAACAATTTAAATTAGTAACGCCTTATGGAACTTTGGGGTTGGCGTTTCATTTCATCGGCATGGAGGCCACTGTAATCCA
>NZ_JAMYQH010000083.1:0-681 GCF_040320765.1 Mesorhizobium sp. M0618 | reverse complement strand
AGGTGTGCCGTTGAAACATGTTCTTGTCATTGACGATGATGCCGCAATGCGGCGCCTCATCGCCGAGTATCTCACGATGCATGCCCTGAAGGTAACCGCAGTCCACGATAGCAAGCAGTTTGACTATGTTCTTTCACGTGAGCCAGTCGATCTCGTGGTTGTTGACCTTAACCTAGGCCGGGAGGATGGACTTGCGATCGTCCGCAATCTGGCGACAAAATCGGATGTTCCTATCATAGTGATCAGCGGCGACCGGCTTGATGAGGCGGAAAAAGTGGTTGCACTGGAGCTCGGCGCAACCGATTTCATTCCCAAGCCTTTCGGGATGCGCGAATTCTTGGCCCGCATTCGAGTAGCGCTACGCCAGCGCATTTCTAGTCCGCGAACCAGAGAGCAGCGCTCATTTCGCTTTGGGGCCTGGAAGCTCAGCGTGAAGCAGCGGCGACTGATCTGTGCGGAGCGTGGCGAGGTCAAGCTTACCGCATGTGAGTTCAATCTCTTGATCGCATTTCTGGAGAACCCCCGCAACGTGCTATCCAGAGAACGGCTTTTGCTCGCGAGCCGTGTGCGTGGAGAAGAGGTGTACGATCGAAGTATCGATGTCCTAATCATGCGCTTGCGCCGAAAGCTGGAGGCTGATGCGGCCAACCCTCGCCTGGTCAAAACATCCCGTGGCGCAGG
>NZ_JAMYQH010000082.1:0-688 GCF_040320765.1 Mesorhizobium sp. M0618 | reverse complement strand
TGAACTGACCCCCGAAAGTTGGACACAACCTTCGGGGGTTTTGCATGTCCAAATACAGCGAGAGTTTCAAGCGCTCGGTTGTCGATAGCTATTTAGGCGGGGATGAGAGCTGCGCGAGTGCGGCGTCGATGCATGGCGTTGATGCGGCCACTGTTCGCAAGTGGGTTGCGTTGTACCAGGCGCATGGCGATGCCGGGCTATCTGGTAAGTACGGTCGTTACGACGCGGCGTTCAGGCTGTCGGTGCTTGAGCGAATGTGGGAGGAAGGTCTGTCGTATCGGCAGACGGCTGCATTGTTCAATATCCGCAATGCCAGTTGCCTGACGGGCTGGGAGAAGCGCTATCATGCGGGCGGGATAGAGGCGCTCGGCCCACGTCCCAGAGGACGACCCATGTCAAAGCCGCCGTCCCCCGCAGTGCCTGTTGCAGCCAGTGACGAGGCCAAAAGCCGCGAAGAACTGCTGGCTGAGCTGAAGCATCTGCGGATGGAGAACGACTACCTAAAAAAACTAGAGGCCTTAACGCAGGGACATGCGCTCAAAAAGCGCAAGCCGTCCAGGCGTTAAGGCCGTTGCATTCGCTTGAGGGGCTGCTCGAGCTGGCGAAGCTTGCGCGCAGCACGTTCTATTACAGACAGAAAGCAGCGAAGCGCTCGGACCGCCATGCGGCGCTGAAGGCGGCGATCAAG
>NZ_JAMYQH010000081.1:0-766 GCF_040320765.1 Mesorhizobium sp. M0618 | reverse complement strand
AGCAACAAGCGGGTTGCGGGATGAAAAGTAGCGGCCCAGGCCCACGCGAAAAAGGAAAGGATCTGCTTCAAATCCGCAATCTGCATGTGGAGGGGTTTTCGGATGAGCGGTGGCATCCCATTGTCCACGGGGTCGATCTGACGCTGAAGCGGGGCCAGGTTCTTGGGCTGATCGGAGAGTCAGGCGCCGGCAAGTCCACCATTGGCCTTGCCGCAATGGGTTATGCCAAGCCGGGCTGCCGGATCACGCAAGGCTCGGTCCTGTTCGACGGGATTGATCTTCTGGCAGTCAATGAAAAAGGGCGCCGTCGCCTCAGGGGCTCCCGCATTGCCTATGTCGCGCAAAGCGCGGCTGCCTCTTTCAATCCGGCACATCGGCTCTTGGAACAAACCGTCGAAACCGCGGTGGCGCATGGAATTGCCGGCCGGGAAGAGGCGAACCGGAGCGCCGTCGATCTTTATCGACGCCTTCAACTCCCAGAACCGGAGACCATAGGCTTTCGCTATCCTCATCAGGTCTCCGGCGGGCAGTTGCAACGGGCAATGACAGCGATGGCAATGGCTTGTCGTCCGGACCTCATAATATTCGACGAGCCAACAACGGCGCTCGACGTGACCACGCAGGTTGAAGTTCTAGCTTCCATTCGCAACATCGTGGAGGAATTCAGCACCGCTGCAATCTACGTGACGCATGACCTAGCGGTGGTGGCGCAAATGGCGGATCGTATCATGGTTCTGCGCCACGGACGTACCGTGGAGGAGGCTGA
>NZ_JAMYQH010000080.1:0-794 GCF_040320765.1 Mesorhizobium sp. M0618 | reverse complement strand
AAAGGTAAATTCGAGCGTAACAAGCCTCACGTGAACATCGGCACGATTGGCCACGTCGACCATGGCAAGACGTCGCTGACGGCGGCGATCACCAAGTATTTTGGCGAATACAAGCGCTACGACCAGATCGACGCTGCCCCTGAAGAAAAGGCGCGCGGCATCACGATCTCGACGGCACACGTCGAATACGAGACGGCTGCCCGCCACTACGCCCACGTCGACTGCCCCGGCCACGCCGACTATGTGAAGAACATGATCACAGGTGCCGCGCAGATGGACGGCGCGATCCTGGTTGTGTCGGCCGCCGACGGCCCGATGCCGCAGACCCGCGAGCACATCCTGCTTGCCCGTCAGGTGGGCGTGCCGTCGATCGTGGTGTTCCTCAACAAGGTCGACCAGGTCGATGACGCCGAGTTGCTCGAACTGGTCGAGCTCGAGGTTCGCGAGCTTTTGACCAAGAACGAGTTCCCCGGCGACGACATTCCGATCGTCAAGGGTTCGGCGCTGGCTGCCCTGGAAGATTCCGACAAGAAGATCGGTGAAGACGCGATCCGCGAGCTGATGGCTGCGGTCGATGCCTACATCCCGACGCCTGTCCGTCCGCTCGACAAGCCGTTCCTGATGCCGATCGAAGACGTGTTCTCGATCTCGGGCCGCGGCACGGTCGTGACCGGCCGCGTCGAGCGCGGCGTGGTCAAGGTCGGCGAGGAGCTGGAGATCATCGGCATCCGTCCGACGACCAAGACGACCTGCACGGGCGTGGAAATGTTCCGCAAGCTGCTCGATCAGGGCCA
>NZ_JAMYQH010000079.1:0-802 GCF_040320765.1 Mesorhizobium sp. M0618 | reverse complement strand
TAGGTCGTGAACTCATAAATGCTGGATGATTGAGACGCTGGAAAGCAATCACCCGTCGGCCTACAATCTGACTATGCCGTTCGCCCGCAAATTAATTCTTCATGTTCCGGTATCGGATGAGACCTTGCTCGATGGCTTTGTTGAGCAATGTCTGAATGACGGTGTATCGCTCGTGGCCGTGGTCGGACCGGGCTGCGCGAGGGTTGAAGACATTATCGACGAGATCGTCGTCGGTGACGGAAGCGACGAGACACGCTTTATATGCACGACTTCTCACCCCGATGAGCCATTTGAGGATGTGTTGAACATGGCTAGGACGTGGGAGTTCGAGCGCGGCGATCCCGTCGAAGAGGTCCGGCTGTAAGAGTCGTTGACCGCCCGCAATTTAGGCTTCCATATCACGCCGTTTTCTGATTCAGGCTCCACATGAGCCGATATGACCTGACTGACTTCGAATGGCGCGCGATCGAGCCGCTGTTGCCCAACAAGCCGCGAGGAGTGCCGCGCGTTGACGACCGCAGGGTGCTGAACGGCATCTTCTGGGTGCTGCGATCGGGTGCGCCATGGCGCGATCTGCCGGAGCGATACGGCCCGCGCACCACCTGCTACAATCGCTTCGTCCGATGGCGAAAAGCAGGTGTGTGGGACCGCCTCATGGATGCCATCACCAAAGCCCATGACGGCACGGTGCAGATGATCGACACCTCCATTGTTCGCGTGCATCAGCAGGGCGCGACGGCAAAAAGGGGGATCGAGATCATTGTCTCGGTCGTTCCCGAGGCGGGCTGACAACCAAAATCCA
>NZ_JAMYQH010000078.1:0-814 GCF_040320765.1 Mesorhizobium sp. M0618 | reverse complement strand
ACGGTGCGCAAATGGGTTGCGAGCTATCAAGCGCACGGGGTTGCCGGCCTCGCTCGCAAGCTCAGCCACTATGACGGCGAGTTCAAGCTGTCGGTTCTGCACCGGATGTGGGAGGATGGACTGTCCTGCCGACAGACGGCCGCGCTGTTCAATATCCGCAACGCCGGCTGCCTTCCGGACTGGGAGAGGCGCTACGAAGCCGGTGGGATAGAGGCGCTCGCGCCGCGCCGCAGAGGAAGGCCGCGATCGATGTCAGACCCGCCGTCGCCTGGCGAGCCGCCCGTGGCGCAGAGTGATGAGACCAAGAGCCGCGAAGAGCTGCTTGCGGAACTGAACCATCTGCGCATGGAGAACGCCTACCTAAAAAAACTGGAGGCCTTAACGCAGGGACACGCGCCCAAAAAGCGCAAGCTGTCCAAGCGTTAAGGCTGCTCTATCCGCTCGATGGTCTGCTCAAACTGGCAGGGCTTTCCCGCAGCACGTTCTACTATCGACAGAAGGCGTCCCGCGTCGACCGCCATGCTGGTCTCAAGGAGAAGATCAGAGCCGTCTTCGACAGCCACAAGGGCCGCTACGGTTATCGCCGGGTGGCTGCTGCACTGCGCCGGCTCGGTCATGTCGTCAATCACAAGGCGGTGCAGTGTCGGATGGTGGAGATGGGATTGAAGTCGCTGGTCAGGCCGAAGAAGTATCGCTCCTACAAAGGCGGCATCGGAAGGACGGCTCCCGATCTCATTCAACGCCAGTTCAACGCTGACAGCGCCAACCATAAATGGGTGACCGATGTGACGGAGTTCAACCTGGCGGGCGACAA
>NZ_JAMYQH010000077.1:0-916 GCF_040320765.1 Mesorhizobium sp. M0618 | reverse complement strand
AGGCCGGCCTGCCTACAATTCGTTGGTGATGTTCAAGGCGCTTCTGCTGCAGTCCTTGTATGGACTGTCGGACAGCGAACTGGAGGAGGCGCTCGCCGATCGGCTGTCGTTCCGCCGCTTCGTTGGGCTGACGCTCGAAGAGACGGTGCCCGACCACACCACGCTCAACCGCTTTCGCAATCGTCTCGTCGAGGCGGGGCTTCTGGAGAAGCTGTTTGGCGAACTGGACCGTCAGTTGGACAAGGCCGGGCTGATCCTGCGGCGCGGTACGATGCTCGATGCCACGGTGATCGAGACGGCGGCGGCACGGCCACCCAGTGGAACGGCGCACGAGGCCGGCGAGGCTGGCGATCCCGATGCCGGCTTTACACGCCGGCAGGGCAAGCCTGGCTCCTCCTATGGCTACAAGGCCCATGTCGGTGTCGACCAGGGCTCTGGCCTGATCCGCCGGGTGAGAACGACAGCGGCCAACGTCAACGACACGGTCGAGGCAGATCATCTGATCTGTGGCGACGAAGGCGCAGTGCTGGCGGATGCGGCCTATCACACCAAGGCGCGCCAGGTATTGCTGAGGGAGCGCGGGATCAAGCCAAGACTGATGCGGCGCGCCAACAAGCATCATCCGCATCTGCCAGCGCGCCTGAAGCATTTCAACCGGCTCATTGCGCGGCAACGCTTCGCCGTCGAGACGACCTTTGCCACCTTGAAGAACCGCATGCGGCTTTGCGCCATCCGCTACCGCGGCTTGGCCAAGGCGGCAGGACAGATCCTCATCGCCGCCATGGCCTTCAACATGCGCCGCTGGGTGACGCTGGCGACCTAATACAGGGTCGCATTGCGCCCGAAATCCGCCGAACCCGTCAAACCCCAGCCAATCCGGCCTCAAACCCGAGCCGCAAGGCACCCCACATTGGCC
>NZ_JAMYQH010000076.1:0-1052 GCF_040320765.1 Mesorhizobium sp. M0618 | reverse complement strand
CTAGAGCCTTTCACGTTTTGACGGAAGCGTATCCGGCGTTTTCGAAGTAGTTCTTGCATTCGGCTGCCTCGATTGTTTCGACGAGGTGGCCGATGTGGCGCCACGTATCCTCGACGGTTCGTTTCTGAGCCTGGCGCATCCAGTGTTTGATCTTGGCGAAGGCCTGCTCGATCGGATTGAGGTCTGGAGAGTAGGGCGGCAGATACCAAAGCCTGGCGCCGGCAGCCTTGATCATCTGCCTGATGGCTGCCGACTTATGACTTCCCAGATTATCCATGACGACGATGTCGCCAGGCTTCAGAACGGTGACGAGCTGCTGCTCGACATAGGCACGGAAGCATTGGCCGTTGATCGGGCCGTCGAAGACGCAAGGAGCCGCGAGCCGATCCCAGCGCAGCGCGCCAAGGAAGGTCAACGTGCGCCAGTGGCCGTGCGGAGCCAGGCCGCGCAGCCGTTTGCCCTTCGGCCCCCAACCTCGCAGCGGAGCCATGTTGGTCTTGATCCAGGTCTCATCGATGAAGACCAGGCGCTGCGGATCGAGGCCGGTCTGCCAGGATCGCCATCGCTGGCGCCTGCGGGCGATATCAGCGCGCGCCTGCTCAAGGGCGAACAGCGTTTTTTTTGAAGCTCAGGCCCTCGCGGCGCAGGAACAGCCACACCGCATTGTGCGAGACTTTGACCCCGCGCCCGGCCAACTCATCCTTCAGACCGTACAGCGTCAGATGCGGCGTCTCACGTATACGCGCCTCGATGAAGGCACGGTGCGGCTCCAGCACTCTCTTGCGGTGTCCACCCATCTTGCCCGGTGCCACCGAGCCGGTCGTCTCATGGCGCTGCAACAGCTTTACCGCGGCCGAAACCGAAATGCCGAACCGTTTGGCGGCAGACCGGCGGCTTTCACCACTCAAAACCGCCGCCACAACCCGCTCGCGAAGGTCATTGGAAAGAGGTCGGGTCATCAGATGCTGGCCTCCACTCCAGCCAGCATCTTGAATCACAAAACAGACAAATCGGGAATCCCCTTCGATTCCATCAAGCCGTGAACCGCTCTA
>NZ_JAMYQH010000075.1:0-1187 GCF_040320765.1 Mesorhizobium sp. M0618 | reverse complement strand
GGGGGAGAGCGACTATCTGGGGTGTCAAGTTGCAATTACGAACTCGTTGCGCGCATCGCGTGCTTTTGCATTGAGGATGACCAGGAGTTTTCTGGCGAGTGCGATGCGGATGAGCATTTTTGGCTTTCCCGCCTGTTGCAACCGTTGAGCGAAAGCTTTGAGATGAGGATCGAATTTGGCCACGATAGCTGCGACGATGAAGAGGATGCCACGCGGCCCGGCGCGTCCGCCTCGCACATGCCTGTTGCCGGTGCGCTTGCCGCTATCGTTGGCGAAAGGAGCCAGGCCTGCCAGCTTGGCGATGGCCTTGTTGGAGATGAGGCCGATCTCGGGCAGTTCGGCCATCAGACGGGCGACAGTGCGCCCGGCTACGCCCTTGAGCGAACGAAAGGCTCGCTCCAGCCTGGCCCACAGCGGATCGTCATCGATCATCGAGGCAATCTCGCCTTCCAGGCGCCGTTGCTCGCGCTTGAGGAAGGCCAGCGTCGCCTCGATGCTGGCGCATACCTCGGCGTCGCATGCGGCACTTCTACGCTGCTTGTTGATGGTCGCATCGCCGACAATCTGGCAAAGCCGGCCAACCAACGCGGTAAGCCGCTGTTGGGCAGCGCTTGGCGGTGGCGTCGGCACCGTGTTCTTGACTGCGCCGTAATGGGCGATGACAGCGGCGTCGATCCTGTCGGTCTTCTCCAGATAGCCCATCGCCTCGGCGAAACGGCGCACGCTCTTGGCATTGACCACGCCGCACGGCATGCCGTGCGCCCACAAGAGCATGAACCCCAGCCGTTCATAGCCGCCCGATGCCTCCATCACCGCAAGGGCTGCGCCATGGCTGCGGCAGAACAGCCAAAGAGCTGCAATCCCCGCCGCATCGTTGGCGAAGCGCGCTGCCGCTCCGCCAGGCCGGACATGCGCGTCCAGCCAATCTTTCGAAACATCAACTCCACAAATAATCCTGTTCACGGTAACCTGCCTTGTGCGTACGGTTGGAACCAAGCGACTGTTCGGTCGTGCGTGACGAAGGCGAAGATCCCAAGCTCTCCCGCGGTTGTAACCTCAGGTGGTACGGGCGACTTCGCCAAGCCAAGGTCCGGGCGGCCGCCCGGACCTTGGCTCAATCGCTCTAATCCCACGAAATCTCTCTCGTGTAGATACAAGGTGTCGAGCGGAGCTCGACGGAGTGGGGG
>NZ_JAMYQH010000074.1:0-1264 GCF_040320765.1 Mesorhizobium sp. M0618 | reverse complement strand
GACTTCGCCGCGAACTCGATCACCTTCACGCCGGGCTCGGATGCGATCGCCTCGATCGCCTTCGGCACCGATCTGACGGGCCTGAACACCGCGAACCTGACCTGGACCAGGGTCTCGGACACCCAGGTCGTGGGCAAGGACGGCGCCGTGACGGTGGTGACGCTGGATCTGTCGGTTGCCAACAACGTGGCGACCGTGACGGCGACGCTGAACAACAATTACGACGCACATCCCGGCATCAACGCCGACGACCTGGTCAATCTGGGCCATGTCGGCCTGGTCGCCACCGATACGGACGGCGACCAGGCAACCGGCACCGTCAACGTGACGGTGTCCGACGACGTGCCGACGGCTTCCGCCGAGCCTTCGCAGAACGTTGCCGAAGGCGCGACGATCACTGGCACTTTGGACTTCGTCGCCGGCGCCGACGGCGCCACGGTGACGCATATCGGCGCTACGACCCTTGTCTTCGGCGGCGACGGTTACTCGCAGCCAATCGACATCGGCGATGGCTTGATCAAGGTCATGGCCGACGGTCACTACTCGTTCACCGCCGACAATTCGGTTTTTGGCACGGGTGCGGCTTCTGCAATCTATACCGTAACGGACGGCGACGGCGACACGTCGACGGCCGGCATAAGCTTCGTCGTGACGGACGCCAACACGCCGACGAGCGGCACGGCTACTGCCACGGTCGATGATGACGGCCTTGCCGGCGGCAATGCGGCGAGCACGACAGGGGACATCGATGCCAATGCGGGCGAGGTTCCGCTCAGCGCCAGTGAAGCGACCTACAACGGCACGCTCGGCGGCAGCCTCGGCGGCGACGGCGCCGGCGCCAACGGCTTCTCATTCGCGACGCTCGATGGCACCAACGGCACGGTCGGCCAGGAGAACGTGACCTACAGCTGGGACGCCGGCAACGACACGCTGACGGCGACAGGTCCGCGCGGCGTCCTGTTCACGGTGCATGTGACCGACCCGGCAACCGGCGCCTATACGGTGACGCTGGTCGACAATGTGCTGCAGGCACAGGGCCCGAACGATGAGAACAATGCGACGGTCGATCTCGGCTATGTGATCACCGATGCCGACGGCTCGACGGCAGCAGGCACGCTGACCGTTACCTTCAATGATGACGGCCCGTCGATCACGCCCTCGGCAACGGCGCAGCCGGTACTGACGGTCGACGAGACGAATCTGGCCGCCAATGCGACGGCGAACTTCGCCGCCAACTTCACCTCGGCGTTCGGCGCCGATGGCG
>NZ_JAMYQH010000073.1:0-1515 GCF_040320765.1 Mesorhizobium sp. M0618 | reverse complement strand
GTCGCCAGCGGCGAGCCGCCCTCGTTCGTGAGGCGTATATAGTCGCCACACTCGACAACTGTCAACACACATCGACAATGTTTTTTCGATTTCTCGTAGAGATATCCACCGGGCCGAAATTCATGAGTTGGCTTGGCTGAATTGTGGGCGGCGTTCTAGCGCCTACCATTCCTGTGATGCGTCCCGAGCTCGAGGCGCTGATGTGTGCCATCGCACCCGCCGCGCCTGGAGGACTGCCGAGCAATTCACCACCGAAGCGCGCCGTTTAGAGCTGGTCCTCGAGCAATTCCGGCGTGATGTTCCGGCCGGCGTAAAAGATGCCCAGGATCAGGACCCGCCCACCCTCGACGGCGAAGGCAGTGCTGACCGCGCGGCGATAGCCAACTATCCGCAGCCCAGGCATGATCTCGACCCGCTCGGTGCCCCGCTGTGGAAAAGTAGACAGGCCGAGACAATGGTCGCGGATACCCGCAATGAAATTCCAGGCGATCGCCGGCGACGCACGTCCGGCTATATCATCATCATCGTAGAGTTGCTCCAGCTCGGCTTCTCCCCTGGGTGGAAGACAGTCCGATACTCCACCCCTACTTGGCTTTCGCCTCCTTCGCGCGATGACGCGCCTCCAGCCGGGAGAAAACCGTTTCGGCAGGATTCCCTTCGATGAATCCTGCCGGAGTTCAGTTAGGCGCCCCGGTATCTCCTCGCGCACCCGCTCCGCCTCGAAATCCTCAAGCATGCGCAGGCCCGCGCGGACAACCTCGCTGGCATTACTGTAGCGGCCTGATTCGAGCTGCTTCCTGATGGAGCTCTCGTAATGGTCATTCAAAGCGCAATTTGGCATTGGCACCGCCCTGCGGGAACATGGGAGTGATCCCGAACCTGGATAGATGTCAGCTATTAGCAAAATTGGCTGATTCGACCATGCCACGCCTTGCGCCACTCATCCCCAGAGAATCACCCTTCACTTGATTCGACTTGATCGAGGCGTCGCTTCAACGCCCCGGGCCGTTCGGCCAACGGCACTTGCGGCTATTGCGGCGTGACACACCCAACGGCCGGCGCGATCGAGAATCCACATGCAGGTCGATTCGCGGTCCTCAGTCATTGTCATGGCCGAGGGTGGCCACAAAAGCCGGCTGAATAGAACGCCACCCCGACCCAATTCATTTCGTATTTGATTGCAAGTCATCACCGACATCACTGACCGATGCCTGACAAGAGGATCGGATGCTTCGTCTTTTTTGCCTCCGATTCGGTTGATCCGGTCATGGCGGCGGCTGGGCACTTCACTGCCAGTCCCCTAAACGCAAACGGCCCGCGGCTGCGGGCTGTTTTGAATTAGGTTTTGTCGAGAGGCTTGTTTTGTTGTCGTAGCTTGTCGGCTGAGGCCTCTTTGTGCGCCGAGGAGTGCCGCGCTTGCAGGCACCATTGTCCCCCGAATGCGAACGGCCCGCTGGCTGGTGCCTGGGGGACTGTTGTTTGGTGCAGATTGGTTTGCGGGGGACGGGATTGGGT
>NZ_JAMYQH010000072.1:0-1516 GCF_040320765.1 Mesorhizobium sp. M0618 | reverse complement strand
GCGAACGGCATAGTCAGATTGTAGGCCGACGGGTGATTGCTTTCCAGCGTCTCAATCATCCAGCATTTATGAGTTCACGACCTAGCATCAGCGGTCGCAACTGCGTGCCCTGCTTGATGATCCTGCCCAAATGCGGATGGGAACCGGGGAGGCCGCTGCATCCTGGCTCATGTGCGCTCTTCATCCGACCAAACTCAATTCATAAGATCTGCGCCCCGGGTCCTCGCCACCTCTCGCATAATGGCGCCAAGCCAGTTTTCCGTGGACTCCTCCGCCTGTCTGCAGTCTACCTCCCGGATCGCTCGTTCTAGGGTCCGCTCGACGAGACGGTCTGACGCATCGACATCTCCCAGCATCATGCGCGCCGCGAGCCGCAGCTTGGGCAAAAGCGCGTACACGTCGTCGGATGAACCTTGCTCGAATGTCTCTGCTCGTTCAGCTGCCTGCGCCGAAAGAAGGGCGCGAAACACTGCCTCATTGCCAAATGATTTGCGAAGATTGCTTGCAAAGCGGAGAGGCTCCGGAATCACGATGTCGCTATCGCCGCTGAAGAACACGAGGGGATACCCCGGCGCACCAGTTCATCGGCGATGGGAAACACCCGTTGGCCGTTGAGATTGACATCGAGAATTGCAGCTTCGGCTGCATAGGTGTGTTCCCACGCTTGTTTAACGGATGGAGCGGGGCCAAGAATGATGGCTCCCATGCTCCTGAAAAACCGCGCAAGGTCTGCCGCTACGAACCACTCGTCCTCGACAATCAGGATGTGCAGTCCGCGCACATCGCGCACCTTCTTATCCTTTCTTTAAAACAGGTGAGGTGCTGCGAACCTGTTTGTCGAGATCTGTCGTCCAAGGCGGTCTGCAAGCGCTTCGCAAGCACGACAATGCGGTTGGGTATGACGCCCGCATCTGGCGGCTGCTGTGCACCCGGTTTCGCAGGCAGCCTGATCTGTGAAGAACGTTGCCTCATCGTCGAGAAACGTCATCTACGCGAACTCGTTCCGCCACAGGGGAGGCAAAAGGGATGCATGCCAAACTCAGCCTAGGGCGTGGCGAGCCCTCGTTCCTTTGCCAAGTGTCCATATTCCTGCTGTTAACCCGTCCAACAATTGGGAATTGCGGAATTCCGATCCGGCCTTTCATCTCACGCGCGCAGCGCGATAACCCGGACCGACGCGCACCAGATAGTCGCAGGCTGCAGCCTTGCGTGTAACGCACCGCGAGTAGACCAGGACCGAGGAGCGCCCCACCCGTCTGCACAGCCGTCACAATCTTTGGGACTGGCGCCGACCCCCGTCGTCACCACGGCGGCGCGCCACTGGCGCCCAATCGTTCATCCACCCCGCTTGAAACCAGCTTCAATCGCCGTCCTTGGCGACCTCAGTGCCACATCCTCTCTCTAAGCCATTTAAGAAACCTGTTCCCTCCGATCGACCGGCGGACTCTAGCGGCAGCCCACTGCCCTCTGAACGTGGTTCCGACATGGCAACTGCAGACGATGTCATGCAACTCAC
>NZ_JAMYQH010000070.1:0-4084 GCF_040320765.1 Mesorhizobium sp. M0618 | reverse complement strand
GTCCCCCGAATGCGAACGGCCCGCTGGCTGGTGCCTGGGGGACTGTTGTTTGGTGCAGATTGGTTTGCGGGGGACGGGATTGGGTTTTTTGTCCCGCAGCTTGGGCTTCGCCTTGTTGCGGGCGCCTGATCCGGGGCAATCGATGGCCAGCCCAGCCGAACATCAAAACGCCCGCGGGCTTTGTGCCAGGCGGGCCGTTTGATTACCGCAGATTGGTTGCGGGGACAGGATTGAGTTTTCTGTCCGGCGGCGTCGGCTCCGCTTGCTTGCGGGCGCCTGATGACAGGTTAAATCGCCGGCACCACGGCACAATACAAAAGAGCCCGCACGAGGGCGGGCTCTTTTGTATTTGGTTGCGGGGACAGGATTTGAACCTGTGACCTTCAGGTTATGAGCCTGACGAGCTACCGGGCTGCTCCACCCCGCGTCAACCCTAAGCAAGCGTTTGCTTGCATTCCCTAAGCAAGCGCTTGCTTGCTTTTTTGTGTAAGCCGAGGCCTACAGATAGGTATATGGCTGACCAAATGAAAGGGCCGCTTACGCGGCCCGTGATCCCTTGGCGGGCCATTTCATAAAGAGAAGATTTCTCTGCATCCGATTGGATGTGAGTTCAACGTGCGTTTGGCAGACCTGGCAGCGACCTACTCTCCCGCGTCTTGAGACGAAGTACCATCAGCGCTGGAGCGTTTCACGGCCGAGTTCGGAATGGGATCGGGTGCAGCCGCTCCGCCATAACCACCAGGTCGGCAAAACGCACGTTGTTCGAGAAGCTTTTTTGAGCGAATAGCCAATAGTGAGTAGCGAATAGGGACCCTATTTGCTGCTTTCTCTGAGCTGTTCGCTGGTCTTTTTTGTGCCTTTACAGTTCTTTTGGTCCTAGCGCCTTTCGAAGCGAAGCTTCGCAAGGTCGACCGACCGTCGGCGCTGATGCGCCGCACCCACGTAGCGCCGCCCGCAGGGCGGAACAAGCGTGAGTGAGAACAGACCATCTGATTTTGTCAGATGAGCATAAGGAATGAGAACGATCAAGCCGATCGAACTATTAGTACCGGTAAGCTTCAAGCGTTGCCGCTCTTCCACACCCGGCCTATCAACGTGGTCGTCTTCCACGGTTCTCAGGGAATACTCGTTTTAAGGTGGGTTTCCCGCTTAGATGCCTTCAGCGGTTATCCCGTCCGGATATAGCTACCCTGCTATGCGGCTGGCGCCACAACAGGTCCACCAGAGATCCGTCCATCCCGGTCCTCTCGTACTAGGGACAGATCCTTTCAATATTCCTACACCCACGGCAGATAGGGACCGAACTGTCTCACGACGTTCTGAACCCAACTCACGTACCGCTTTAAATGGCGAACAGCCATACCCTTGGGACCTGCTCCAGCCCCAGGATGCGATGAGTCGACATCGAGGTGCCAAACAACCCCGTCGATATGGACTCTTGGGGGTCATCAGCCTGTTATCCCCGGCGTACCTTTTATCCGTTGAGCGATGGCCCTTCCACGCGGGACCACCGGATCACTATGACCGACTTTCGTCTCTGCTCGACTTGTCAGTCTCGCAGTCAGGCAGGCTTATGCCATTGCACTCAGCGAACGATTTCCGACCGTTCTGAGCCCACCATCGCGCGCCTCCGTTACTCTTTAGGAGGCGACCGCCCCAGTCAAACTACCCACCATACATTGTCCCGGACCCGGATAACGGGCCGCGGTTAGACATCCATAGTAATAAGGGTGGTATTTCAAGGGTGGCTCCACCTGAGCTGGCGCCCAGGTTTCAAAGCCTACCACCTATCCTACACATGCCACTACGAATGCCAATGTAAAGCTATAGTAAAGGTGCACGGGGTCTTTCCGTCTAACCGCAGGAACCCCGCATCTTCACGGGGAATTCAATTTCACTGAGTCTATGCTGGAGACAGCGGGGAAGTCGTTACGCCATTCGTGCAGGTCGGAACTTACCCGACAAGGAATTTCGC
The DNA here is from genome assembly GCF_040320765.1 of Mesorhizobium sp. M0618. NCBI lineage: Bacteria > Pseudomonadati > Pseudomonadota > Alphaproteobacteria > Hyphomicrobiales > Phyllobacteriaceae > Mesorhizobium > Mesorhizobium sp. M0618. The sequence continues at coordinate 2,109 of NZ_JAMYQH010000070.1, read as the reverse complement.
TACCTTAGGACCGTTATAGTTACGGCCGCCGTTTACTGGGGCTTCGATTCAGAGCTTGCACCCCTCCTCTTAACCTTCCAGCACCGGGCAGGCGTCAGACCCTATACGTCGTCTTGCGACTTCGCAGAGCCCTGTGTTTTTGATAAACAGTCGCTACCCCCTGGTCTGTGCCACCCTCCTCTACTTGCGTAGAAAAGGGTCACGCTTCTTCCGAAGTTACGCGTGCAATTTGCCGAGTTCCTTCAGCATAGTTCTCTCAAGCGCCTTGGTATACTCTACCAGACCACCAGTGTCGGTTTCGGGTACGGTTTATAAGGAGGAGCTATTTCCTGGAACCACGCAGCAGCCCGTTCAATCCGATAAGATTGGACTACCTCAATGATCCGTCACTACCTCCAAGCCCACGAATATTAACGTGGTTCCCATCGACTACGCGTTTCCGCCTCGTCTTAGGGGCCGGCTAACCCTGCTCAGATTAGCTTTAAGCAGGAACCCTTGGTCTTTCGGCGGGGGAGTCTCTCACTCCCCTTACGTTACTCATGTCAGCATTCGCACTTCTGATACCTCCACCACCCCTCACGGGTATGGCTTCATCAGCTTACAGAACGCTCCGCTACCGCTTGGCCCTTGCGGACCAAACCCTAAGCTTCGGTGTATGGCTTTAGCCCCGTTACATTTTCGGCGCAAAGACCCTTATTTAGACCAGTGAGCTGTTACGCTTTCTTTAAATGATGGCTGCTTCTAAGCCAACATCCTGGTTGTTTTGGGATCCTCACATCCTTTCCCACTTAGCCATAACTTGGGGACCTTAGCTGTAGGTCAGGGTTGTTTCCCTTTTCACGACGGACGTTAGCACCCGCCGTGTGTCTGCCGACTAGTACTCCCAGGTATTCGGAGTTTGGTTAGGTTTGGTAATCCGGTGAGGACCCCTAGCCCATCCAGTGCTCTACCCCCTGGGGTATTCGGTCGACGCTCTACCTAAATAGATTTCGCGGAGAACCAGCTATTTCCGAGTTTGATTGGCCTTTCACCCCTAGCCACAAGTCATCCCGAACTATTGCAACAGTTATGGGTTCGGTCCTCCAGTAAGTGTTACCTTACCTTCAACCTGCTCATGGCTAGATCACTCGGTTTCGGGTCTAATGCGACGAACTGAACGCCCTATTCAGACTCGCTTTCGCTGCGCCTACACCTAGCGGTTTAAGCTTGCTCGTCACACTAAGTCGCTGACCCATTATACAAAAGGTACGTGGTCACCCAGGACGAACCTTGGGCTTCCACTGTTTGTAGGCAATCGGTTTCAGGTACTCTTTCACTCCCCTTGTCGGGGTGCTTTTCACCTTTCCCTCACGGTACTAGTTCGCTATCGGTCATGCACGAGTACTTAGGCTTGGAGGGTGGTCCCCCCAATTTCAGACAGGATTTCACGTGTCCCGCCTTACTCGAGGACGATTGATTGCATTACGCGTACGGGGCTGTCACCCACTATGGCCCTACTTTCCAGAAGGTTCCGCTTGTCTCTCAATCGCCACTGGCCTGGTCCGGGTTCGCTCGCCACTACTTCCGGAGTCTCGGTTGATGTCCTTTCCTACGGGTACTTAGATGTTTCAGTTCCCCGCGTTCGCCACTTTACCCCTATGTATTCAGGGTAAGTTACCTATTATCGATACTTGGAAACCACAGCAGCAAGTCGGCCTTGCGACCTCTGGCTGCTCTGATTTTCCAAGTACCTTAGGTGGGTTTCCCCATTCGGAAATCTACGGATCAAAGGGTATTCGCACCTCCCCGTAGCTTATCGCAGCGTATCACGTCCTTCATCGCCTGTGCATGCCAAGGCATCCACCAATTGCCCTTAAGACACTTGATCGTTCTCATTGCCAATGCCCACCTGCGCAATCCGAAGGATTGTCGCCTCAGCCTCTCCCTTACGGGATCAGCATCCGCGCAATTCCAAAGGAATTGTCGCCTGAAGCAGATCCTGTGCGGGATCTAACTTCGATGTCATTGGCACAAAAAGACCAGCTTCTCGAGATCGGTTCGAGGGTGCGGTTAGGCAAGCCCATCATATGCGGGAGATTGAGCGTCTCCCGCGACAAATCACAAACCTTT
>NZ_JAMYQH010000069.1:0-4199 GCF_040320765.1 Mesorhizobium sp. M0618 | reverse complement strand
GGCATGCATCGTGAGATACTCGGCGATGAGGCGCCGCATTGCGGCATCATCGTCAATGACAAGAACATGTTTCAACGGCACACCTCGTTTTGGGGGTTGGGCCCCGATCAGGGTTGCATTACCTGAATCTGCAATCAAAAGGCATGTATTAGTGATGACATTACTTGAAATTGAACAACTGGTTCTCAAAACCCTCAACGCTCTAGTTGCCGAAAAAGTAGAGGTCTCGATGACAACCAGAATGCGGGATCTCGGCCTCGACAGCCTCGACTATAACGAGCTTGCTACGGCGATCGAGAGCCGACTTGGCTGGTTTGTCGACGATTACAAGCTCTGGCAATACGAGTCCGTAAGGCATGTCGCCGACGCCGTCGCCAGTCAGGAGTTGCGCACCGCGGAACCACCAGCAGTGCGGCAAGTGCTGGAGTAGTGCTGTAGGCACAGGTTACGGTGAGGGCAGCTTGGGCGGCGGTAGCTATGGCCATTGCTCCGTTTGTATCCGTGACTGGTGTGTTTGAGAACTGTTGGGTCAGCCCGGTCCATGTCGCAGTGCCGATGCCCCCTTGGTGGCGTTGCCCGCAATTGCGATCGCTGCGCCCAGGGCACCAATGCTGACGGTCGTTGTCAGGCCACCCGTCGAATTGTTGTCAGAGGCAACAGTGCCCACCACACCATCCCAATCGGTGGTCGTATAGACCGACATGTAGTCACGGAACACGCTCTCACTATACGTGGTCACGATCGTTGCCGTCGTACCGGTTGGCACGAGGGCTGACCACACTGACAGATAGACCACACCAGAATTGAAGATGCTTTCCACCTGAGCGAGAAGGGTGGCAGCCACACCCCCAATCGTCATACTGTTGACGGTCACTGCACTTTCGGTGTCAGTGGTCTCAGTTGTCACGATGACACGACGATTAGCGTGTGGCGCGACAAGAAGCGGAATGCTGGTGTGGGTGTAAACGGTCGTGGCAGTCGAGTCTTCGTGAGTGCCATTGAAGACCAGATCTATCGGGAACATTTTCTCCCAGACGCCCGAGCTGCGCACATAGACCTGTCGAGCCTTGGTCCAGAGGCTTGAGATTTTCACCCAGACGGCGCTGGCCGCCCCCCAGACCCCGGAGGCTTTGACGTAAAGGGCCATTACGGCTGCACCCAGAAATCACCGTCCACGCCGCCAGAAGGGGCAGCGGCCGAGATCGTGACGCTGCGATTTGCCATCGTGCCGACGCCGAGAAGCGCCTTGGTCTGGGCAATGGACTGCGGTCGACGATAATTGTCCCCGGTGCCGTCACTCGACACGCGACCGACGAAGCTCGTCACAGCGTCGGCACCTGTGGCGTAGGTCGAGCGGTACAAACGCGTCGTGATATCACCAGCGCCATCGCGCTGAGGCGATGAACATGTATGGCGAGAGCAGAACGTTTGGGGCGGGGCGGGACGAAGAGGTTGCGGAGGGCTGACAAGGTCGAGACGAAGCGTTGCAGGCCTCTCGGCGATCGGACCCCTGCATCATCCGCTCCCGTTTTCGCGGCGGCACATGGGAATTCTCCGCTCCGTTGTTCAACCCCTTGTGCGACCGGTGCTTGACGTCCGGCATCACCTGTCGCTTTGCCGCTCCATACGAGCGCAGCTAGTCGGTGATCATGCGCTTCGGCGCGAGCCCCTGCTTCTTCAACAGCCGCGTCAGCAAGCGCTTGGCGGCCTTGGTGTTGCGGCGGTTTTGCACGATTTCGTCCAGCACATATCCATCCTGGTCGACGGTGCGCCACAACCAAAGCTTTTTGCCGGGCGATGGTGACGACCACTTCGTTCAGGTACCAGACGTCATTCCGGCACGGCGGCTTGCGGCGCAAGCAGCGAGCGCAGTCCAGCCCGAACTTGATGCCCCACCGGCGACTTGTCTCATACGAAACCACGATGCCGCGTTCCAGCAGCATTTCCTCAACCAGGCGCAGGCTCAGCGGAAACCGGAAATAAAGCCAGACCGCGTGGGCGATAATAGGCGGCGGAAATCGGGGGGCGTGTAGCTGACGGCGGGCGTATTCATGCCCCCCGGCGTCCATGTCGCAAATCTTGACGATTGCTTTGTGTGTCAAGCCCGCCGCAGGTCTCAACGCGTTCAATGCAGACATTGTGAAAATCGCCCTATTCCGCCTTTTTTTACCGCCCCTTAAGTCCCCCGCTCGCATGCTTGTCGATGCCATTGAACTCATAGCCATCGGCCAAGGATTTTGGAAAATATGTTTCCGCTCGCAGCAGAAAACGTGAGAGTCGCTGTAGGCCTAACGTTAAGGGGAGAGAGCGGTTTGATTGGACGAAATGGGTACCGGAGTACCGAGTCATGAAGCCACGAGGTAATCTGGTCCGACTGAAGCAATTTCAGGTGAATGAGAAGCGGCGACAGTTGCACCAGCTAGACATCATGATTGCCGATTTCGAACGCATGGCGCGAGAACTGGACTTCCAGTTAAACGCCGAGGAAACGAAGGCCGGCATCTCCGATGTCAATCATTTCGCTTATCCGACGTTCGCCAAGGCCGCTCGCCTACGTCGTGACAACGTCAAGAATTCGCAATCGGACCTTCTGCGGCAGAGAACCGCAGCCGAGCCATGCCTCGCCGAGGCTGAAGCAGAGCTCTCCAAGGCGCAAATGCTAGAATCGCGCAGCGGCAGAGGCCACGACCTCGAACCCGGCAACCGAAGCGCCATGATCGGCTGAGCCGGATGGCTTCAGCGCGCCTCATTCGCGACACCCGACTGGCCGTTGGCGCGCGAGAGGCGTGCGGGCACTGTAAAGATATCAGCGTATTGATGCAGCGATAGCTGGTCGGGACGGCTGTCATGCTGCGGCGACATACGCGATTTTGTTCCAGATTTGCATGGCGGCGTTACGCAGGTATTGGGGGAAAGTGGAACTGGTTGGCACTCGGATCATCGGTGGAAACGAACCGCTGCCGGCGGATCGGCGCCTGGCGGCAACGCCTGGCGCTTTCGGCGGCGGCGGTAACGGCAAAGCAGGCTGGCCGGTCGAGGATGAAGCGGCACCTGCGCGATGCCGTTCTGCTCACGGCCGGGAGACGGGGTCGGCCCCGCCGGCCGGATGCTGCTCGCTTGGCGCGGCATCGTAAAGTCAACCGACAGCTTATGAAGATGTGCGTACATTGGGCCATGTCAGAAGTTGCTCGTGATCCGCTCTATGGTCGCCACCGCTTTCCCGCCGAGATCATTGCGCACGCGGTATGGCTCTACTTTCGCTTTCCGCTCAGCCTGCGCATGGTTGAGGACATGCTGGCGGCCCGCGGCATCATCGTCACGCATCAGACCGTTCGAAGCTGCGCGGAGAAATTCGGACGGCATTCCGCCCAGGAGATCAATATCAGCCGGCTGCCTGGGCGATAAATGGCATCTCGACGAATGTGTCGTGGCTATCAGTGGCAAGAAGCAGTGGCTCCGGCGTGCCGTCGATCAGGACGGCTTCGTCCTCGAAGTGCTGGTACAAAGCCGCCGAAATGCCAAGGCGGCAAAGCGTCTGATGCGCAAGTTGCTGAAAGCTCAAGGGCGGACACCACGGATCATGATCACCGACAAGCTCCGATCCTATGATGCCGCCATGCGCGACCTCATGCCCGGCGTCGAACACCGGTCGCACACAGGCCTGAATAATCGAGCGGAAAATTCGCACCAGCCGACCCGACGACGCGAAAGGATCATGAAACGCTTCAAGTCGGCACGCCAGCTTCAGCGGTTCGTTTCCATCCATGATCCGATTGCCGACCTGCTCACTTTCCCTGCAATGCGCTGTCATCGGCTCAACATCGAGACCTGCGTAACGCCCCATGCAAAACTGGAACAAAATCGCGTGTGTCGCCACAGCGTGACAGCCGTCCCGGCCAGCTATCGCTGCATCAAGCCGCTGAAACTTACAGTGCCGGGCGCGCTGCTACCTGAATTTCCTTACCGCTCAATCAATGTGACAGCACCGATTCTTCTCAACCGCGGCATGCCCTAAATCGTCACTTGCGTTCCGATCTCGACGACGCGTCCGGTCGGGATCTGGAAGTACTCCGTCGCGTCGGCCGCCGTACGCGCCAGGCCGATGAACAACCGGTCCTGCCACACCGGCATGCCGGAATTGGGCGAGGCCTTGAGCGAACGCCGTGACAGGAAGAACGAGGTCGTCATGATGTCGAACT
>NZ_JAMYQH010000068.1:0-5119 GCF_040320765.1 Mesorhizobium sp. M0618 | reverse complement strand
GCGCCTGTCTGGCTTTCAAAGATGCGTTTCAGAATGCGATCCGAAAAATATCGCACCTTCCTCAATTTTAATGGTGGCAGACCTTTGATGAGAACAATCTCGTAGTCGTCATCGAGCAGCCGAACCTGTTCGGGACGCAATAGCGGTGCACCTTGATGTGAATTCTGAATGGTCCAGTCGAACGTTCGCGCCTGGCTGTGGGAAATCGATTTGGCTTCAAACGTGTATTCACCGATGGCCTTGGAAATGTAGTTCGGAGTCTCGTCATCAGCCGTGGCCATGAACACTTGCAGTCCGGTATTGCTGAGAAAATTCTGCTTGCCAGCCTCTCCATAAGCCCCCGTCAGTGCCGAAAGGCTTTGGATGATGAGCATGAAACGCCCCTTGTAGCCCGCGATAGTCGTGATTGCGGTCTCGATCGCTTCCAGCTTACCCAAGTGCTTGAACTCGTCGAGCAGGAAGAGAACCTCGTGCTTTTCATCCCGGCGGGCCAGCGACCGCTGCAGAATTGAAACGATTTGCTGAAAAAACAAGCGTATCAGAGGCGCGATCACCTCAAGGTCGTTCGGACCAACGCAAAGATAGATGCACGTTCTGCGACGGCGAAGATCATAGACCGAAAAGTCCGAGCGACTTGTGGCCGCCTTTACAGCGGGATCCGCCCACAGGTTGAGCCCGCCATCGCCGAGCACGGAAGTGTAGGAGGTTAGGATTTTCGTATCGTTCCCCGCCATGTCGTCGAAGATGCGTTGTGCCTCTTTGTTCTGGGTCTCCATGGCGAGTCGCGCGAAGAGCTTAAACTTCTCCCCCGGCTGGGCGAAGAGGTCATAGACGGCGCCGATTGTTGGCGTGCCCCGCTCGATGCAGGCAAGGATTCCCGCGACAAAGATATCTCGCGCGCCGCTGACGAAACCTTCCGCGCCCTCCCCCTTGGCCGTAATCAGGTTTGCGGCCAAGCGGCGGGCTTCGGTGAATTGCTGCTGTGGAGGCAACGCTATAAGATCCAACAGCGGATTGTAGCAGTTTGTGCGCCGCTCCGAATCCAGCGGCGCGAATTTAAACACGTCGTCACCTGCGGCTTTGCGCGCCCTCGAGGTGAGCTCAAAGAGCTCCCCCTTGACGTCCAGAGCTATCACCGAGCCTTTGAATGTAAGTAGCGTTGGAATGACTATGCCGACGCCCTTGCCAGCGCGGGTCGGTGCAACGATGAGGCTGTGAGGCTGCTCGCCATTGGTCAGGTAGTAGCCAGGCCAGAAAGGGCCACTTGTCTTCCCAAACACCGGCCCTGTCACGCCACGGTATCGTCGCAGATATCCCGTGCGTCGCATTTCATCCACTCGAGCCCAACGAGCCGTCCCGTGGTGTTCGAGCTTGCGGCGCAATACGATCTGCTGAATCAGCAAGACGACCGCGGACGTCGAGAGCACGATAGCCGCGCCCCGATAGAAAACGGGGGTTGCGAAACCCAAATAGAAGGGCGTCTCAAACCAAAAGGCACGGACATCAAACGCCATCAGAGCCTCGCCGCTGCCGCCGTGGCGGAAGGTTGCGTAAAGACTTGCCGCACAGAAGCCCACGGCGAGTGAGCACGCGATGCTAATGGCTATGTTGGGGGGCGTCGTTTTTGTTGAAAGCATTGTTCCATTGCCGGATTAGCCGTAGCTAATGCTGCGCGTGCTTCAGAGACCGAACCGGCGTCGCGCGATGTCGCCGCTCGACAGATCGATGCCGCAGCGGGTGGTGCGATGCTTGCAGCGCATCACCCGGCAGACGTGGTTTTTGAAAGTTACACTAAGCAGGTACGTCAACGGCCAGCGAATTGGAAACGGCAAGGCCGTAAACGGAATTCGGGAGAGAAAGCGTCACTGTACCATGGCCGAGACCTCAACGGCCGGAGCGATCTCTGCTTCTGGTGGCCTCCATTAGGTCCTCTCGGGCGTGATTGAAGGCGTGGTTTATGGACCGCCCGATTTGAGCACCCCGCTGCAGCTGTTCATACGAGGTTTGCGGGCCTACTGTATCACGGACTGCAGCCTCAATACCTGCTATGTGGCCGTCCAGATTCGCACTCCGTTCCTCTGCTGCATGCTGCGGCGGCGGCATGTGCGGCAAGATGTCTTGCATGCCGGGAAAAACTGAGTGAGCTTGGGCCTGTTGGTTTGCGTCTAACTGTTGATACATGTTGAGAATAGCATTGGATGCCATCATCCTGACATTGCCATCCGGATCAGAAGAAGCCAATCCAATGGCCTGATCAAGAATGCGAGATTTGTTTTCGTCAGTAAACTTACTGAAGTGTGGCGCAACGTAATAAGCTCCGAGAGCTTGCGACGGCGGATCCATGTTGCCAATGCGATTAACAATAGCATCTTGCAGCCCTGGCGTTAGGTAATCGCCTAGATTACTGGCCGCTCCGACTTTCTGCAATGCTATGTCATCCGTGCTGTACCCCAATTCGGCTGTTAATGTCGCGGCCAGATCGATGGCTGATCGTCCAAGACGATTGGTCCGCCTTTCAAATCTCGCGAGGTCAGTTTCTGGCCCGGGTTGAGTGCCCCGAACGGCTGTTCGCTCGTGCGTCCCGAGGCCTTTGAAGCCCCCAAGATTTCGCGCTGTATCGCGCGGGTTAGCGGTTACCAGCCGTTCTGCAACATCGCTCAATGGCCCCTCTGGAACGTCACGGAGGCTACTGCTCCCCACGCCTTGAGATGATCTTGCAGCTGCACGTGCCCGTTTGTTATCGCGATCCATTGCTCGCCTCCAAAGTAGTTATTCTACCCAATGAGGTTACCACCAAAGCTTGACCTGCTAAACCGATATGATGTTACAGTTGTAGTATGGCAAAGGGTTCCCAGCTCTGTGGGTCTGCCAAGTGCCCGTCCAAGCCGAAGAAAATACGATGAAGCTGGCATCAAATGCGATGTGAACTGCCCCGGGCATTCCGGTGGCCGTTTCGTTTGAGTCACGCGGCTATGGCTGGTTCATCCAACATGCCGTAGTAGCGTTCCTCGGCTTCGGCCGGCGGGATGTTGCCGATGGGCTCCAGCAGCCAGCGATTGTTGAAGCAGTCGACCCATTCGAGCGTGGCGAACTCGACGGCCTCGAATGAGCGCCAGGGTCCGCGTCGATGGATCACCTCGGCCTTGTAAAGACCGTTGATCGTTTCCGCGAGAGCATTATCGAAAGAGTCGCCGACACTGCCCACTGCGGGTTCGACGCCGGCCTCCGCAAGCGCTCGGTGTATTGAATGCCGAACCCTAGAGAATCAGCCCTCAGAGCCTTTGGTAATAGACCGACCCCTCGCACCTGTTTGGGCTGGGTGTACAAGTCAGGTTTTCATCAGGTTGGACGAGTATGTCTGGCAGCCAGAGCGCGACCACTTCCGTGCCCGCCCGCTCGTCTGGCAGACACACAAAGGAGAAAGACATGCCGTCAGCTACAAGCAGCGCCATCGTTTCCTGCCGCAGATCATCGCCCATCCGGTCTGGCCCTCCTTCAGGTCCCCTTGGCCTGTGTCTCGTCGAGGAAATGGCCCGGGAGCGGGATCGTGGTTTCGTATGAGACAATCCGCCGGTGCGGCAACAAATGCGGTCCGCATACGGAGCCATTACGTCGCGGCACTTGATATTGCAGTGCAGCAAAGGTAGAGGGCCGCCCCTTATCGGAGTGTCGTCCATGGTCCTTACCAATACTGGTAGCGAGGCAGAACCCGTCGAACAGTCGAGCCATCCGGCAATCGAACAGCAAAGCCCCGAGGTGCTGATGCTAGGCGCGCTCGGCGTTGTCTATGGCGATATTGGCACCAGCCCGATCTACGCGTTCCGTGAGGCGCTGGTGGCGTCGTCGGGCGGCAATGTCGCCGAGCGCGGCGATATCCTCGGCGTTTTGTCATTGATCATCTGGTCGCTGACGATCATCGTCACCATCAAGTACATCATGTTCGTGCTGCGCGCCGATAACGGCGGCGAGGGCGGCGTGCTGTCGCTGATGGCGCTGGCGCGCGGCAGTTTCCCCAAGCGCTCGGCGCTGATGCTCGGCATCGGCATCGTCGGGGCATCGCTTTTCTTCGGTGATGCCGTCATCACACCGGCGATATCGGTGCTGTCGGCGGTTGAGGGCATGAATGTCGTCACGCCGACCTTCCAGCCCTATGTCGTGCCGCTGACACTGGTCATTCTTACCATGGTGTTTGCGGTGCAGCGCTTCGGCACGGGCGGGGTAGGATTGGTGTTCGGCCCGGTGACGGCGGTGTGGTTCCTGGCAATTGGCCTTTCCGGGCTCAACCACATCATCGCCGATCCGGAAATCCTGTGGGCGGTGAGCCCGCACTACATCGTCGCGTTTCTGATCAATTCGCCCGACGTCGCTTTCGTGACCATCGGCGCCATCTTCCTCGCCGTCACCGGCGCCGAAGCACTCTATGCCGATCTCGGCCATTTCGGCCGCAAGCCGATCGTGCTGGCCTGGCTGGCGATCGTGTTTCCCTGCCTGCTGCTCAATTATGCCGGGCAAGGCGCCTTCGTGCTGGCCAAGAATGGCGTCGTCGGCCATCCATTCTTCGAGATGAACGAAGGCTGGACGCTGATCCCGATGGTCGTGCTGGCGACGGCCGCGACTGTCATCGCCAGCCAGGCGGTCATCTCCGGCGCCTTCTCGCTGACCCGGCAGGCGGTGCAGCTCAATATGCTGCCGCGCCTGGAAATCCTGCACACCTCGGAGAAGCAGTCGGGCCAGATCTACATGCCGCGCGTCAATCTGTTGCTGGCGCTGGCGGTGATGCTGCTGGTCGTCGGTTTCGGCGAATCGAGCAAGCTCGCCTCCGCCTATGGCATCTCGGTGACCGGCAACATGCTGGTGACGACGGTGCTGCTGTTCGTCGTCATGACCCGGATCTGGAAATGGCGGCTGTGGGTGGCGGTCGCCATGACGGCGCTGTTCGGCTTCATCGATGTCGGCTTTTTTGCCTCCAACATCGTCAAAGTGTTCGAGGGTGGCTGGGCTTCGCTGGCGGTGGCCTTCACCATTGTGCTGGCTATGTGGACCTGGGTGCGCGGCAGCCGCTATCTGTTCGACAAGACCCGCCGCAACGAAATCCCGCTCGATTTCCTCGCCGGCAATC
>NZ_JAMYQH010000067.1:0-5755 GCF_040320765.1 Mesorhizobium sp. M0618 | reverse complement strand
GCGGGGGGTTCCCCCTCGCCTCGGGCCCCCCATTCCCCGGGGGGGGGGGGGTGTGGGGTTTCATTTTCCTAAACAACCCATAAAACTTGGTTTTTTAACCGGCGGGGGGGCCCGCCCCCCCCCCCGCCTCAACTCTAGAGGGCTCCAGATCAATAGATCTTGGAGAACTTCTCGATGTTCGACTTGTCGAACTGGAAGGGCGGAGCCATCGCAGCCGAATTGGTGTCGTCGAGCGTGACCTTGCCGACACGGCCGATCGACAGCGTGGCGCCGGGCTTGGCCTCTTCCTTCTTCACTGCCAGATCATGGGCGAGGTAGACGGCCGAGTAGCCGAGGTCGATCGGGTTCCACAGCGCAACCGCCTGGCTGGAACCGTTGTCGATGAACTTCTTGAACTCGGACGGCAATGCGAGACCGGTGACATTGACCTTGCCGATCAAGTTCTCATCGGTGACGACCTGGGCGGCGGCAACGACGCCGACGGTGGTCGGCGCTATGATCGCCTTGAGGTTCGGATAGGACTTCAACAGGCCCTTGGCCTCATCAGTGCTCTTGGCCGAATCGTCATCGCCATAGACGGTGGCGACAAGTTTGATCTTGGGGAACTTCTCCGGCAGGATTTTCTTGGCCGCATCGATCCAGGCGTTCTGGTTGGTCGCGGTCGAGGAGGCCGACAGGATGGCGACTTCGCCGCCTTCCGGCAGGTAATCGGCGGCAAGCTTGATGATGGTCTCGCCGATCAGGCCGGTGTCGGACGGGTTGAGGTGAAGCTGGCGGCCTTCCTTGGCGACGCCCGAATCCCAGGAGATGACGGTGATGCCGCGTTCCATGGCCTTCTTCAGCACCGGTACCAGCGCGTCGGCGTCATTGGCCGAAATGGCGATGGCGTTGACCTTCTGCGCGATCAGCGAATTGACCACTTCGATCTGCGCTTCGGCGGTCGCCTTGGTCGGGCCGGTGTAGATGATGTCGACATCGCCGAGTTCCTTGGCCGCCTCTTCGGCGCCCTTGTTGGCGGCATCGAAGAAGCCGTTGCCGAGCGACTTCACCACCAACGCGATCTTGACGTTCTCGGCATAGGCGGCATTCACGAACATGGCGGCTGAGAATGCAGCCGTCACCATCAATTTCTTCAAGAAGCTCATCGAATTTCCTCCCTTGAGCGTTGCATTCCATCGCCGCTGCGAGCGCGAGTTGGCCTCAGGCCTGCAGTGAAGATTCTTCCTTGTTGGTTGCGGATGTGCGGGCGACGACCAGCGTCACGCCGGCGGTTTCCAGCATCTTGGCTTCGCGATCCTCGATGCCGTCATCGGTGATGACGGTGGCGATGCGCGACAGGCCGCACAGGATCAGGCTGGAGCGTTTGCGGAATTTCGAGGAATCGACCAGCACCACCAGCTCGTCGGCCTGGTCGATCAGTTTCTGCTCCGCCTGGATCAGCAGCGGGTCGCCCTCCATCAGGCCGAGCGGCCCCAACCCTTGCGCGCCCATGAACATGCGGCGCGCATAGAAATTGCGCGTCACGTCATTGTCGAAGGGCGACAGGATGATGTTCTGCTCGCGGTAGATCGTGCCGCCAGACAGCATGACGGTGTTCTTGGAGTGCTTGAGCAGGTGCTCGGCGATCGGGAACGAATTGGTGAAGATCGGCATGCGGCGGCCGGTCAGGAAATGCACCATCTGGAATGTGGTGGTGCCGCCATTGATGATGATCGGTTCGCCGTCCTTGCACAGCTCGACCGCTTCGCGCGCAATCGCCCGCTTCTGTGAGGCGTTGATCGTTTCGTTGACGGAAAAGGGCCGGCCGGCCAGCCCAATGAACTGCGGCGGCGAGATTGCCTCGGCGCCGCCGCGCACACGGCGCAGCCGCTTCTGGACGTGGAGGGCCGCGATATCGCGCCGGATCGTCGCCTCGGAAGACTCCGTCAGGTCGACCATCTCCTGCACCGTCACCACAGGCTTTTCCTGGACGGCGGACAGAATGATCCTGTGGCGCTCTTTTTCGTGCATGGTTCCTCCCTGCCTGAGCATCTAGGCACCCAAAACGCGCAGTGTCAATCATTTCCGATCATATAATTTCATTGTGCAGTGCAATATGATCGATATTGATCGTTTGTGATTGACAAGCCGGCCGCTTCCGTGGAAATTCGGGGCCAAATGGCCGCACCTTTTGCGTGCCTTTCGGGAGGATTTCTTATGCTCGACAAGCGCACCGGCGCGAGCCTCGCCAATCTGTGGGACGAGGCCAAGGCTCACGCTATGAGCGGGCCGGAACTTCTGGTCTACCGCTCGAACACACTTGGTTCCGACAAGCGCGTCACCAACTATGGCGGCGGCAACACCTCCTCGAAGATATGGCAGAGAGACCCGCTCACCGGCGAGGATGTCGAAGTGCTTTGGGTCAAGGGCTCGGGCGGCGACAGCGCCTCGATCAAGCTGGACGGCTTTGCCACGCTCTACATGGACAAGCTGCGCGCGCTCAAAGGCCTCTATCGCGGCGTCGAGCACGAAGATGAAATGGTCGGCTTCCTGCCCCACTGCACCTTCAACCTCAATCCGCGCGCGGCCTCTATCGACACGCCGTTGCATGCCTACGTGCCGAAGCCTTTTGTCGACCACATGCATCCCGATGCCATCATCGCCATTGCCGCCGCCAAGGATTCGAAGGCGCTGACGAAAGAAATCTTCGGCGACGCCATCGGCTGGCTGCCGTGGAAGCGTCCCGGGTTCGAGCTTGGTCTTTGGCTGGAGAAATTCTGCCTCGAACATCCCAGTGCCAAGGGCGTCATCCTCGAAAGCCACGGCCTGTTCACATGGGGCGACACTCCCCGGGAATGCTACGAGACGACGATCTCGGTGATCAACCAGGCGATCGAATGGTTCGAGCGCCGCTCCGAGGGTGTCGCTATCTTCGGCGGTGAGGAGGTCAAGGCACTCGACGCCACCGAGCGCCGTGCCATCGCGGCCAAACTGATGCCGAGGATTCGCGGCCTGATCTCGGAAAAGAGCCACAAAACAGGCCATTTCGATGATTCCGCCGCCGTGCTCGAATTTGTCAATTCCAGGGATCTGCGCCCGCTGGCGGCACTCGGCACGTCGTGCCCCGACCATTTCCTGCGCACCAAGATCCGCCCCCTGGTCATCGAATTCGATCCGGCCAAGCCCGATGTCGATGCGGTGATTGCGCGGCTTGCCGACGACATCGCAGCCTATCGCGTCGGCTACCAGGCCTATTACGAGGGCTGCAAGCATCCGGATTCGCCCGCCATCCGCGATCCCAATGCCGTGGTCTACCTGATGCCCGGCGTCGGCATGTTCACCTTCGCCGGCGACAAGGCGACGGCGCGCATTTCGGGCGAATTCTATGTCAACGCCATCAACGTCATGCGCGGCGCCTCCACCGTCTCGTCCTATGTCGGGCTGCCCGCACAGGAAGCCTTCGACATCGAATACTGGTTGCTCGAGGACCTGAAGCTGCAGCGCATGCCGAAGCCGAAGTCGCTTGCCGGCCAGATCGCGCTGGTCACCGGCGGCGCCGGCGGCATCGGCCGCGCCACGGCCAACCGCCTGCTGCGCGAAGGCGCCTGCGTCGTGCTGGCCGACATCGACGAGACAGCGCTGGCCGGCGCCAATGACGAACTGGCGAAAGTCTACGGCAAGGATTTCGTCCGCCCGGTGTTGATCAACGTCACCTCGGAGGATCAGGTCATTTCGGGCTTTGCCGAGACGGCGGTCGAGTTCGGCGGCATTGACATTCTGGTGTCGAACGCAGGGCTGGCCTCCTCGGCGCCGATCGAGGAGACGACGCTGGCGCTGTGGAACAAGAACATGGACATATTGTCGACCGGTTATTTCCTGGTCTCGCGGGAAGCGTTCCGGCTGTTCCGCGCGCAGAAGATTGGCGGCAACGTCGTCTTCGTCGCCTCCAAGAACGGCCTTGCCGCATCGCCCAACGCTGCCGCCTATTGCACCGCCAAGGCCGCCGAGATCCATCTCGCCCGCTGTCTGGCGCTGGAGGGCGCGGAGGCGCAGATCAGGGTCAATGTCGTCAACCCGGACGCGGTGCTTCGCGGCTCGAAGATCTGGACCGGCGAGTGGAAGGAACAGCGCGCCGCCGCCTACAAGATGTCGACCGACGATCTGGAGGAGCACTACCGCTCGCGTTCGATGCTGAAGCGCTCGGTCTTCCCGGAAGACATCGCAGAGGCGATCTATTTCCTGGCGTCCGACATGTCGGCCAAGTCGACCGGCAACATCATCAATGTCGACGCGGGCAACGCCCAGTCGTTCACGCGCTGAGCGGAGGAGGACGATGGAACAGATCATCGCCGCCGATACCGTCGACAAGGACAATGCCGCGCGGAAGGCCGACCTCGAACGCGACTACGCCTCGCTCGGCGAACGCCTCGACCGTCGCGGCATCGCCATCGACGCCATCCGCGACAAGGTCGAGAAATTCGCGGTGGCGATCCCGTCCTGGGGTGTCGGCACCGGCGGCACGCGCTTTGCCCGCTTTCCCGGCGCCGGCGAGCCGCGCGACATCTTCGACAAGATCGAGGATTGCGCCGTCATCCAGCAATTGACGCAGGCGACGCCGACCGTCTCCCTGCACATTCCGTGGGACAAGGCCGACCCGAACCGGCTGAAACAGGCCGCCTCGCGCTTTGGCCTCGGCTTCGACGCCATGAACTCCAACACCTTTTCCGATGCCAGGGACCAGAAACTCTCCTACAAATTCGGCTCGCTCTCGCATGCCGATGCCGGGACGCGCCGGCAAGCGGTCGAGCACAATCTCGAATGCATCGAGATCGGCGAGACGCTTGGCTCCAAGGCGCTGACGGTGTGGATCGGCGACGGCTCGAACTTCCCGGGCCAGGTCAATTTCGCCAAGGCGTTCGAGCGCTATCTCGACGCCATGAAAGAGGTTTACGCCGGGCTGCCCGCCGGCTGGAAGCTGTTTTCCGAGCACAAGATGTACGAGCCGGCCTTCTATTCCACCGTCGTGCAGGACTGGGGCACCAACTACATCATCGCCAGGGAATTGGGCGACAAGGCGTTCTGTCTCGTCGACCTTGGCCACCATGCCCCCAACGTCAACATCGAGATGATCGTCTCGCGGCTGATCCAGTTCAAGAAGCTCGGCGGCTTCCACTTCAACGATTCGAAGTATGGCGACGATGATCTCGATGCCGGTTCGATCGATCCCTACCGGCTGTTCCTCGTCTTCAACGAACTGGTCGATGCCGAACTTTCCGGCGCCGAGGGTTTTGACCCGGCGCACATGCTCGACCAGAGCCACAACGTCACCGACCCGATCGAAAGCCTGATGCTGTCGGCGGTCGAGGTGCAGCGCGCCTATGCGCAGGCGCTGCTCGTCGACCGCAAGGCGCTGGAAGGTTTTCAGGACTTGAACGACGCGCTGATGGCGACGCAGACGCTGAAAGCCGCCTACCGCACCGATGTCGAGCCGATCCTCGCCATGGCGCGACTGAAGACGGGTGGCGCCATTGATCCGGTCGCGGCATATCGTGCGGCGGGCTACCGGGCGAAAGTCGCGGCCGAACGCCCGGCGGTTGCGGGCGGTTCAGGCGGGATTGTGTAGGCCTTTAGTTCGATTTTCCGTCGATCCGACAGAGAGGGCGGCACTTGAGCACCCCCCTCTGTCCTGCTGGACATCTCCCCCGCAAGGGGCCCGTTGCGTTATTAAGTTATACGGGCAAGGAGGGAGGGTCGGGCCAATGTGGGGTGCCTTGCG
>NZ_JAMYQH010000066.1:0-6306 GCF_040320765.1 Mesorhizobium sp. M0618 | reverse complement strand
CGGGGGTGGGGGCCGCCATCCTCTCCGCCGGGCCCCGCGCTCGTGTCGCTATCTCCGTACGCGTCGTCGGCCACTTTCTCGGTCCCGGGGCCGGGGCTGCGCTTTGCGCCGCCGGGCGCTTCCGCGGCATGCGGCTTGGCAGGCGGAACAAAGGTCGCGTTGGCATCGCTGGTGGAGGTACGCGCGCCAAGCTCGATCCAGGCATGAAGGTCATCGATGTCGTAGAGGACACGCCCGCCGACCTTGCGGTATTTTGGGCCGGTGCCGTAGGTCCGGTGCTTTTCAAGGGTGCGAGCGCAAAGGCCGACGATTGGCGCCGCTTCCTTCGTTCGCAGGTATTTTTGGGGCGCGTCCGCGGGACCCTTCGACATCGCTCGATCTCCGTTCGGTTTTGCTGTCGTCCTGGCCTGCCGGGACGCGCGAAACGGACGATGGTCGAAATGAGGAAAAGCGAGGGAGGGCAAACATCGGGTGATGTGTTTTTGCTACCCCTGCTAAGAAGGGGTTCAGCGGTCGGATTTTCGGCTGCGGCTGTGTGGATAGAAGAGAAGGTCGCGGTAGCCGCCGGCCACAAGGCTATCCGCGCGTCGCAGGATCGCCCGAACCTTGTGCCGGAGATGATGATCGCGCCAGTCTCGAGGCGCGATCGACTCTCGTGACAAAAGCACCTCCGCAATCTCGCGGTAGGTGGCGCCTGCGCGACGGGCGTCATGAGCACGCAGGTTGAGAGTGTGCCTCGTCTTCGCTTGCTTCGGCAGCGCACCGTAGGCCGAGCCTGATGGTCGGCCGTTCAGCGCCCGCCAGAACCGGCGCGCTGCATCGAGCCGTGTCTCGAATGCCGCATCAAGTGGCAGGACGATGGCGTTGAATTCGGTCGCGCCGCTGCGAATGTCAGTGACGAGATTGTTTGTTCCGATCGATGCCGGCCAAAGAATATGAAGCTCGTCTGCTTTCCAAACGGTGGCGCTGCTGAGTTTGGAGAGTTGCACAGTCTGATGGGAAGGGCTGACTGACGAACGGGTTTGCGTAACCCGGAGCACGCGCGGCGAGGCCTGCTCCGCCCAGACGATGTTCTCAGCTAACGGAAGTCCGCCACCGGTGACTATGAAATCGCGCGCCCCAACGAGCGATGAAGTCGGGCGGACCAACAGGTTCTACGGAACCTGGGAGATGTGAGGAAAGCTGTCCGCACTCGGCCATGAAGGCGTCGTTCCGGATCAGATACTCGGCAGCGAACTCTGCTGGCTCGTAGCCTTGCATGAGCGCGTAGGCCGCTGGATCGGTCCAATCACCTTGCAATGTGCCAAGTCCTCTCCCACTGGCCGCATTCGTCGGCGGGCTTCGGAACCAGCATCTGGGGCGATAGGAACATTGGGTAGTTGGAGAGTCAGCAAACCCCTGTGCTGATTCAGCAAAGCACGGCGAACTACAGAAGCCGCTTAGTGCGGGGCACCGCCCGCCAGGAGATATCGATAGCCGTTCGTCGTCATCCACCGGGCGCGGGCTAGATGCGTCTCCCACGACCTGAATGCGCGTTCCGGTTCTTGCTCAGGATCGATATGTAGAACGATCTTGGCGACCTCACGCCAATCCGCATCTTCGGCCGCGGCGTCGAGCAGGCGGATATAGGTGAGCAATCGCTCCTCGTCATAGCCGGTCAGGATTGGCGCATCCGGGGCGACGTCGGCGACATCGGGATCGAGGAGTGGTTTAAGCACGGCACACCAAAAGTCGTGGAAGCACAAGTGGCTGCATTCACCAGATAACCGGATTTTCTGGTTATCTGGATTTCCATTTAATTGATCTGCCGGCTTCGTCAAGGACCGGCAGCGAATGCAAAAGACACTTCGGTCGCCAAGACATTTGCGACTCATCCAATTGATCGTGGACAAGCGCAAAGCTGCAGGCTTGAGCCAGGCCGACTTGGCAAAAGCAATCGATCGATACCAATCAGTAGTCGCAGCCATCGAGTCGGGAGGGCGGCGCTTGGACGTGATCGAGTTCCTCGATCTGGCTGAAACGATAGGCTTCGATCCCCATGATATTCTAAATGAGGTGACAACAGTTCCGAGTATGCCCGCCAGAAAGCGCTAGCAGTCGATCTGCTCAAGGGGCGAAATCAGACCTCTGAAATCCAAAACGAACTTCTTGTTGCCGTGCTCAATTGGCAGCAGTCGGATCGCGAGCCGGGCAGAGCCCGGCGAGCGGCCGCCGTGTTTCAAACAGGCGCACGCGCCCCGATGATCTAGTCGGGCGGATATCCTTGATGACGGTCTCGTTGATACGGCGGACCTGATAGGCCGCGCGGCGAGACGCTCGCTGCGCGGCCTATCGTTTCCTCATGCCGCCTTTTCCAACAGGGCCTTCGCCCTGCCTTCGAGCTCCAATCGGCGATCCTGATGCGCCTTGCTACGCGCATGCGCGGTCATGCCCTGGACGAAATCGAAGATGCTTTCGGGCGGGCGGCCTTCCTCCTGCAACACGGTGTCGATGATCTTGCCCGTTTCGCTCTTGGAAAAACCGCGCTTGCGCAGGAAGCTTTCGCGGTCTTCGTCGCTACGGGCGACGATCTGCTCGCGGGCAGCCTTGATGCCGGCGATGAACGGCGCGGGGCTTGAGTTCGCAAAGCTCGTCAAAGCGGGTGCTGCCTCATGAGCAAAACGAAGTGCTGCGAACTTCGAATGCCGGATGCTAATTTCTTCAAACCCTTCCACGCCCCACAGATTGCGGTTCATGCAAACGGCTCGGAGATAAAAACTCGCAATGCCCAGCGTCTTGCTGCCGACTTCCGAATTCCAACAATAGAAGCCGCGAAAATACAAATCCGGTTCGCCATTCGGAAGACGTCCGGCTTCGATCGGATGCGTGTCATCCACCAGAAACAGGAACACGTCGCGGTCGCTGGCGTAAAGCGTGGTGGTGTCCTTTGTGATGTCCACGAAAGGATTGTGGGTCATCGTCGCCCAATCAAGAACGCCCGGCACCTTCCACATGGTGTCGCCGGTTCCGTTGCCCGCTATCTTCATGACGGCGGCGACAAGCTCGTGATCCCAGATTCGGCCATAGTCCGGACCAGTGACGGCGCGAAGCTCAATGCGTCCGTCCTCTGTTTCCAGGGTCTTCATCAACTCCGCCCGATGGCTCAAAAGGCCATGCTGCAAATTGATGCCGGCCAGAGGCGCAGGAAGCTGGCGCATGTAGGTCGCCGGTGCGCTGACAAGGCTGCAAAGCTGGCCAAAACTCCAATGCGTGGGCGCAATCGGTTGCTCCTGTCCGGGGACGATAAGCGAAAGCCGCTCTGCATTGTCGCGGGTAGCTTCGACGCGAACCGCACGGCTCTCGACGGTGCGGGCGGTAGCGCGGTCCGCTTTCTGCTTCACGGCATCAAAAAGCTCGGTAAGGCTCAAATAGCGCTCGTCATCGGGACGCGAAAACCATTCCGAGGAAACTCGCCCGATCCGCTCGCCGCGCGTGACGTCGACGCGGAAGCCGCTGGAAGCCGCCTGCTGCTGGCTGTTGCTCTTGCTCTTGATGATGGTGGTCATGTTCATTTCGTTCACTCCTTTTCCGTCAATGCCGAAGGCATGTCCCCTGGCATGCCTTCCGGGGGCGCGTGAGCGCGCGGGAGTGATGGGGGCCAATGTCGGCGCGCGGAGCCGGGCTGCACGGTCGAGCGGGGCGGATTGAGATTGGTAGCGAGGATTCCGGCAGTCGGCCGCTTTGCGAGCCGGCGGCCCTGCTCTGCACAGGCGGCAATGGCGGGGAAGCGAGGGGAAGTCCCTCGCTTCCCAACGGATCGACAAGGTTATCCGCAGTCGATCAGAACGATGAAAGCGAAGCTTACTCTTATAATGTTGGAACGAGATGTGGATTTTACACAGAAAAGCACTATTTGTCGTCGGCGGCATGGGGAATCAAACTCGCTAAACGCGTCCGATACAATAAGAGGAAAACTGTATGACCACTGCTACCGAACAACTCAGCCAATCGGATACCGTGTCGATAGCGGCCGACATTGTCGCCGCCTATGTGTCGAACAATCCCCTGCCGGTCGGCGAGTTGCCGAAACTGATCGGCGATATCCATGCCGCTCTGCAAGGGCTCGGCACGCCTGTGACGGAACCTGCGGCTAAGCAGGAACCGGCAGTATCGGTGAGGAAGTCGGTGACGCCAGACTTCATCATCTGCCTGGAGGACGGGAAGAAGTTCAAATCGCTAAAGCGCCATATCGGAGTTCATTACAATCTGAGCCCCGAGGATTATCGCCAGAAATGGAACCTGCCATCCGACTATCCGATGGTGGCGCCGAACTACGCGGCAACCCGCTCGGCCCTGGCGAAATCAATAGGGCTCGGGCGCAAGGCGACGACGCTTGCACCAGCCGCGGCAGAGAAACCAAAGCGAGCCGCTCAAGCCGCAGCGGCGACAATCACCCCGACGGCGGTTAAGTCGCCGGCGAAGAAAGCAAGGAAGGCATCCGCCAAGGCCTAGCATGCTGCACCTGGCAACGGTGCCATGGTATGGCGAACCTGAACACGGAGAAGCCCCGCCGTACGGCGAGGCTTCGTTTTGTGGGCCGGATCACTCGGCGGCGCGGCGGGACCAGATGAGCGAGAAATCGCCCTCGGTGTCGGTCTCGACCAGGCTCGCGTATATCGGAGCGGGGAAGCTTGGATCGTCGAGCTTGACGGAGTGGTAGTCGCGGCCCTCGCGTGAAGTCTTCTTCCATGCCGCCCCGAACTCGGTGGCGCCGGCGAAGATGCGGAAGTCCGGACCCTTTTCATTTTCGCCATCTGCCGGAGAGAACGTCACCGTCTTGACGTTGAGGTTGAGGGTCTTGACCGAACCGGAGAAGCCGTTGGCGGTGCGGGAGAAAGTGCCGATCGTAGCCATTGTGGTGGTTCCTTCTGTTTTTCTCGGGCCGCGCCCATCGCGGCCTCGATGGTGGTCTTGAGACCGGAGACGATCGTTCCGCACCCCGAAGGGGCTGAAACAAAGTGGAGGACGACGGCGCGAGGCTTTCTTGAACCGCGAGGAATGGACGCGCAGCGGCCAGGGGAAGAAAACGCAGCGACGTCGTTGCGGGAAGACGATCGAGACTGAGTGCAGCGAAGGCGATCTTCGGTCAGACCCAATCCATTCGAGGACGCGATGGGCGTGGCTTGGAAAGAGTACGCGGAAGGAACCCACGGTGGCTAAGATCGGTCACGGCCATTGTCGCTTGCGCCGCTACGCTTTCTATTTCGGTCAAAGACGCTACCTCAAGCGCCAGGGCGGTGTTGGTCCTACTCCAACCGGTGAAGAAGGAACGTCCGATTTTCCTAATCTTTGGGCTGGATCGCCATCGCGTTCGGGGCGGCTCCGAAGGCGACCAATTGATTGCGCAGGGCAGCGAGTTCCAAGCCGCCAAATGCCGTGACGATTTCCTGTCTCACGTCGATTCGATGCAAGTCTGATTTGAGATCGAAGGCGAGGATAGCCGCGTCACACTTGATCCTCCACCGCATGACCGAATGATCCCGCTGCGGTCACGCCTCACGCACGGTGAGGCATTGCTGGGAAAGGGTCGCCTCCACGCCGGGCGTCTGATGCCGAGGTGATGCGCTGCGTGACTTCGCGATAAGAGTGGTGGAAATTCCCGGTTCGAGCGTTGGTTTGCACCGGATTCCGTTCCTTGACGCGATGACAGTGTGGAATTGCCTGTGCCATAAGGCCAATCGTTGAACCAACTCACAAGGGATGGAAACGATGGCTGTAAACACGATCGATATTGCCGAACGCCTTGCAGACGCGCACGGCCTGTCGAAAACCCAAGCGAAATCCGTGGTCGAGGATGTGTTGAAGGGCATTGCGGAAGCCGCTGCCAAGGGCGAGGAAATCAGCCTCAATGGCTTCGGCAAGTTCAAGGTACAGAACAAACCAGCACGTGATGGCCGCAATCCGTCGACTGGCGCCACGATCAAGATCGCCGCATCGAAGAAGATCGTCTTCCAGCCGGCAAAGGCTCTCAAGGACTCGGTGAACGGCTGATCATTTAATGACGACACATCTCGTCTGATGGTAACGCGCTGTCCTGTTGGGCGATGGTGTCTCATGCCAAGATCATCAGCTTCTCATTGCTGCCGTTCTTAGGTCGAGGTCCCCGGGGCCCCGGCACCGGGCGGCCGGCGAAAAATAAACACAAAAACCAGCCGCCCCCCCCCGCCCCCGCCCGCCCCCCCCCCCTCCCACCCCCCCCCCCCCCGCCGGCGCCCCCCCCCCCCCCCCCCCCCCCCCCCCCCCCCCCCCCCCCCCCCCCCCCGAATG
>NZ_JAMYQH010000065.1:0-7032 GCF_040320765.1 Mesorhizobium sp. M0618 | reverse complement strand
CGCTCGGCTTCGTCGTCATCGCAAGATCCCCGTTTCAAAAACAGGGAATCACATCCACACAATTTTGCAACAGGCCCCTTGAGGGAGAAGGTGGATCGGCGCGCAGCGCCGAGACGGTTGAGGGGTGGGTGACGGAGTGCCGTCGGCGCCAAGCTGGAACACCCCTCATCCGACCTCTTCGCGGCCACCTTCTCCCACAACGGGAGAAGGGAAAGAATGCGCGGTTTCGGCCTCTCACCCTAGCGGCGGACCGACAATGTCGATGCCGTTTTCTGCGCAGAGCTGCACCAGTGCCGCGATGATTTCCGGTGTCGGTTGCATCTGCGGCGGCACCTCCGGCTGTTCGGCGGGACGGCTCGCCTGACGCAGCATCGTCTCGAAATCCGAACCGCGCGTGATGGTGAGCGTACGCGCGCCTTCGCGCGATTCGACCCGGTAGGTGTGCGGCAGGCCTTTCGGCGCAATGACGGTTTCGCCGGCTTCAGCAATGCGTTCGTGGCCGTCGATCTGAAAGCGCAGTCTCCCGTCCAGGATGTGAAACACTTCGTCCTCCCTGCGATGCACATGCAGGGGCGGGGAGTCGCCATAGGGCATGCGATGCTCGACGACGCAGGTGCCGTCCTCTCCTGCCGCCGACGAGACGTGGATCGCGACAAGCGTGTTGTTGAACCAGAAGAGTTCCTTGCCTGTGATCGTGCCGGGGGTCATTGTCATGGCCGTCTGATCCTCCTGTTGCCTGTGCCTGCTGGGCCGATGACGATCTAGCCAGGGATATGCCGACAACGGAAATCGAATGATCGTATGGGGCGAATTGATGCGATGAATTTGAACGCGCTCGACCTCAATCTCATCAGGGTGTTCGACGCCCTTCTGCGGGAGAGAAGCGTTACGCGTGCCGGCGAGCAGATCGGCCTCAGCCAGCCTGCCGTCAGCGCTGCGCTCAATCGCTTGCGGCATCTCCTCAACGACCAGCTGTTCGTGCGACGGGGCAATGACATGATGCCGACGCCACGCGCCGAGAGCATGGCCGAGCCGTTACGCGTGGCGCTTCGTGAAATCGAACGCGTCTTCCACTCGGCCAAGGCGTTCGATCCGGTGGAACTGGAGCGAACCTTCACGTTCATGGGTGCGGATTTCTTTTCCATGATGCTGATGCCAACTTTAGCGGCGCGCATCGCGGGTGCCGCGCCGCGCGCGTCGCTAAGGTTTCTCGACAGCGCGCGCGGCGACGTCTCGCGGCTGCTCCAGGACGATGAAATCGACGTAGCGCTCGAGCGTCCGCTGGAGGTCTCCGACTGGGTCTCAAGCACGCCTCTGTTCCATTCACCATTCGCCATCATCGCCGCGAGCGACAACGCTGCGATCAGGCAGGCGGGGATCATGGAAGGCGAGCTTCTACCGATCGAGCTCTTCTGCGAACTGCCCCATATTCTTCGTTCTATCGATGGCTCGATGTCGGGCTCCACCGACGAGGCGCTCCGCAAGATCGGACGAACGCGCCGTGTAAGCCTGGCCCTGCCGCACTTTCAGGCTGTCGCATTGGCAGTGGCAAACGGAAACCACCTGGCGGCAGTTCCCAGGCAGTTCGCGGTTTGGGCGGCCAAGACCCTGCCGCTCGTCATCTTTGAACCGCCACTTCCCATTGCTGTTCCGGAAATCAGGATGTACTGGCACGCGCGCCACGACGACGAGCCACCCCATCGCTGGGTTCGCGATCAGGTCCTGGAGGCGGTAGGCGCACTCGGATTCGTAGAAAGCGGCGCCGCGGAAAATGCCGGCGCCTGGTCTGGCGACCGGACGGATCACCCCGCGGTATAGCCACCGTCGACGGAGAAGATGCCACCGCTGGTCCAGGCGGCCTCTTCGCTGGCCAGATAGACCGCGATACCGGCCAGATCGTCGGGGCGGCCGATTCTGCCAAGCGGATAGCTGCGCTCGACATAGGCTTTCAGCTCGGCCTTTGCCTCGGCCGGCAAATTGTCGACGGTCTTGCGCCGCATGGCTGTGTCGACCGTGCCGGGCGCGATGGCGTTGACGCGGATGCCGCGCGGGCCGAGTTCGAAGGCCAGCGATTTGGTCAGCGAGTTCAACGCGCCTTTCGACAGGGAATAGAGGCTCGACGGCCGCTTCGGGATCATCTTGTTGGCGAAATAGGACGAGATGTTGATCACCGATGCGCCGGCCGCCAGATGCGGCAGCAGGCCCTGCGTGAGGAAGAACACCGCCGCCACATTGAGCGCGAAGGATTCTTGGAACTGCGCCACGCTGACGGTCTCGAACGGCACCAGGAAAGCCACTCCGGCATTGTTGACGAGGATATCGAGAGGCCTGCCCGATTTTTTCACATGCTCGACGACGGCCGCGATGCCGGCCGAGGTGGCAAGATCGGCCGGCAGCGTCTCGATAGTGCCGCCGAGATGCTTGCGGGCGGCGTCGAGCTTGGTGGTGTCGCGGCCGACGATCAGGACGTCCGCACCCTCGCGCAAAAAGGCTTCTGCGATTGCCAGGCCGATACCGTCCGATCCACCGGTGACCAGCGCGCGCTTGTTGTGAAGTCTCATGGGATGCTCCGAGATTTATGCGTCGTCGAGAGCGCCGTACATTGGCGGCCAAGGTCAAGCCGTCAGCCTATCCCACGGTATGAACTTCGACCGTTGCCATCCGGCAGGCCAGCCGAGTTGGTTTAAGCCCCGGCGGTCGCAAGCTTCCCCAAAGTCAACCGACCCGCGACATAATTCTTGACCTGGCGGACCGCCTGTTCCCGCGACACGCTGCCTGGCTGCAGGCCGAGCCGCAGCCAAAGCCCGTCGATCAGCGCCGTGACGCCAAGCGCGATGTCGTCGGCGTCTCCAGGCGAGGCGAGGCCGTGCAGGCCCGACAACAGGTTCGAGCGCATGCGCGCATGGATCACCCGCTGGATACGGGCCATCTTCTCGTCGCGCGGCACCTCGGCGCAGAGCGACAGCCAGGCATGGCACAGAGGCGGCTGGAACAGATGCTCCTCGAAATTGCCCTCGATCACCGCATCCATGCGCTCCATCGGCGTACGCGCCCGGCGAAGCCGCGCGATCACCGCCTGGCACAGGACGGCATTGGCCTCGCGCATCGCGTGCTCGAACAATTCCTGCTTGTTGCGGAAATAGTGCAGCACGATGCCCTTGGAGGCACCTGCCTGGACGGCCACTTTTTCCAGGGTCGCACCGGCAATGCCTTCGCGCTCCAGAACCACGAAGGCCGCCTGCCGCAGCTCCTTGCGGCGTATCTCACTGAGACGCTTGAGTTTCACGGGGTCGGTCCATGCATGGCGAATCCACGTTGACATTTTCGTCCGCTCAGATCAATCATTGACCCATGGGACAATAAAAAGACCAATTGGTCAATTTGATCACAATGAGGAGAACCGAAATGTTGCGCATCCTTGCAAACGGCGTCTGTTTGGCCGCCCTCATGTTGGCCTCTCATACGGCTCAGGCGGCCGAGGGCCAAGAGTGCAAGACGGTCCGCATGGCCGAACCCGGCTGGAACGACCTTGCCTTCACCACCGGGGTCGCCAACGTCCTGTTGGAGGCGCTCGGCTATCAGCCGCAAAGCCAGGTGCTCGGCATCAACGTCATCTACGAGGGCATGAAGAACAGGGATCTCGACCTGTTCCTGGGCTACTGGGACCCGGCCATGGTCACCTATTATGAGCCCTACAAGAAGGACGGCTCGGTCGAGAATGTGCGCGTCAATCTCGTAGGCGCCAAATACACATTCGCCGTGCCGACCTATGTCTGGGAGGCCGGCGTCAAGGATATCTCCGACCTGCACAAGTTCGCGGACAAGTTCGGCAAGAAAATGTACGGCATCGAGCCCGGCTCCAACCAGTTGATGATGGACGCCATCGCCGATCCCGCCTTTGGCCTGGACGGCTGGCAAGTGGTCGAGTCCAGCGAAGCCGGCATGCTTTCCGAGGTCGGCTACGAGATCAAGGAAAAGCAGTTCATCGTCTTCCAGGGCTGGGCGCCGCATCCGATGAACACGATGTACGACTTCAAGTACCTGACAGGTGGCGACAAATTCTTCGGCCCGAATTTCGGCGCCGCGACCGTGACGACGCAGGTGCGCAAGGGCTATCTGCAGCAATGCCCGAACGTCGCGCAATTCCTCGGGAATCTCGCCTTCGACATCGATTTCGAGAATGTCGGCATGGGCTATCTGATCAATGACGGCATGAAGCCGGAGGACGGGGCGCTGAAGGCAATCACGGCGAACAAAAGCCGCCTCGACGCCTGGCTCGCCGGCGTCACCACCTTCGACGGCAAGCCGGGCCTCGCCGCGGTCAAGGAAAAGCTCGGCCTGTGAGAGCGGCCGCGCTCGATGACTTGCCGAAGCAGGATGTGGTGGCGGAGCAGGGCGCCTGGGCCGGCCGCAAGCAGTTCGTCACTGTCGGCGATCTCGACATCGCCTATGTCGAGATATCGGGCGCCCAGCCGGCACTGCTGTTGGTGCACGGCTTCACCGACACCAGCCGCAGTTTTTCGCTTCTGGCGCCATATCTGGCCGGCCGTCGTCTGATCATGCCGGATCTGCGCGGCCACGGCGCCTCGCAGGCTGGCAGGGGGTGCAGCGTCGCAGATTTCGCCGACGACATTGCCGGGTTGATCCAGATCTTGCGGCTCGACCGGCCGGTCGTCGTCGGCCATTCGCTTGGCGCCATGGTGGCCATCGCATTGGCCGCGCGGCATGGTGAGCTTGTCGGTGGGCTGGTTGTCATGGCCAGTACGTTGAAGCCCGATTTCGCGCCGGGTCATCCGCTGGTGGTGAGCATCGAGGCGCTGCGGGATCCGATATCGCCGGTCGATCCGTTCTATGCCTGGTGGCATGGCTGTAGTTCCGACGTGCCCGCAGCCTTTCTCGCCGGCTTGGCGCAAGAGGCCTCGGCGATGCCGACCCCGCGCTGGCGCGCGATTCTCGAGGAAATCCGCCGCGCCGACCTGACCGATGCTGCGCGGGCCGTGCAGGCCCGGACGCTGATCATCGCCGGCGCGTGCGACCCGCTGTTCGGCGAGGCGCACCAGCAGGCGTTGCAATCCGCTCTTGCAGAAGCCGTCTTCGTTCGGGCCGAGAGCTGTGGCCACAACCCGCATTGGGAAGATCCAGGCCTCGTCGCCAAGGCCATCATCGAGGCGTTTGAAGTCTGATGCATGTCGCCCAAAAGTGCCCCCGGTTTTGGGAGAACGACATGCACAAAAAAGGCCTATTCCTAAAGCGCGTCGACGCGCTTTAGGAATAGCGCCCGACCAGTGATTGCGATGTCGGCGACAGCCGCAAAGTCTCCGTTGGTTTGGTCAGGCCGAGCTGCGCGGCCTGCCAAAAATCCTGCCATGCCGGCGAAGCGGCGAGGGCGGCCTTATGATGGGCATGCGCCTCGGTGCTGGCAAAACCCATGACGCTGATGAAGACGTTTTCATCAGCCCGTACCGGCAGGCGCGGAAAACTGTTTTCGGCATGCTCGGTAACGAAAGCGGCGAGCAGGCGTGCGTCGGCCGTCATCAGGCACGCCGTCTCAATCTCGAAGCGAGTGGCGAAATCTGCCTCCGTGCCGGGCTGCGAATGATGAATCTCGATGACAACGATGCCGGTCAGCGGTTTGTTTTGAATGGGCTTTTCGTCATCGGCCAGGCTTGGCCGCTGCTTGCCCGCCAGGTCGAAGCCGGCGCCCGGCCACGCCGGCTTGAGCAGCAGCACATCGTCGGAATCGATCATCGTCGCGTTGGCCGCATCACTGTGCGCCGCCCAGACCGGCCCGCCATAAAAAGCGGCGAGAGCATTTTTCCGCGCATCCATGCCGTCGAAGCCGCGCATCCAGACAAACATGTCAGGCCGATCGAGGTCCCGGAACTGGCCGATGACGTTCATGCCGGCGTCCTCCTGGCCCTCGATCAGCCTGCCGTCGAAGATGCCGATGAGCGTGTCGCGCCGGCCGGGCTTCAGCGTGTATTGCCGCAACTCGACGACAGGCGAGGCGAGCGCCGTGGGTTTCGGCGCGACGTTCTGGGGCAGGTTCATCCGACATTCTCCAAAACAGGGTGATCATCCTGTTTTGTAAAACAGACCGGTTGTCCTGTTTTGTCAACATGCTAAAGTTCGGCAATGTCAGCAGAGATGACCGTCCAGCCAAAACCGCGCCCGGGAAAACGCATCAACGACCCTGAAGGCATGCGCAAGAAAGTGCTCGATGTCGCCGAGGACGCGTTCCAGGCGCGCGGCTATCACGCCTCCAGCATCGGCGATCTGATGGCGGCGGCTGATGTCAGCGGCGGAGCGCTGCATCACCATTTCCCGACCAAGAAGGCGCTGGCGCTGGCTGTGATCGACGAGCGTGTGGCGGCAGCAGTCGAAGAGACATGGATCGCGCCGGTGCTGGCGGCGGCGTCAGTGCGCGAGGGCGTGCGCTCGGTGTTCGAGGCCGTGGCGGCGGAACTGGAGCAGCAGGGGTTCGTGCGCGGCTGCCCGCTCAACAATCTGGCGCACGAACTGTCGCTTGCCGATCCCGATTTCCGCCTTGCCCTTGCCGGTATCTTTGGCGGGTGGCGGCAGGCGATTGCCGACAAGGTGCGTGCCGACCAGCAGGCGGGCAAGGACGAGGGCACGGACCCCGAACGCTTCGCCGCGCTGACGGTCGCCGCCTATTCCGGGGCGATGTCGATGGCCAAGACGGCGCAGGATGCCGGTGTGCTGCGGGATTGCCTGGCGGGGCTGGAGCGCAGCGCGCCGTCGCAGGGCCGCTTGGTTGCCAGGCGACGCAACAGGATACTGCCACGGCCGAGAATTATTTGATGTCGGCGGGACAGCACCCCCCTCTGGCCTGCCGGCCATCTCCCCCGCAAGGAGGGAGATCTGCAGCATCGGCGCTCGCTCGTACCTTCACCGGTGGAGATTGGCGAAAGCCGGTGTGACAGCCAATCTCCCCCCTTGCGGGCCTGTTGCAAAATTGTGTGGATGTGATTCCCTGTTTTTGAAACGGGGATCTTGCGATGACGACGAAGC
>NZ_JAMYQH010000064.1:0-7859 GCF_040320765.1 Mesorhizobium sp. M0618 | reverse complement strand
GGTCACCACCGAAGCCATGATCGCGGAGGCTCCGAAGAAGGAGTCGGCTGGCGGCGGCGGCATGCCTGGCGGCATGGGCGGCGGCATGGGCGGTATGGGCGGTATGGATTTCTAATCCAGCCCTATCAGCCTTCAGATACGGAAAGGGCGGCAGAGATGCCGCCCTTTTTGTTTTGCGCAGCGGTCGTTGTGGCCTCTCAGACGGCGGCATCCGCGCGTTGCTTTACCTCGCCGGCAAGCACCGCGGCTTCGATCAGCGCCGCCACCTCATCGGCCACGGCCTGTACCGGGGCGCGGTCGCGGGTGGCGCGGGCGATCACCATCAGCCCCTCCAGCGACGATTCGACCAGCAGTGCCAATGCATGCGCGCGGCGCTCGGGCACCCCTGCCCTGACGAAGGCGTCCCGCAGCAGGCCTATCCACTGTTCGAAGGCCGAGCGGCACAATTCCGCCAGTTCCGGCACGTCGGTGGGCGAGTCCAGCACGACAGGCGCGACCGGACAGCCGAGCGAAAACTGGTTGTCTTCCAGCATGCGCCCCACCGACTGGTAGATATGATGGACGGCCACCGCCAGATCCTTTTCGGCAGCCAGCGCTTCGCCCAGCCTCTCCGTCACGTCGGCAACGCTAGCGCGCGTCACCTCGATGACCAGTTGGTCCTTGCCGCCGGGAAAATGAAAATAGAGCGAGCCCCGCGGTGCGCCGCTGGCGCTCAATATGTCGTTGAGCGAGGTGCCGTGATAGCCGCGCTGCCTGAGCAGCAGCCCAGTCGTCTCGAGTATGCGGGTGCGGGTGTCGTTGGCCATGTCAACCTCTGTCAGGAGGAATCATTATAGGCCTTGCGCAGAATATGACAATCGGTCTACATAATATGTAGATCAGTCTATATATTCTTGAGGAACGCCATGCGAAGGGAGAACGACAATGACAATTCGTGAAGCCTCGGCCAAATGGCAGGGGACGCTGAAGGAAGGTTCGGGACGGTTGCGGCTCGGCAGCGGCGTCTTCGAAGGCGCCTATTCCTTCCCGTCGCGTTTCGAGAACGGTCCGGGCACCAATCCGGAGGAACTGATCGCCGCAGCGCATGCAGGCTGCTTCTCGATGGCGCTGAGCGCCATACTGGGCAACGCCAATCATGTTCCGACAAGCATCAGCACCGTCGCCAAGGTGCATCTTGGCGCAACCGCTGCCGGTCCGACGATCACCCGCATCGAACTCGAAACCGAGGCAGAGGTCGCGGGACTTGCCGAAGATGAATTCGAGCGCCTTGCACAGTCCGCCAAGGCGGGCTGCCTCGTCTCGCGGGCCCTTGCCGGCGTGTCCCAGATCACCCTCAAGGCAACACTCGTCGAAGCCACCAAAGGCCAATGAAGCCAGGAGAAAGAAGATGACACAGGAGCTTGTCATGGACGCAGCCGCGTACGACCTGTCCCAGCAGACGGCCGAGATCATGCGGCGCTACAACGACGTATTCCAACGCCATGATCCTTCGGCACTCGCCGAGCTGGTGGCTGAGGATTGCGCGATCGAGAACACCGTGCCAGCGCCGGACGGCGCCCGTTATGCCGGTCAAGCGGCGTGCGTCGGGCTTTGGGCGGCGATAGCAACCCAGGCCGGCACGCGCTTCGATATCGAGGAAACCTTCGTTGCCGGCGACCGGGCAACGATCCGCTGGCGCTATTTCATGACCGACGGCAATTCGCTGCGCGGCGTCAACCTCATGCGCGTGGCCGACGGGCGGATCGTCGAAGCGATGGGCTATGTGAAGGGGTAGCGTGCCCGAGCAATTCCCCGAAAGCGCATAACGGCTTTTCGCCCGGAATAGCGCAACAAAGAGGAGCGGATCAGCGAGACTGAACCGCTCCCCGTGGCGCTACCGATCGGCCAGCGCCAGCTTCGCGCCGAGCATGACGAAGGCGCCGGCGAAGGTCCGGCGCATCCAGGTCAACACCATTGGCCGCGAGACGACGTGGCTGCGGATCGAGGCGGCGAAGATGCCGTAGCCGACGAAAACCACGAAGGTCAAAAGCATGAAGACGGAACTCAGTTCCAGCATCTTCGACAGCGCATTGGGCTCGGTGGTGCTGACGAATTGCGGCAGGAAAGCGAAGAAGAAGATCGACAGTTTCGGATTGAGCACGTTGGCGAGGATCCCGGTGGCAATCACCTTGCCGGCCGAGCGCGGCGTCACATCCTGCTCGACGCTGAGGCCGCCATTTTCCTTCAGCGTGTTCCAGGCCATGTAGAGGAGGTAGGCGACGCCGAGATATTTCAGCGTCTCGAAGGCAAGCGCGCTGGTGTGCAGCAGCGCCGCAAGGCCGGTGATGGCGGCGGCCATGTGTGGGATGATGCCGAGCGTGCAGCCGAAGGCGGCGATGACGCTGGCCCGCGCGCCGCGCGAAAGGCCGGCGCTCAGCGTGTAGAGAACGCCGGTGCCGGGCGAAGCCACGACGATCAGCGACGTCAACAGAAATTCGATGCTCACGATGGTTCCTCCGGCACCCGACCCGGCCAGGAACGTATCGGGCTGCGGGTCGGCGCACAAGCGGAGGTGATCGGAGCTTGGCTACACCGGCAATCCGAGCGCTCGGCGTGCCATCAGACACTCCTCGTCGCCGGGCATGCAGGCGCGACAGACGTCTGGCCGGACGTCGTAGATGCCGCAAGCGGTCGACTTGCCGATCTCGCCGGACAGCGCCGAGCAGCGCACGCCCTCGCAGCGCATGCCTGACAGGTCAGATGCGACATATTTTTCCGGGATACGGTCGAGCTGCGCGTCATCCTCGGTGGAAAAGCGCGGCCACTCGGCCGAATAGGAGCAGCAGGCACCGCAGCTTTGGCAATCGAAGGTGCCCTGTTGCGACGACAAAACGCTCGCCACCAGGGCGGACAGCCCTGGCGCGGCGGGGTTGCGATCGGCGTCTTGCGGCAAGGCGCTATTTCTTCTTAGCCGTCTTGCCCTTCGGCGAATCCGCCGGCGACTTGAACAGATCGGTCGCGGCCTCGATGGCGTCGCCGGCCTTCGGCGCGGCAACCGGCTTAGCCGGTTTTGCCGCGGCACCCGAGGCTGCCGGCTGATCCTTGGAGGAGAATTTTATGGCCATGTCAGTCCTCGTCGGCGAAGCGCGATGATGGGGCGCGCGGATTGCGCAGGCGGCCGATCAGCGCCGAAACGGCCGTGATGTTCATTTCCTCGGGCGACCAGTTTTTCACCGCCTCGATGTGATGGGCCGCCAGCTCGCGATGCGTGCTGCCGCTGTAGGCCGCGTCCTGATAAGTCACCCGCTCATGGGTTTTGGCGTCTTCACGGACATATTCGATCAGGTAATTCGGGCATTCGGCGCGGCCGCGCACGCCGACGCGCACCTGGGCATCGCCGTGGGCACGCTTGCAGCGTTCGAGCTTTTCCAGCACACGCCGTACGAATTCGACCGGCTTGTCGAGGCCTTCGACCATATCGGCAATGGTTGCATCGGCGGCGATCGGTGTTGGCGGTACGCGTTTGGTGGCCATCAGCGTCTTCCGGCCCGCTTCGGCAAAGCGGCTAGCGCGGCGGCGGCGGCCATCTCGTCGGCCTCCTTCTCCAGGCGCAATTCGCGCAGCCGCGCGGTCTTGGCTTCGCGTGCCTCGCTGACGGCGTCGCGCTCGGAATTGATGCGGTTGAGCGACATCGACTGGGTTTGCGTCTTGCTGAACAGGGACACGGCCTGATCGACGGTTGTCTTTGAACTGGTGGTCAAATCTTTCTCCTGTCAGGAGCCTGTGCCGATGGAGCGAGACCGGGTCTTCGGTCAGGATCACGCACAAAGCAATACGCGCGGCGAATTCAAATTGCTGGAGCGTCCCTTAGCACGTCCAGGCCGGCGCGCAGCGCACTTTCGGCGGTAAGGCGCGCAAAATGAAAAAGGCCAGGCACCGCCTGACCTTCCATGAGAGCGTCGCGCAACCAGACGACATCCAAAAGGATGCACCGGGGGTGCACGGGAACGCCCTGCTTATGCACATGATATGCCGTGGAAACTCAGGTCTCCGCGGCCATGCGCCCGAATTCGCCACTCACCGGTGCCAGTACATCCGTGGTCACCGGGAGAGCTGAATTCGTTTTTCAGGCCGCCTTCAACTGGTCGGCGGACATCTTGCCCGACTTGTTGTCGCGGACCATCTCGTAGCCGAGCTTCTGGCCCTCGACGATGTCGCGCATGCCGGCGCGCTCTACGGCCGAGATGTGGACAAAAACGTCGGCCGAGCCGTCGTCAGGCTGAATAAAACCAAAACCTTTGGTGGCGTTGAACCATTTAACTGTGCCGGTGCTCATGACGAACCCTTTCCATGGCAAATATTCGTTCGACGCCATGCGGATGCACAACGTCGTTTGTCCCGATTTTTGATGTGGGAAGTTCGTCAAAGGCGCGCTCGAAAGCGCGGATAACAAAAGTCAGTCAAACAAATATCGACGATTTGCTTATAGGCTTCTTTTGGGGCGCTGTCAAATTTGCATAAAGCCACAGCTGCGGAATTCTCCCAAACCACCTGGCCAAAACACCTGACATGACGGCAAATCGGACCCCAAACAGCGCGGTTGCGCCAACTTGAAAAAAGTTTTCCGGCATCCAGGAACCATCTGCGCAGACGCGCATTTATTCGGTGTCATCAGCAGTTCATGAGAGCAATCGAATAACAGTTGATGGCAAAGACGCCCCCCGCACGATAAAAGGTGCGAGGGGCGTTTTCGTTTGGATCCTATTCGTCCGGGCCGGGTTCCGGCCACGTCTCCCTGGCCGCCTCGGCATACCAGTGGCGCATCGCCGGCGTTGCCAGCACGGCATCGACATAGGCGCGCGTATCCTGCGCCAGCGTGCCGCCATAGGTATCGAAACGGGTGACGACAGGCGCATACATGGCATCAGCCACGGTGAAGTGGCCGAACAGGAACGGGCCGCCCTTGCCGTATTTTTCCCGGCACTCGCGCCACAGCGCCTCGATGCGGGCGCGTTGCGCCTCGCCCTCGGCGTCAAGCGGCTTGTGGCCCTTCGGCCGACGCAAATTCATCGGCCAGCCATAGCGAACCTCGCGAAAGCCGGAATGCATCTCGGTCGCGGCCGAACGCGCCAGCGCACGGGCGTCGATATCGGCGGGCCAGAGCTTTTTCTCGGGAAACAGGTCGGCGAGGTATTCAAGGATGGCAAGGGTTTCCCAGACGATCTTGCCGTTGTGATTCAGCACCGGCACCTGACCGGTCGGCGACACTTTTGCCAGATTGGCAAAAGTTTCAGGCGTGCGCAGCCGTACGAAACCTTCCTCGAACGGGATCTCCAGATGCCTCATCGCCACCCATGGCCGCAGCGACCATGAGGAGAAACACTTGTTGCCAATATAGAGCGTAAATTCTGCCATTTTTCTCCCCGCACGCACGGCCTCCAAAATCCCATTGCCAACGCGTGTTCACAGCCTAGCCCACCGACCTTGCCCCAGGCGGCGGCCGCGCGACCTGATCTGCCGTCCGGGCGACGCCTGGAACCTAACCGACATCGGCTCGTTAGCTACCGCAATGAATTCCTTCGAATTCAAAATCCCGGGAGATGCGCAAAAATGGTGAACAAGGATCAGGTCGCGGGCGTGGCCAAGCAGGTCAAGGGCTCGGTCAAGGAAGCCGCCGGCAAGGCAACCGGCAACCGGCAGACCCAGGCCGAAGGCACGGCCGACAGGATCGCCGGCAAGGTGCAGAAGGCCTATGGCGACGTCAAGGACAAGGTCAGGAAGGCGCTCTGATCCGCATCGAGGAACGCGTTGTTATCGAGGGAAAGGCGGTCGCGAAGGCCGCCTTTTTCAGGTGCTCCAGCCCTTGCTGAAAGCATTGGTGAACACGACCTCGCCATTATCGCCGATCGCCTCGCCCAGCACCACGTCCATGCCGTTGCTGGTCACCCTGGCCAGCGCGAAACCGCCCATATAGGCAGCCTTCGGCTTGAACAGGTCGATCCCGTCCCTGCGATAGATCAGCGGCGTTTCGTGCTGGTGGCCATGGAAAATGCCGACGACATTGTAGCCCTTGAGCGCCGCCAGCAGCGCCTGCCGGTCGGCCTCGCTCCACCAATGCGGCGCACCGGTGCCGTCATCATCAAAGTGGCTCCTGGCGGCATCCCAGCGTTCCACCGAGAAAGTGTCCCAGCCATAATGCTGGAACAGGACGACCGGGCGGCCGTCCGCCGCATAGGTCGCCAGGTCCTGCTTCAGCCATGGCAGGCTGCTCTCGGCACCGTGGCCGGTATCGCCGGCGAAACGATGCGTCTGGATCAGATGCAGGCCGCCCCAGTCCCAGGAGTAGCAGTCGGTGTCGACATCATAGTCGGTGGCCGGCACTGGCGGCTTGAAGAACACGCCGGCGCGATGGTTGACCTCGACATAGTCGCGCAGTTCGCGCCGGTACCAGTCGACATGGTGCGGCGGCCCGTTCTGGTCGAGATCATGGTTGCCGAGCCCGACATAAACCGGCATGTGCACGCGATCCGGACCGACGCCTTGGCTGTAGCGCTGGCTGAACTGGAGCAGTTGGGTGCCCTCGCTCGGCTGGGTGATCTGGCCGCCGCCATCGTCGGTGATGTCGCCGCCGACGACAAGGCCGAGCGGCGCGCCTATCTTGCCGGCCGAACGCAGGCCGGTGGCGACGCCATTGATCTCGGCCGGCCAGTCCTTGTCGCCAAGCGCATTCAGCACCGCCACGTTGCGCAGCAGCGCGGCGTCGGTCTTGCCTTCTTGCAGGCAGTTGGGGCTCAAGCCGCTCGCCATGCGGCAGGCATGGACATCGGCGATGAACAGGAAGGTGGCGTCGATCGACTGGACGCGTTGCCCGGTCTGGCCTAAGGCCGGCCGCGGCAAGGCGCCGGCCGCGGCAAATCCTGCAGCCTGTACCAGGAAGTTGCGTCGGGAAAGCGATCCAGTCGAACGGCGATTCATCATCTGCTGATTCAGCATGGACAGCAGCCGGTCGTCCAGCGCCTCTGCGCCATCATCGACATGACGCCACGGGTCTGGCATGTCTCGCTGCGCAAGCGGAGGAGGAGGAAAAATGAAAGCCGCACCTATCTGGATGATCCTGGCCGCGATGTTGTGCGCGAGCACCGCGCATGCCGCCGCTTGCGTCGATGCCAAGTCCGCCAGGAAGGGTTTCGTTCTGGCGAGACCCGGCATCCAGAGCGAATTTCGGCCCGTGGCCGGCGGGATGATGTCGGTTGCCAACACCTACGAATCGCAATCGCCCCAGACCCAATATCTGTTCGCCGGCCTGATCGAGGTGTTTCGCGACAGCGACACCGGCCGCCAGGCGATGATCCCGTTTTCCGATCTGCGAAAGCTGTTCCCGCTGAAGGCGGGGGCAAAGGCCGCGATAGAGTTCGTCGAGCTGTCGCCGAACAAGCCGCCGAAGGGCACCAAGACGCTGAGCCTGGTCGTCAAGGGCAAGGAGACATTCCGTCTGGGCGATTGCAAATACAATGTCCTGGCGGTCAAGGAGACCTTCAAGAACGGCGCCGGCGAGACGCTGGATTCATTCACCGCCCTCTATGCTCCCGATCTGCAAGCCGCGCTCGCGCGGCGCTACGATGAAGGCACCAGTTCGGAATCCGTCAACGGCTACGAGACGATCAAGCCGCTGGCGGAGTAGGTAAGAGCCCAGGCTTCTTCGCTTCCCCCTCGTGTCAGCCAGAGCGAAGCCGCAAGGTCGAGAGAAGTGGCTGCGTCGCGATCCTGCACACCCACCTCTGTCCTCCCGGACATTTCCCCCGCAAGGGGCCCGTTGCGTTATTAAGTTATACGGGCAAGGAGGGAGGGTCGGGCCAATGTGGGGTGCCTTGCGGCTCGGG
>NZ_JAMYQH010000063.1:0-8104 GCF_040320765.1 Mesorhizobium sp. M0618 | reverse complement strand
ACGATAAGTGACAAAACTGTTCGCGATGTCCTCGCACACCTGTTCGCGATGTCTCCGGTCCAAACACCCCCTTGCGGGGGAGATGCCCGGCAGGGCAGAGGGGGGTGTGAAGGATCGCGGCGAAACAGTTTTTGGTTCACCGCCGAAATGCCTAGTTCGCAGACCCCAGCGCCTTGTCCAACGCCGCCTTCACATCGGCCGGCCATGTCGCCACATCAGGCCACGCCTGCGGCTTGCCATTGTCGCCGCGGCGCGCAAAATAGAGCCTGTGCTGGGCCGGGTCGACCGCCATGAAGCCGTCATTGCCGCCGCAGTCATGCGGCACGCAGCCGCTGGCGTAGAAGGCGCCCGAAGCGGTCTTTTCCGTGCCGCCGCCGACCAGCAGGCTGGTCGCCATATCGGGCATGTCCTTGCCCAGCAGCTTTTCGGCTTCCTTGTAGACAGCCTCGTTGTGGAAGGCGTCGATGATGTTCTGGTACTTTTCCGGATCGATGTCTTTCCAGTCCGTGCCGGGTTCCGGCATGTAGGTCAGGTTGCCCGAAATCGTCAGCCCATCGGTCGGCGACCATTGCAAAGCCGGTTTCTCATCCCCCGGCAACAAATACGGCACGAAATAGATGGCATTGTCGGACACCGCCGAGGGCGGGGCGCCGCACTGGTCCTGCTCGACCATTGTGCTCTGGATCGTGCCACCTTCCGGTTTCCAGACGATCACCGTCGCCGGCCCGCATTGGTTGCCGCCGTCGCCGACATCGAACAGCGCCACCTTGACGCCGCCGACTTCCACGATTCTGTCAAAGAAGACGTCATAGTTCGTGGCCAGCTGCTGGCCGTCATAGGCAAGCACCTTCTCGCCATACTGTTCCTTCTGGGTGATGGTCAGCGTGCCGCCTTCGAAAGGGACGGGCGCCTGCTTGTCGTCATCGGCAGCGTCGGCGGCGTTCGTCCCCTGATCGGCGGACGGCTGGTCCGTCGCCGGGGCCGGCTGGGTGGCGGGTGCCTGTGTCTGCGCAAACGCGCTCACGGTTTGCCCCAGCAACAAGGCCAGCCCGCAAACGCCGGCAAGAAGCAAACGTGTCATGACTGTCCCTCCACTCAGTCGCAACGAACCCGGCGCAACGAAGGCCTGAAAAGCGGCCGGGCCTCCGCCTGGAGTGTGTACCGCTCAGGCCCAGGGGCGCTGTTCGGCGTTTCGCTTCTCGAACGAGGCGATGGCGCCGGCCTTCTCCATGGTCAGGCCGATGTCGTCGAGCCCGTTGAGCAGGCAGTGCCGCTTGAAGTCGTCGAGGTCGAAGGTCACGACACCGCCGTCGGGACCACGGATTTCCTTGGCTTCGAGGTCGACCGACACGGTGGCATTGGAGCCGCGCGAGGCGTCGTCCATCAGCTTCTCGAGATCCTCGGGGCTGACGGTGATCGGCAGGATGCCGTTCTTGAAGCAGTTGTTGTAGAAAATGTCGGCGAACGAGGTCGAGATGACGCAGCGAATGCCGAAGTCGAGCAGCGCCCATGGTGCGTGCTCGCGGCTGGAACCGCAGCCGAAATTATCGCCGGCGACCAGGATCTGCGCCTTGCGGTAGGCCGGCTTGTTGAGCACGAAATCCGGGTTTTCCGAGCCGTCGTCCTTGTAGCGCATTTCGGCGAACAGGCCTGTGCCGAGTCCGGTGCGCTTGATCGTCTTGAGGTAATCCTTCGGAATGATCATGTCGGTGTCGACATTGACGATCGGCATCGGAGCGGCGACGCCGGTGAGCTTGGTGAACTTTTCCATGGCTTTTGCCCGTGTTTTCGTTGCGGGGGGATTGCTGAGGCACGGTTTACACAAAGCCGGCGGCAAATAAAAGGCAACTGTTCGTGCACGGTGGCACAAGCCAGCCCGATGGTGCAGTCTGGCGGACATGGCAGAAAACGCACACGTCCTCTATAACAGCGAACCCGCGCTCGACATCGCCGAATTCCGGCGCGTGCTGGTCGAATCCGGCCTCGGCGAGACACGACCGGTCGATGATGAAGCACGGCTGCGGGCGATGCTGTCGGGCGCCAACCTGGTGCTGACCGCGCGCCTCGACGTCGAGGGCAAGCCGCTGATCGGCGTTATCAGGGCGATCACCGACTTCTCCTGGGTCTGCTACATCTCCGAACTCGCCGTTTCCCGATCGGCGCAGGGGCTCGGCATAGGCAAGGGCCTGATGGACGAGGCGCGGCGGCAGCTTGGATCATCGGTCGCCATCAGCCTGATCTCCATGCCCGACGCCGTCGGCTTCTACGAACGTATCGGCATGAAGCGCATGGCCGACGCCTTCTGGTTCGACCGCAAGGGCTGACGTGCGGTCACCTGACTTGCAACGGCTAGCGGGACAGCACCCCCCTCTGTCCTGCCGGACATCTCCCCCGCAAGGGGGGAGATTGAGCGCTCAACCGCTTTCGCCAATTCCTGCGTCGCAGGAAAGAGCAAGGCGCTGAAGCTGCCGATCTCCCTTCTTGCGGGGGAGATGGCCGGCAGGCCAGAGGGGGGAACTCGATAGAACGGCGGTCTGCGCTGATCGCTCAAATCACATTCAATTCCCGGAACGCCCTTCCCTCCGCCACCCGCCCATACCCGAACGCCGAGCAGTCCACCGTGCGGTAGCCACCATGCACGATCAGTTCGGCCAGCGCCTTGCCGACCGCCGGCGCCTGCTGCAGGCCGTGGCCGGAGAATCCGTTGGCGAAGATGAAATTGCCGACTTCGGGATGCGGACCGATCACCGCGTTCTGGTCGAGCGTGTTGTAGTCGTAGTGGCCGGCCCAGGCGCGGGTCGGCTTGATTGCCTCGAAGGCGGGAATGCGGGTCGCCAGCACCGGCCAGATCACCTCTTCGAACAGCGGCCAGTTTACCTCGAAGTCGCCGGGATCGGGTGCGCGGTCGCCTTCCTCCGGTTCGGCGCCGCCGGTGAGATAGACCGAGCCTTCCGGACGGACATAGATGCCGGAGGGATCGACCAGCAGCGGCATATCGGCATATTTCTCGCGCGCCTCGAAGACGAAGACATTGCGCTTGCGCGGCTCGACCGGGAGTTCAAGCCCGGCCATGGCAGCCACCTTGCCGGCGTTCGGGCCGGCGGCGTTGACGACGATGCCGGCCTTCAGCGTCTCGCCATTGCCGAGGCTCACTCCCGTGACGCGGTTGCCATCGCGCGCGATGCTGGTGACATCGGCGGCGATGAAATCGACTTTCTTCTGCCGCAGCGCCTTTCGGAACAGCGTCAGCATCGCATGCGCGTCGAACCAGCCTTCGCCGGTGCGGCCATAGGCGCCGGCTGAAATGCCCTCGGTCGACAGCCACGGGAACCGGCGCGTAAGCTGGTCGGCATCCTCGAGCACGATGTCGGCGCCCTCCGCGATCTGCGCCTCGTGATTGCTCTTGAGGATCGGCAAGCCGTCCTCGCCGGCAAGGATGAGGTAGCCGCCCTCGCGAAAGCCGATATCGGCATCATCCCCGAACTCTTCCTTCAGCCGCCGGAACAGTTTTAGCGTGAACTGCGACAGGCGGATGTTTTCCGGGATCGAGAATTGCTGGCGGATCGAAGCCATGGACAGCGTCGTTGCCGCATGCGCGAATTGCGGATCACGCTCGACCAGCGCGATCGTGCCGGAAAACCCTTGCTCACGCAGGTAATAGGCGACCGAGGAGCCGACGATGGCTCCACCGATGATGACGATGTCGTAGCGCATTTTTTCTCCGATCCGGCCGATGGTGTCCGTCACGCCACCGGCACAATGATCTCGAAGCGCGTGCCGCGTTCGCTGTCAACCAGCGCGATCATACCATCATGCGCTTTCAGGAGGGCCAGCACGATGCCGAGCCCCATGCCGGTGCCGCCCTGTTCGCGCCGCGTGGTGAAGAACGGCTCGAAAATGCGCGCCCGATTGCTCGGCGAAATGCCGGCGCCGTCGTCGCTGACTAGGATGCTCGCCTTGCCGTCGGCGCTCGTAGCGGAGACAGAAACCGCCGTCGCGCCGTGCCTGGCCG
The DNA here is from genome assembly GCF_040320765.1 of Mesorhizobium sp. M0618. NCBI lineage: Bacteria > Pseudomonadati > Pseudomonadota > Alphaproteobacteria > Hyphomicrobiales > Phyllobacteriaceae > Mesorhizobium > Mesorhizobium sp. M0618. Next base: position 4,092 of record NZ_JAMYQH010000063.1, on the reverse strand, counting down.
AATTGTCGATGAGATTGGCCAGCACGATAGCCGCGTTCTCGGCCGATATGCGCAATCTGATGTCGCCGCCGGCTCCGACGCAAACCGCCAGCCTGTTGTCGACGGGCAGCAGCGCCAGCGCCGCACCGATCGATGTGCTTTCGCCGCTCGGCGCCAGGTTTTCGGCACGCGCTAGGTCGAGCAGACGGCGAACCAGCAGATTGAGCCGCCCGGCGTCGGTGACGATATTGTCGGAAAAGCGCCGCCGCTCCGTATCGTCCATCGCGCCACCGGAATCGCGCAGCAGTTCGGCCGCGCCCTGGATCGCTGTCAGCGGCGATTTGAGCTCGTGCGAGACATGGGTGGCGAAAGTCTGGATGCTGTCCGACCGCGCCTGAAGCTTCTCGGCCATGTCGAGGAAGGCTGCGGACAGCTCCGCCATCTCTCGCGTGCCGTGATGGTCGAGCGGCCGGATCGCCGCGCGGTCGCCGGCGGCTATGCGCTCGGTTCGGTCGATCAGCGCATAGATCGGCCGGCTGACGGTACGCAGGAAAACCATGCCGATGAGCAGCGTGCCGCCGATTATAGCAATCGCCGCCAACGTCACCTTGCCGCGTTCGCCATAGAGATGCTTGATGATGTTGTTGGGCGTCCGCGACACATAGACGACGCCGGCGACCTTGCCGTCGACGGCGACCGGCAGGGCGACGAAGACACGCACCTTGGTGCCGCGGCTGACCGAATAGAGCGGTGGCGTCGGCTGGTCGGGAATGCGCAGCCTGAGCGCGCTGGCATAGTGACCGGCAAGCGCTGTGCGCACCTCCTCGGCCGCACCGAGCGACTGGCCGACCTCGCCACGACCGGCGATGACGACGCCCCGGGGATCGAGCAGCCGGAAGCCGGCCAGCGTGGTTTTCTGCGTGGCGTCGAGAATACCGGACAGACGGGTACCGATCGCGGCAAAGGTGGGATCGACGATCGCAGGCATCGCCGCCGGCCGGGTCGGCAGCACATAATCCGAGGCAAGATCGAGTTGCGGCTCGATTGGCCTGTAGAGCGGGTCCGGATTGACGCTTCGGCTTGAATCCCCGCTTGGCCTCGGCATCGGCGCGCCGAGCTTGTCCGCCGCAATACCGGCGTCACGCACATCCTGCGCATAGATGGCGGCGATGGCCGCCCCTTGCGCGATCAGCTCCGCTTCGGTCTGGCGGATCAGCTGGTTCTCGTAGAGACGGAAGAAGAACAAGCCGACCAATGGCAGGGCCATCACCATGATCAGGATGGCGACGACGACCGTGGCAAGCCGTGGCCGCCATTTGCGGCCGATCCATTTGCCGGAAGTCGTCAGCCGCATCGGCCGAGCCGGAAGCCGACGCCATGCACCGTCTCGATAACATCCAGGCAACCCACTGCTGCCAGCTTGGCGCGGATGTTGCGGATATGGCTGTCGACGGTGCGGCCGGCGACATGGATGTTTGCGGCATAGGCGCTGGCCATCACTGCGTCGCGGTCGAGCACATGCGCGGGCCGCGTCAGAAACCCTTTTAAAATCGAGAATTCGATCCCCGTCAGGGCAAGCGCCTTGCCATCGAAGCTGGCAGCGTGACTGGCCGGCGCCAGAGCCAGTTTGCCATGCGAAAACTGCCTGTCGTCGACCGGTTCGGGCGCCGCCGGGCGGGCGCGCCGCAGGATGACGTTGACGCGGGCGACCAGCTCGCGCGGGCTGAATGGTTTCGTTACATAGTCGTCGCCGCCCATTTCGAGCCCGAGGATGCGGTCGATCTCCTCGTCGCGCGCGGACAGGAACAGCACCGGCACATCGGATGTGTGCCGCAGTCGCCGGCAGACCTCCAGCCCGTCCATCTCCGGCATGCCGATGTCGAGCACGACAAGATCCGGCGCCCGGCGGCCGATCGCTTGCAGGGCGGCGGCACCGTCGGCCACCCCTGTCGTTTTCATGCCGGCCTTTTCCAGCGCAAAGCAGATCACCTCGCGGATGTGCGGGTCATCGTCGGCGACGAGGATGTGATGCGGCATGGATCAGCGGCCCGGCATGGAAAGTTCGATTGCGGAGGGAATCACGAACGGCCCCTTGGTGTCGAGATATCGAAGCAGCCGCCAGTCGCGAAAGCTCCAGGCCCGCCAGTTCTGCTGGATAGTTCGATACCAGATTTCATCGCTGCCGCGCACGCCAGCCAGTTCGCGGACAGTGCCGGCGGCCGCCGTCTTGCCCTGCTGCTCGAGGAACCGATCGAGTGCGGGAAACGCGCCCGGACCGAGCGAGTGAAGATACCAGGCGTCTAGGGGAATGCCCTGGCCGGTCATTTCGAGGGAATGGTCGACATTGTAGTTGGCGATCGTCGCTGCAAAATTGATGAAACAGCCGGCATAAAGCGCCAGAGATAACGTCAGAAGATTGGCGGACAGCAGCCATTCGTTGGATTTTCCCAGTGCGATGCGGGCGATGATCAGGGCAAGCCCCGATGCGACCAGCCCCATCCAGACGAAGGCGGCGACGCGCCAGTAGGTCAATGCATAGATGCCGACATAGAGGTCGAGCCGCAGGATCGACGAAATGACCAGCATGATGTTCTGCGCCACCCAGGCATAGACCAGGCGGCGGATGAGCGGATCGGCCGATGTCTCGCTGCCTGGCCGCAGCGCCGCCAGCACGAAGCCGGCGGCAAGCAGCGCAGTGACGATCAAGGGATAGGCGCCACGATGCGCGTAGGCCGCGTAGCTCAGCCCGTCCGGAAGGGCCGCCCCGCCCCACAGATAGGTGGCGTCGAGCGCCGTCTGCAGCGCAAACAGGACGTTGAAGACGATCAGGGCGCGCAGGATGGCGGCCTTGCCGAACAGGATGTCTTCGATGGTGGTGACGGTTTTGTCGGCTTGAGCGCTGACGGCCGGCGCCGCGTGCGGGATGCGACGAACCAGGCGCGGCAGGCGCGGCCGCAGAAAAGCCCAGACAGCAGCTAGCACGAACAGCCAGAAGGCAATCCGCGCCAGTTGGATAAGATCGAGCAGCCTCACCAGGTCGATCAGCGACAGCCAGTAGTCGATCACCGGATTGGCGGCGCCGAACAGCGCCAGGAAGACCGCACCCAGCGTCAGCGGCATCACCCAGACGGCGATCGCCGCCAGCCGGATGCGCCGTCGGCCGAACCGGCGCGCCGTCTTGCGCCAGCGGATGAAATCGTTGGCGAAGCGGAACGGCGCCGCCAGCCCGAACAGCGCGATCTGGCCGGCAATACGCGCGATGCTGTGCCGCAGCCGCCCGCTCAGCGAAAGCGCGAAGACGACCAGGGCCGCCAGCGCGATCGAGACCGACAAGGCACTGATGTTCTCGGCGAGCGGCAGCAGCGCGACAAGCAGGGCGGCGGGCTTGAGCCAGACCCTGCCGTCGCTGAAGGCTGCGGGATGCACGGCGACCACCGCGGCGGCAATCAGGGTGGCAAACAGGAAAACCGTGATGCCGGCGGGTTGGCCATAAAAGAGAGAATCCGCAAGTGCTGCCAGCAGGATGGCGACACCGAAGCGGCTGCAATAGCCTGGCGCGGCGGTGAAGAAGGATATCATGACCTGGCCTTCCTGATGGCGTCCGGCCGGATTGCCGGCGGGGTTCTGCGGACAAAGGGAATGAGGATCGCCGTGGCGTTCGCGCGCGGCGGATCGGCTAGCCACCAGCCTTCGCTGCGCAGCCGGTGAGGCAGGAACCAATAGGGTTTTGCTCGCTTTTGCATGCCGCCTGTTTGTCAGGCCGACGGGGAAAGGGTGGGGCGGATGCGAGGAGGTTTTCCGCAAGGCTGTGCAGTTTTCGTGCAGGACCTGCGCCTGAGTGGGCTGTCCGCCGTCCTTTCCGGGCGTTGGCGCTGCCCCCGCCAGGCTCCTTCCTCTCCCTCCGGAGGGGGGAGAGGTGGCTCGGCGAAGCCGAGACGGAGTGGGGGAACCACCTGGCGACCGCCGTGAACGGACACTAGGAAGAGCACTAGACGCAAGCATCGCCTCGCCTTGCGCCCAAGGGTCGACCCCCACTCCGTCGAGCTCCGCTCGACACCTTGTATCTACACGAGAGAGATTTCGTGGGATTAGAGCGATTGAGCCAAGGTCCGG
>NZ_JAMYQH010000062.1:0-9951 GCF_040320765.1 Mesorhizobium sp. M0618 | reverse complement strand
TAGGGGAATAGGGGAATAGGGGAATAGGGGAATAGGGGAATAGGGGAATAGGGGAATAGGGGGCGACGGTTCATTGGTGTCCTTGCCGTCGTTGCTCGTTTGCGCCAATGGCGCTCCACAAAAAATCTCCAAGCCTTTCGAACCTTTTGCCGCGCCGCGCCGACTGATGGTTAGAGGCGAATGGGTCGCCTCGATCAAAAGATCCAGGAGATCATCATGTTCAAGCGCACTCTTACCTCAGGCCTCGTCGCCATCTTCGTCGCCACCGGCGCGCTCGCCGGCACTGTCGGCACGTCGTCAGCCCACGGCATGCACGGCCATCACCACAACTACAACCATCACAAGAAGCACTTCAAGAAGTATTGGTGGAAGCACTACAACCATCACCACAGGCATGGCAGGGTGATCATTTTCCTTTGATGGAGGGACCCAATTTCCCAAAAGGGCGGCTTCGGCCGCCCTTTTTGCGTTGGGCGATCTCTTTGTGAAGTGGGGACGGCAAAGCTGCCGATCTCCCCCTTTGCGGGGGAGATGTCCGGCAGGACAGAGGGGGGTGTGAAGGATCACCGGCTTCCCCATGAACTTTCTCTATTTTATCCGTGCGGTTGCCTCGCCCTGATTGGTTGACAAGCTGGCGGGACAGCACCCCCCTCTGCCCTGCCGGGCATCTCCCCCGCAAGGGGGGAGATCAGCCGCATCAACTTCTTCGCCAAGCTCTCGCAAGGTCGCCGTCAGCATGACCTCGGTCGATCCGATTTCCCCGATCCCAGAAAAGTCGAAAAAAGATTCGAACCTTTTTCCTGGCCGCGACGACAGATGATCAAGAGGCGGATGGATCGCCTCGGTCAACGAAGCAAGGAGATCGTCATGTTCAAGAGCACACTCGTTTCCGGCCTCATCGCCACTGCAGTTGCCGCCGCCACGCTGGCCGGCACCGTGCAGCCCTCGGCCGCCCACAGCCATCACCACAACCGCGAAATCGGCATCGGCATTGCCGCCGGCGTCGGCGGCTTCGTCCTCGGCAGCCTGCTCGCCCAGCCGCGTACCGTCTATGTCGACGAAGGCGGCGGCTCGTGGCACGTCCGCCGCTGCTATGACCGCTACCAGAGCTATGATGCGGACTCCGACACTTATCTCGGCCACGACGGCTATCGCCACTACTGCCGTCTCTGAGAGGAGGTGGCGTTTCAATCAGCCAGAAGAGGGGCGCCCCGCAGCCCCTCTTTTCGCTGTGCTTGAAACGATCGGACCGTCAGGTCGCCCTGATGCCGCCGATCATCCGGGTCACCTCGGCCGCGGCATCGCGCACCAGCGGGCCGATCTCGGCCAGCCGCTCCGGCGTCACCCGCACCGTTGGTCCCGACACCGAAACGCCGCCGATCGGCTCGCCGAATTCGTTGAAGATGGCCGCTGCCACGCAGCGCATGCCGGGATGCCGCTCCTCGTCGTCGACCGACCAGCCGCGCGGCTTGATCCGCGCCAGATCGTGGGCAAGCGCTGAAATGTCGGACAGCGTCCTGTCGGTGAAGCGCTGCAGGCCTGCCTTGCGCAGGATGGTTCCGACGCGCTCCGGCTCGAGATGCGCCAGCACCGCCTTGCCGATGCCCGACGCATGGAACGGGCTGCGCGTGCCCGGCCGGAAGAAGGCGCGGATCGCCTGGTGCGTCTCGACCTGGCTGACGAAAACCACGCAATCGTCCTCGGCGACGCCGAGATTGGCGGTCTCGCCGGTTCTTTCCATCAGCTCCTGCATGACGACACGGGCGCGGTCGACCAGTTTGCGGCGGCGCAGGAAGGCCGCGCCCATGCGGTAGGTCTCGACGCCGATCGACCAGAGCTGGTCTGATGTGTCGAATTCGACCATGCCGTGGTTTTGCAGCGTCGTCAGCATGCGGTAGGCGGTGGAGGCGGCAAGGCCGCTCTGCGCAGAGATCTCGCTCAGCGACAGGCCGCTGCCTTCCGCGACAATGGCCAAGATGCGCAGCGCCCGGTCGAGCGACTGCACCGAGCTGGCCTCCGATGGCCCGTTGAAAGCGCGCGGCCGTCCGCGCTGGCGTTTTTCGATGGTTTCCATGCAGTCAATCTCGGCCGGTTTCGCCAAATGCACAATGAAAAAGTTTTTCACTAAGTTCGCGGTCGGATTCCTGGAAAACAGAAAATCAAATAAAATCAAGAAAATGACGCCGTTTTCTGGAAATGAAAAAATATTCTGAAAAAATTGAAAAATAACCGGCGTGCTGACATCCTTGGCCAATCCAACAATGACAAACCTGTGGAGGGCTGGAAAATGGCCAGGATGCGCGCTGTCGATGCCGCGGTTCTTGTTCTCGAAAAGGAAGGCATTTCCTGCGCTTTCGGCGTGCCGGGCGCGGCGATCAATCCGTTCTATTCGGCAATGAAGGCGAGGGGCACGATACGCCATGTGCTTGCCCGTCACGTCGAGGGCGCCTCGCACATGGCGGAAGGTTTTACGCGCGCCAAGGCGGGCAATATCGGCCTGTGCATCGGCACTTCGGGTCCAGCCGGCACCGACATGATCACGGGGCTCTATTCGGCCGCCGCGGATTCCATTCCGATCCTGTGCATCACCGGTCAGGCGCCGCGGGCGCGGCTGAACAAGGAGGATTTCCAGGCCGTCGACATATCAGCCATTGCCGCGCCGGTCGCCAAATGGGCGGTCACCGTCATGGAGCCCTATCTCGTCCCGATGGCGCTGCAGAAGGCCTTTCATCTGATGCGTTCCTCTCGGCCGGGCCCTGTCCTGATCGACCTGCCGGTCGACGTGCAACTCGCCGAAATCGAATTCGACATCGACGCCTATGAGCCGTTGACGCCGTTCAAGCCGGCCATGACGCGCGCCCAGGCCGAAAAGGCGTTGACGATGCTCAACGCCGCCGAAAAGCCGCTGATCGTCGCCGGCGGCGGTATCATAAACGCCGATGCGTCCGATCTGCTCATCGAATTCGCCGAGATTTCAGGCGTGCCGGTCATCCCGACCTTGATGGGCTGGGGAGCGATCCCCGACGATCACCGGCTGATGGCCGGCATGTGCGGACTGCAGACCTCGCACCGCTATGGCAATGCGACGATGCTGGAAGCCGACTTCGTCTTCGGCATCGGCAACCGCTGGGCCAACCGCCACACCGGCTCCGTCGATGTCTACACCAAGGGCAAAAAGTTCATCCATGTCGACATCGAGCCCACCCAGATCGGCCGTGTCTTCGCGCCGGATCTCGGCGTCGTTTCGGATGCCGGTGCCGCACTGAAGATGCTGCTCGACGTCGCCACCGAATGGAAGACGGCGGGCAAGCTGCGCGACTGGTCGGGCTGGGCGAAGGAATGCCAGGCCCGCAAGAAGACGATGAAGCGCAAGACGCATTTCGACCAGGTGCCGCTGAAGCCGCAGCGCGTCTATGAGGAGATGAACAAGGCGTTCGGCCGCGACGTCACCTATGTCACCACGATCGGCCTGTCGCAGATTGCCGGCGCGCAGTTCCTGCATGTCTACAAGCCGCGCAACTGGATCAATTGCGGCCAGGCCGGCCCGCTCGGCTGGACCTTGCCGGCGGCCCTTGGCGTTCGCGCCGCCGACCCGGACCGCACCATCGTGGCGCTGTCGGGCGACTATGATTTCCAGTTCATGATCGAGGAACTGGCGGTCGGCGCACAGCACAAATTGCCCTATCTGCATGTCGTCGTGAACAACGCCTATCTCGGCCTGATCCGCCAGGCGCAGCGTGGTTTCTCGATGGATTTCGAGGTCGATCTTGCCTTCGAGAACATCAACCGGTCAGGCGATCCCGAGGCCGGCTACGGCGTCGACCACGTTGCCGTCGCCGAGGCCATGGGCTGCAAGGCGATCAGGGTGCGCAAGCCCGAAGAGTTCGCTGGTGCCTTCAAGGAAGCGCAGCGGCTGATGAAGGAGCACCGGGTTCCGGTCGTGCTCGAATTCATCCTCGAACGCGTCACCAACATCTCCATGGGTACCGAGATCGACAAGATCACCGAATTCGAGGAGCTTGCCGAACATCAGGAAGATGCGCCGACAGCGATCGTGATGTTGGATTAGGAGAAAAAGAATGCCGCGGTTTTCAGCCAATCTTTCGATGCTCTTTGGCGAGCATGAGTTCCTCGACCGTTTCGATGCCGCCGCTCGCGCCGGCTTCAAGGGCGTCGAATATATCGGCCCCTACGACCATGCGCCCGATGTCGTCGCGGCCCGGCTGAAGAAGAACGGTCTGACCCAGGTGCTGTTCAACCTTCCGGCAGGCGACTGGGGCAAGGGCGAACGCGGCATTGCGGTGCTGCCGGACCGTGTGCCGGAATTCCGCCAGGGCATCGCCAAGGCGATCACCTACGCGCAGGCGCTCGGCTGCCAGCAGGTCAATTGCCTGGCCGGCATCGCGCCGGCGGGCGCCGACCGCAAGGTGCTGGAGGATGTCTTTGCCGAAAACCTCGCCTTCGCGGCGGAGAAGCTGGAGCAGACCGGCATCAGGCTGTTGATCGAGCCGATCAACACGCGCGATATTCCGGGCTTCTTCCTCAACTATTCCGATCAGGCCTTGGCGCTGATCGATCGCGTCGGCTCAAAAAACCTGTTCCTGCAATACGACATCTATCACATGCAGATCATGGAGGGGGATCTCGCCCGGACCATCGAGGCTAACCTTGGCCGCATCGCGCATATTCAGCTTGCGGATAATCCCGGCCGTCACGAGCCGGGGACGGGTGAGATCAATTATCCCTTCCTCTACGAGCATATCGACCGCATTGGTTATGCCGGATGGGTCGGGGCTGAGTACAAGCCGAAGGCTGGGACGGAGGCTGGCTTGGGGTGGCTTCGGGAGTTGGCCGGGCAGGGAAGTGCTGCGGCGTAAGCATTAGAGGGGGGGGCGTTTCACACAGTCATTTGGAGAACCACAATGGAAACCATCGGCTTCATCGGCCTCGGCATCATGGGCGCGCCGATGGCGGGGCATCTGCTGGACGCGGGTTACAAGGTCATCGCCAGCGACCATCGCTCCAAGCCGCCGGCCGATCTCGTCGCCAAGGGGCTGAAGACCGTCACCGGCCACGCCGCCGTGGCCAAGGCTGCCGACATCATCATCCTGATGGTGCCCGACACCCCGCAGGTGGCGGATGTGCTGTTTAGCGACAACGGCGTCGCGTCCGGCCTGGCAAAGGGCAAGCTGGTCATCGACATGAGCTCGATCTCCCCGATCGAGACCAAGGTTTTTGCCAGGAACATCAACGACCTGGGCTGCGACTATCTCGATGCGCCGGTCTCGGGCGGCGAGGTCGGTGCCAAGGCGGCGTCGCTCACCATCATGGTCGGCGGCGAGGAAAAGCCTTTCGAGCGCGCCAAACCCGTCTTCGAGAAGATGGGCAAGAACATCACCCTGGTCGGGCCGAACGGCGTTGGCCAGACCACCAAGGTGGCCAACCAGATCGTCGTCGCGTTGACCATTGAAGCCGTCGCCGAAGCGCTTGTTTTTGCATCGAAAGCTGGCGCCGACCCGGCCAAGGTCAGGCAGGCGCTGATGGGCGGGCTGGCCGCCTCGCGCATTCTGGAAGTGCATGGCGAGCGCATGGTCAAGCGCACCTTCGCGCCGGGGTTCCGCATCGAACTGCACCAGAAGGATTTGAACCTCGCGCTGGAGGGCGCGAAGGCGCTCGGCGTTTCCTTGCCCAACACCTCGACGACTCAGCAGCTGTTCAATTCCTGCGCGGCCAATGGCGGCGCCAAGGAGGATCATTCGGCGCTGGTCAGGGCGCTGGAGCGGATGGCCAATTTCGAGGTCGGCAGCGAGGCAGCCGACGCCAGGGGCAAAGCGGCATAGGTCAGGAGAGGGCGGCGCAACGTTCCCAAGCCGCAAACTCTTGGCCCGTCGAAGAACGGGTTCCGGCGTCTGTCGGAACCCGTTTCTCGTTTCGAGATATTTTTGGCTTAGAGCATTCCACCGTTTCACGGAAACGGCGAAATGCTCTAACTCTTTGTCTTGACGCAATTCTGGAAGGAAAACCGCTTCACACTTTTCCTAGAATTGCTCTAGCCGCGCTTCAAAAATGTCCGCGCCACGTAAAGGCTGATCGCCGCGGCATTCGACACGTTGAGCGAATGGATGGCGCCGGGCATGTCGAGCCGCGCCAGCGTGGTCACCGTCTCGCGCGTCTTCTGGCGCAGGCCCTTGCCTTCGGCGCCCAGCACCAAGGCGATCTTTTCTCCGGCAAAGCTCTTTTCGAGTTCGGCCGGCGCGTCCGAATCAAGTCCGATGGTGCGGAAGCCGGCCTCGTGCAACTGGCCGAGTGCGTCGGCGAGGTTCTTCACCTCGATCTGGTCGATGTGCTCCAGCGCGCCGGAGGCGGATTTCGCCAGCACGCCCGATTCCTGCGGGCTGTGGCGGGCCGTGGTGATCAGCGCGCCGGCGCCGAAGGCGACCGCCGAGCGCAGGATAGCGCCGACATTGTGCGGGTCGGTGATCTGGTCGAGCACCAGCACCAGCTTCGCGTCGCCAAGCGCATCGAGCCGCTTGGCTTTCAGCGGCTCGGCCTCGATCAGCACACCCTGATGCACGGCATCCGACCCGGTGATCTTGTCGATGTCCCTGGGTTCGACCAGTTCGGTCTTGAAGGGCAGGGCGGCGAGATCGGCGATTTCGAGGCGCTCGGCCGCATTGCGCGTCACCAGCATCCTTCTGATCTTGCGGCGCGGATTGTCGAGTGCGGCGCGCACGGTGTGCAGGCCGTAGAGCCGCACCAGGCCATCCGCGGCATTTTCGCCCGGTGGAACCGGCTGTCGGGGCCGGAATGCCGGCGCGCCGCCGCTTTTCTCGTCGCGATAGGCGCGGCGCAGCTTGGCGTAATGGGTGTCTTTGGGGGTGTTGGTTTTGTCGCTCATGGCTGGCTTCTATAGCTGTCTCCTCCGGCCAAGGATATGGCCCGCCGTCACAGCCGGCGAACAGAAACGAAAAACCATGGTTGCGCGGTTGACACCCAATGGGCTTGCCGCCATAAGGCGCTGCGCTGGTTTCGGAGAACACATAACTCGGGTCCGGATCGGCGTGAATGCCTCGTTGCATGGCTCCGGCGGCAGACTGGAGAGGTGCCCGAGTGGTTAAAGGGGACGGACTGTAAATCCGTTAGCTTAGCTTACGTTGGTTCGAATCCAACCCTCTCCACCACTGCCGGCCCGGAAGCCCTGAAACGTGACAAGAATCGGACCGAAAAGTGCATGGCGCTTTTCGGATGAATCCGGTACTTCAGGAACGGCGCGGGTATAGCTCAGTGGTAGAGCAGCAGCCTTCCAAGCTGAATATGCGGGTTCGATTCCCGCTACCCGCTCCAGACACTTATCCCATCACCGGCAAGCCGAAACACTGCGCACGAGGCGCGCAGTGCTCCAATTGTAGTGGCTGCGCCGCGTCAGCTGTTGAACGCGGTGGCGACCTGGTGCTGCTGCGGCCCCTGGCCGTTCGGCGTCAGTCTGTCGACGATACCGGGCAGGGCGGTGGACAGTTGCTTGAGCAGTTCCTGCTCGTCCAGCCCGGTCCGTTGCGCGATCTCGCGAATGATCTGCGGTCCGATCGCGGTGCCAAGATCGTTGGCATTGATCGGCTGGTTCTGCCCGGTGCCGACCCAGGAGTCGGCGGCATTGCCGTGGCCGGCATTTCTGAGCTTGTCGAGCAGGCCGCCCAATCCGCCAGCCAGGCCACCATCGGCGGATGTGGTTTCCGTCGGGACGGGGGCGGGGCGGTCGGAGCGGGCGCGGGAGACTGTTCTGGCTCTTCGGCACTTCTGCCGCTCAGCATCTTGCCGACCAGCAATGCGCCGAGCGCGATCATCAGGGGTTTGGTGATGTTGCCGCCGGGAACGGCGTTGTCAAAAAGTCCCATCGTGGATCCTCCATAGCGACCAAGGCCCGACCCCTCATCAACAATGAAGCATTCGGGCAGAATTTCAAGCTGGCTTGAGGTTTTGACAATCCTATGAAAATGTCGGCTGGCGAGGGGATGGAGAGGAAAAAATGGGTATCATCAGCTGGATCATTCTGGGCGCCATTGCCGGCTTCCTGGGCAGCAAGATCGTCAACAAGACCGGCCAGGGCCTGATCATGGATATCGTCCTCGGCATCGTCGGCGCCATTGTCGGCGGCGTGATCTGCAGCCAGATCTTTGGCGTGGGTGTCACCGGTCTCAACATCTCCAGCCTGATCGTCGCGGTGGTTGGGGCGGTGGTCGTGCTGTGGGCCTACCATCAGTTCAGCGCAAGGCGGACGCTTTAGGCACCTGCGGATCGTCTGAGGTTTCGAGTTTCCGAAGGCAAGACCGGCTTCAGGCCTGTACGTGCAGCGGCTCGTCTATGGCATCAACACTGCATCGGCGGCGACGAAAAAGATCAGCGTTCCGGCGATGAACACCGCCCAGCCGACAAGCGACTTGCGGATAGCGGCCTTGTGCTCGGCGTCGGAGCTCTTGTTCTGGTCAAAATCGGTCACGGGGAACTCCCTTGGCTGATTGATCATCTCGTCGTCGATCGACCTATGCTTCGCCGATTAGACGATCTTTTTCGGCGCGGCAACTGCTCATCCGCGCATGCGTGGATGCGGAGGCTCCAGGTCTTTGTTTATGCATGTCGTTCTCCCAAATCCGGGGCACTTTTGGGCGACATGCATCAGGCGACGACGGCCAGCCGGCGCTGACGCTGATCCAGCGACACGATGGTCAGCCCGCTGCCGACCACCAGCAGGATGCCACAGATCGCCAGTGTGTTTGGGAATTGCCCGAACACCAGCAGGCCCGAAATCACCGCCCAGACGGTGAAGCAATAATAGAACGGTGCCACGGCGCTGGTCGGTCCGACGCGATAGGCCATGAAGATGAAGAAATGGCCGAAGATCAGGAAAAATCCAGCACCCGCCATCAGCAGCAGGTGATGTGCCCCGGGCATGACCCAGCGCTCTGAAACCAGATGCGCGGCGCCGGCGCCGATCAGCACCACCACGACTGCGGAAATCGCCACGATCATCCCCGGCACCTCGGCCGCGACCCGCCGACCGGCAAGGTCGCGCGCTGCCGCAAATGTGGCATTGCCGAGCGCCAGCAAGGCGTAGACCGAAATGCCTTGCATGCTCGGCTGCGCCACCATCAGCGCTCCGACGAAGCCGAGCCCGATCAGCGCCATGCGCCGGCCGCCGATCCGTTCGCCAAACAGGATCGAGGAGCCGACCAGCATCAAGAGCGGCGTGATCTGGCCGAGCGCGGTGGAATCGGCGATCTGCATGTTGGCGAGCGCGACGACATAGCAAAGGATCGCCGCCAGCTCGAGCACGTTCCGGCTCAGTACGCGCTTGTCGAAGATCAGCGGGATCTGCTTGCCGTAGCCCAGCGCGAACAAAAGCGGGAAGCCCCAGAGGGCTGCCGCGGCACCCCGCAGAAACAGCACTTCATAGGACGGCAGGCCAGCCGTCGCGAGCTTCATCATCGTGTCGTTGACGAGATACGATCCCGTCGAGACGATCATGAACAGCGGGCCGCGGATCGAGGCAGGGATGAAATGCATCCGGCCACAAGATCAGAGGCGGGTGGTGGCGGCAATGGTCCATGGCCTGGCCATGATTCAGACAGGGCCGGGCAAGCAAGCCAGCGCTTTCGCGGCCTCGATCGGTCGGCCCGCTACCCCTTCATTTTGCCCAGAGCCTTCCTATATCAGCGTCATATCCCCGCAATCGGATCGATGGTTCGGACTGAGTGAGACGGCACCCGGCCAAAAGACGCTTGTGTTTTTTGGCCTTTGTCGCTAATCGCCCCGCATTCGACTGAACTGAAGGTCTTCGACCGAACTGAAGTCCAAGGAAAGAGACAATGGCAAAAGGTAAATTCGAGCGTAACAAGCCTCACGTGAACATCGGCACGATTGGCCACGTCGACCATGGCAAGACGTCGCTGACGGCGG
>NZ_JAMYQH010000061.1:0-10861 GCF_040320765.1 Mesorhizobium sp. M0618 | reverse complement strand
GCAGGCCGGCGGCCGACAGGATCTGCTTGGTTCGGCTCGCCTGCTGCTGCTGGGCGTCGCGCTCGGCCTGCGAGCGCTTGAGATGACGGATCGACGCGGTCGCGGCAGCCGCGATCGCCGGCGGCAGTGCCGTGGTGAAAATGAAGCCCGGCGCATAGGAACGCACGGCGTCGATCACGGCGCTGGTGCCGGTGATGTAGCCGCCCAGCGTGCCGAATGCCTTGGCCAGCGTGCCTTCGATGATGTCGATGCGGTCGGCCAGGCCTTCTCGCTCGGTGATGCCGCCGCCGCGCGGCCCGTACATGCCGACGGCATGGACCTCGTCGATATAGGTCATGGCGTTGTAGCGCTCGGCGAGTTCGACGATCTCTCTGATCGGCGCGATGTCGCCATCCATCGAATAGACGCTTTCGAAGACGATCAGCTTGGCGCGTTCGAGCCCCGCCGCCTGCAAAAGGCTTTCCAGATGCGCCACGTCGTTGTGGCGGAAGATCTTCTTCTCGGCGCCGGAACGCCGCACGCCTTCGATCATCGAGGCGTGGTTCAATTCGTCCGAGATGATCAGGCAGTTGGGCAAAAGCTTCGCGATGGTCGAGATCGAGGCTTCGTTGGAGACGAAACCGGAGGTGAAGACCAGTGCCGCTTCCTTGTCGTGCAGATCGGCAAGCTCCACCTCGAGTTCGACCAGCGGGTTCGAGGTGCCGGAAATGTTGCGGGTGCCGCCGGCGCCCGAACCCATTTTGCCTGCCGTATTCTGGAACGCGGCGATGACGTCGGGATGCTGGCCCATGCCAAGATAGTCGTTGGAGCACCAGACGGTGATTTCCTCGGCGCGGCCATTGGAACGCCAGATGGCGCGCGGGAACTTGCCCGCGATGCGCTCCAGGTCGGCGAAAACGCGGTAGCGACGCTCGGCATGGAGCTGGTCGATCGCTTCCTCGAAGAACCGCTGATAGTTCATGTCGACTTCCCAATTTTTGCGCGGGATCATAATCATTGGCCTGTTGGTCGTCCACCTGGCCTTTTTGGTCAAAATGCCACGCCCCGGACCTGTTCCTAACGACCACGGATCGTGGCCTATTCCCTTGATGTGGATCAACTTTGTTTCAGGACGATGCCACTGGCCGGCAATGCCGGTTACCACGGGTTCCAATGGTCATGCGGCGGGCTTTCCAGTAGAGCGGGGGTTGAGACAGTTTCCGATAAATCTTGGATAAGCGAGGACGCGGATGACGGTTTTGGTTACAGGCGGCGCCGGTTACATCGGCAGCCATATGGTCTGGGAGCTGCTGGATGCCGGCGAAAGCGTGGTCGTTCTCGACCGTCTTTCCACCGGTTTCGAATGGGCGGTGGCGCCCGAGGCCAAGCTGGTCGTCGGCGATGTCGCCGACCGGGAATTGGTCGGCTCGGTCATCAGGGAGAACAAGGTCGACGCGATCATTCATTTCGCCGGCTCGATCGTGGTTCCGGAATCGGTTGCCGACCCGCTCAGCTACTATGAGAACAACACCTCGAAGACGCGCACGCTGATCGAAACCGCGGTGCGCGAAGGCGTGCCCAATTTCATCTTTTCCTCGACCGCCGCCGTCTATGGCGGCGCCGGGCTGGAGCCGGTGCGCGAGGACGCCCGCCTGTCGCCGGAATCGCCCTATGGCCTGTCCAAGCTGATGAGTGAGTGGATGCTGCGCGACGCGTCGATCGCGCATAGCCTGCGCTATACCGCGCTGCGCTACTTCAACGTCGCCGGCGCAGACCCGAAGGGCCGCACCGGCCAGTCGACGCCGGGCGCCACCCATCTGATCAAGGTTGCCTGCGAGACGGCACTCGGCAAGCGGCCGTTCATGCAGGTGTTCGGCACCGATTATCCGACGCCGGACGGCACCTGCATGCGCGACTACATCCATGTCAGCGACCTGGCGGCGGCGCATCGCCTGGCCCTGCAACGGTTGCGCGCCGGGGGCACCAGCCTCGTCGCCAATTGCGGCTACAGCCATGGCTATTCGGTGCTCGAGGTCATCGACAGCGTGCGCCGCGCCTTCGGCCATAATTTCGAGGTGAAGATGGGCGATCGCCGTCCCGGCGATGCCGCGGCGGTGGTTGCCAATTCGGATCTCGCCCGCGCCGAGCTCGGCTGGACCCCGCAACGCGACGATCTCGACCAGATCGTCGCCGACGCGCTCGCCTGGGAGCGCATCCTGACCGGCAAGAACTCCGCGCGCGGCTGAACCGGGTCCTCCCAAGGGCTCGCAAGGCGGGCAGTGAAGCGCTATTGAAGGCATTCGCGGCAAGGCGCGGAGGCGCCGCACCGCGAGGAGCTCTTGGGGGATGGCATGAAAATAACGGTGCTCGGGGCCGGTGTCGTCGGTACGGCGGCCGCCTATTATCTGGCCAGCGACGGCCATGAGGTGACAGTGATCGAGCGCCATCCGGCGGTGGCACAAGGCACCAGCCAGTCCAACGCCGGCCTGGTGTCACCGGGTGACGCCACCGCCTGGGCCTCGCCGGCGGCTTTGAAGACCTTCCTGCGCGGGCTCTACAACCATGATCTCGGCATCAAGGTCAGGCTGCGCCTCGATCCCTATTTCCTTGCCTGGAGCATGCGTTTCTTGCGCCAGTGCACGGTGGCGCGCCTGCGCGCCAACACCGACATCAAGCTCAGGCTCGCGCTCTATTCGCGCGACTGCATCAATGCGCTTTCGGAAGCCACCGGCATCCACTACGATGAGCGCAAGAAGGGCATTCTCTATTTCTTCCGCTCGCAAAAGAGCCTCGACACCGGTACCGACAATTACCGTTATCTTGCCAAGCACGGCCTGCCGATCGAAATCGTCGGCCGCGACCGGCTGGTCGAGCTGGAACCAGGCCTTGCCGGCGTCAAGGACAAGATTGCCGGTGGCGTCTATTCGCCAACCGACCAGACCGGAGATTCCAAGCAGTTTGTCGACAGGCTGGCCGCCTATGCTGCCGAGAAGCTCGGCGTCAAATTCCTGTTCGCAACGACAGTCGAAGGCCTCGACATCGAGGGCGATCATGTGCGCGCGGTGATGACGTCGGCCGGCCCGGTCGCTGGCGATGCCGTGGTCATCTCGATGGGACCGGAGAGCGGCCTGCTCGGGCGCCGCTACGGCATCGACCTGCCTGTCTATCCGGTAAAAGGCTATACCGCGACGATTCCCTTGGAGGACGAAAGCAAGGGACCGACCATGGGCGGCGCCGACGAGGACCGGCTGATCGGCTATTCCAGGCTGGGCAACCGCTTGCGGATGTCCTCGACGGCTGAATTCACCGGCTTCGATCGAACTTTCAAGCCCGCCGATTTCAAGACGATCATCAGCACCGGCAAGGATCTTTTCCCAGGTGCCTTCGACGAGAAGAAGGCTGTGTTCTGGGCGGGCCTGCGGCCGATGATGCCCAACTCGGTGCCGGTCATCGGCCAGGCGCGCTACAAGAACCTCTATCTCGACACCGGCCACGGTCATGTCGGCTGGACCATGGCCTGCGGCTCCGGCAAATTCCTTGCCGACCTCGTTTCCGGCCGCAAGCCGGAGATCGACCCGCAGGGACTGGTCTACGGGAGCTAGAGATGTCGGGACCGCAAGTCGCCATCGACCTTGGCCGCATCGAGCGCAATGCGCGCACGATCGTCGAGCGCTGCGCGCTGTCGGGCATCAAGGTGTTCGGCGTCACCAAGGGCACCTGCGGCATGCCGCAAGTGGCGCGCGCCATGCTGCGTGGCGGCGTTGCGGGCATCGCCGAATCGCGCTTCGAGAACATCCGCCGGCTGCGCGACAGCGGCATCAACGCGCCGATCATGCTGTTGCGCAGCCCGCCGATGGCGCGTGTCGAGGAGGTGGTGCGCACCGTCGACATCAGCCTGCAGTCGGAACTCGCCACCATCCGCGAGATTTCGCGCATCGCCGAGCGCATGGGCCGGGTCCACGACATCATGCTGATGATCGATCTCGGCGATCTTCGGGAAGGCATCTGGCCAAACGACCTGATCCCGACGGTCGAACAGATCCAGGCATTCAAGGGCGTGCGCATCGCCGGCATCGGCACCAATCTCGGCTGTTTCGGCGCCATCATGCCGACGCCGGAAAATCTCGGCCAGCTCGTCGCCCACGCCTACAAGACCGAGCGCCTGTCCGGCAAAAGCCTCGACTGGATTTCCGGCGGCGCCTCGTCGTCGCTGCCGCTACTGCTCGAAGGCAAGCTGCCGGCCGGCATCAACAATCTGCGGGTCGGCGAGGCGATCCTGCAAGGCGGCGTCGAGACCTTCCGCGACACGCCATGGGCCGAACTCGAACCCGATGCCTGCAGGCTGACCAGCGACATCATCGAGGTCAAGCTCAAGCCGTCACGGCCGATCGGCCAGTCCGGCTACGACGCCTTCGGCAACCAGCCGGTCTTCCCCGACGAGGGCGACAGGCTGCGCGCCATTGCCAATATCGGCCGTGAGGACGTGCTGGTCGAGGGGCTGACGCCGATCGCCAAGGGCATACGGGTACTCGGTGCCTCCAGTGACCATTTGCTGCTGGATGTCGCCGACGCCGATCCGCCGCCGGCCGTCGGCGACCGCCTCGCCTTCCGCATGAGCTATGGCGCCATGCTGCTGGCGATGACTTCGGAATATGTCGAGAAGGCCCCGATGCACGACGTCGAGGATTTTTCCGGCCGCAAGATGGTGCAGATCACGGCCGAACAAGGGGCGGCCGGCATCCTAGCCCGGGAAGGCACCGGCGCGCGGCTGGAAGCAATGAATTTCGACGTCGTCGAGTTGGCCGATATCGAGCGGCCGCCATCGGGGCTGATCCGGCTGACTGCCGGCGCCGACCGTCGCATCGCCCACAAGGCGCTGACCGCAACGGCGCGCGCGACGCATTCCTTCGGCCTGATCTGGATCGATTCCATCGCCGCCCTGATGCCCGAGGACGAGGACGGCATCGACCTGCCGGAAGGCTCGGTCTTGGCGCGTACCCTCGGCCTCGACCACAAGGCGGGTGCGCTGCAGCCGCAGCTGTCGCCGGAGAATGTCGTCATCGTCGGCTTGCGCCACGCCGATCCGGCCGAAGCGCGGGTGTTGAAGGATTCACGCGTCTCCGCCTTCACCATGACCGATATCGATGCCATGGGCATGCGCGACCTGATGCATGAAGCGATCCGCATCGCCACATCGGGCACGCAAGGCTTCCATGTCAGTTACTCGCCTACCGCAACCGAATTCGCAGGCTGGGCTGCGGGCTCCGGAGGGCTGACCGTGCGCGAAACGCATCAAGCGATGGAGGCGATCGCGCTCTCCGGCGGTCTGCTGTCAATGGATGTTTCGGGCTTGACCGCGGATCTGGAGCCCCGGATCGGCACCGACGTGATCAACTTCGTCATGTCGGTTTTCGGCAAGCGGATCTTGTAGTTGAGCATGATCCCGAAAAGTGGGTTCCGGTTTTCTCGGACAAACGGAAACCGTTTGTCCAGAGATCATGCCCAAACAGACGGGCCCTATCCCTGCACTTCGACCGCCGCGCGCCAGGCGCTGACGTAGTCCGCCCAGACAGGGTCGGTAGGCGGCTCCATTGTTTCGCCTTTGCCTTGTGCCATCAGTTGATCGGTTGCCAGCAGTGCAGCGCCGATGCTGGTGCCGGTGGTGGTCTCGGACGCAACGACGGCGCGTGCCGTGCTTGCCGCCAGCATCCCGACAAAGAGCCGGTTGCAGGCAAAGGGGCCTTCGACAGTGGTCGGGCCGTCGGCGCCAATCAGGTCGAGACAGGTCGCCGTCATCAACGCCAGATAGAACGAGATGGCGGCAAAGCGCTGGCCATTGTTCATGCCGTCGGCGTTGAGCCATGCCGTGGCATGATGCGGGAACGGCCCCGATCCTTGCTGGGTCGATGGCAGCAGCAGGGTCTTTCGCGCCAGAACGGCGCCGACATCAGCTTCGGTCCACTGCTCCGGCTGGTCCTTTGTCAGCACGGAAAACTCGCGGCCGCCCATGAAGCGCGCCGAGGGAACGGGATTGCCGAGTGCGTTGACATTGACCAGCGTGTCGCGCGCGGCATCCAGCGCAATCTGTGTGCCGCCGACCGCCATCGACACCACCCAGGTGCCGGTCGAGACGACGGAGAAAGGCGGTTTGTCGGACAGCAGATGCGGCAGCAGCGAGGCGTTGGAATCGTGCAGGCCGCAGAAGACCGGCGTTTGCGGATCGAGTTCGGTTCGCACCGCAACAGCGGGCAGGATCGGGCCGAGGCGATCTCGGGCCGGCCGCACCGGCGCCATCAGCCCGCGCCATTCCAGGCTGTCGACCAATGATGAAAAATCCGCCGTCCACGGGTTCCACAGATCGGTGTGGCAACCAAGCGAGGTCACTTCGTTGGCGGCGACGCCGCTCAGGCGCAAGGCCCAATATTGCGGGTACATCAGCATCGCGGCAGCCTTGGCGAATTCGGCCGGGAAGCTTTTCTGCTGCCAGAAGAATTGTGCGCCGAGATTGAGGCCTAGCGGCAGGCGCGGCGTGCCGGTCTCGGCGAAAGGCGGGCGGATCGCGTCATAATCCACGACCAGCCTGTCGGGGCCATCGAATTCATAGTCGAGCACCGGCAGCACCAGTTCGCCCGAGGCGTCGACCAGTGCGCCCGTCGCGCCATGGGTCGTGATCGATATGGCGTCGACGCGCTGTTCGCGGTTGAGGCCGGCAAGGCTGTCGAGGATGAATGTCCACAGTGCCTCGACATCGTGGTGCGGGTAGGGCGCTTGCCGCACCGGCGCATTCGCCATGCGGCGCAACGCCACTTCGCTCAACGTCGCTAGGTCGACCAGCGCCACCTTGGCGTTGGTCTTGCCGATATCGATGACGGCGACGTGGCGCATCGCACTCATGCCATATGGAACACGGTTTCCAGCGGCACGGCCACTGGCTCGTTGTCCGGCATGGTTTCCATGATGTCGGCCATGTGTGCCCACCAGCGCTGCATCACCGGATGCTTGGGCAGATCGTCCATGCCGTGGTCGTCTCGCCGCCACAGCACGCCGAACAGGACGTTGGTCTCCTCGTCGAGATGGATGGAGTAATCGGACACGCCGGCCTGCTTCAAGAGCGCAACCAGTGACGGCCAGATCTCGTCATGGCGCTTCTTGTATTCGGCCTTCATGCCGGGCTTGAGATTCATCTTGAACGCATATTTCTGCGGCATCAGCTGTTACCACGCAGCCGCCGCCAGACGATTGGCAGCGCGATGACGATGATCAGCAGCAGGCCGATGAAGATCGACATGACGATGCCGGGCACGTTGAGCAGGCCGAGGCCGAAGGTCACCAACCCCATGATGAAGGCGGCAAGCACGACGCCTAAAATGCTGCCAGCGCCGCCGAGAATGCTGACGCCGCCGAGCACCACCATGGTGATGACTTCCAGCTCGTAGCCCTGTGCGATCGAAGGCCGGGTCGAACCGAGCCGCGAGGTAATCAGCACCGAGGCGATGCCCGACATCAGCCCGGTCAGGCAGAACAGGATGAACTTGGTGCGGCCGACGCGCACGCCGGAAAATTGTGCTGCGACCGGGTTGTTGCCGATGGCAAAGACACGGCGGCCGAAACTCGTGCGGTGCAGCAAGAACCAGTAAACGACGGCCGCGATGAGGAAGAGCACAAGTTCGAACGACACCACCCACCAGACATAGCCCTGGCCGAAAAAGGCGAAGCTTTCGGGATAGCCCTTGTAGGCCTGGTCGCCGAGGATGATGAAGGCGATGCCGCGAAACAGACTCATCGTGCCGATGGTGACGACGATGGACGGCAATCCCAACCTTGTGACGAGCAGTCCGTTGAAGGCGCCGCAGCCGAGCCCGACGACAATGCCGATCAGCACCAGCACTGGCGTGCCGGCGCCGGCCTGCACCGCCATGCCCATCATGGTCGAGGCGAGCGCGATGATGGCGGCCACGGACAGGTCGATTTCGCCGGAGATGATCAGCAACGCCATGGCGAAGGCGATCAGGCCCTTCTCGGTGAAATTGAAGGTGAGATCGGACAGCGAGTACGGGTCGAGGAAATAGGGCGAGGCGAAGCTGTTGATGGCGAAGATGGCGACCGCCACCACCACCAGCAGTGCTTCCCAGGAAAAGATCGCCGCACGGAACGGCTTGTCGAGCCGGTCGGGAATGTGGCGCGGGGCGGGGATGTCGGTCATGCCGCCTCCACTTTCCGCAGGATGATGCGGCCCTGCCGGCGTTCGCCGCGCGCATTGAGCACGACGGCGAGGATGATGGCGCTGCCCGAGATCGCCATCTGCCAGAAGGGCGAGATGTTGATGACCGGCAGCGCGTTGGAGATGATGCCGAGGAACAGAGCGCCGAGCACCGCGCCGCCGACCGAACCGATGCCGCCGGCGATCGAGATGCCGCCGATGACGCAGGCGGCGATGATGTTGAGCTCATAGCCGTTGGCGACCTCGACCGAGGCGATCACATAGCGCGAGATCCAGAGATAGCCTGAGAGGCCGCCAATCATGCCGGAGATGCAGAAGACGATGAACTTCGTCCGGCCGACATCGATGCCGGCATAGACCGATGCCGTCGGGTTGACGCCGATGGCATAGATCGAGCGACCGAGCGCGGTGCGTGTCATCAAGATGAAGAACAGCCCGATGACCAGGATGGCGATCCACGATAGCACCGGAATGCCGAGGAAGGCGGCGCGCTGAAAGCCGATGAAGTCCGGGCTCATCTTGTCGGCATTGACCCAGGCGCCACCGGACAGGACGAAGGTGGCGCCGCGATAGATGGTGAGTGTGCCCAACGTCACCACGATCGAGGGGATGTTCAGCCGCCAGACCAGCAGGCCGTTGATGGCGCCGAGCACCAGGCCGACGGCCAATGCGATGACGATCAGCAGCGGGATCGGGATTGCCGGATGCGCGGCGTTCAGCATGGCCACCACCATGCCGGTGAAGCAGAGGTTGGACGCCATCGACAGATCGATCGACCGGGTCAGGATGACAACCATCTGGCCCAGCGCCAGGATCATCAGGATCGAGGTGTCATTGAACACCTGGCGCAGATTGCCGGGGTCGGCAAAGGCCGGGAAGCGCGTCGAGATCAATCCGATCAGCACGATGATGGCCGCGAACAGCCAGATTTCGCGGTATTTGAGGAATGCCTTCATGCCGCGATCCCTGCTGCCGTCCTGACCAGCGTCTCGGCGTCGAGCCCCTTGTTGTCGTAGACCGCCGCGACGAGACCTTCGCGCATGACGACGACGCGGTCGGACATGCCGAGGATTTCCGGCAGTTCCGACGATACCATGATCACCGACAGGCCCTGTGCCACCAGTTCGGCCATGAAGCCGTGCACGGCGGCCTTGGAGCCGATGTCGATGCCCTTGGTCGGCTCGTCCAGGATGATCACCTTGGGCGCGGTCGCCAGCCATTTGGCGATGACGATCTTCTGCTGGTTGCCGCCCGACAGCGTGCCGACATCCTGGCTGAGCGAGGAGGCCCTGAGGTCGAGCCGCTCGGTGTAGGAGCGGGCGAGCGAAAACTCTTCAGCCAGCCGCAGCAGGCCGGATCTGGAGGTGCGCTTGAGCGAAGGCAGCGAGACGTTCTGGAAGATCGGCAGGCCGATCACCACGCCTTGCTTGCCGCGTTCTTCGGGCACGTAGACGATGCCGGCATCGATCGAATCCGCAGCCGATTTCGGCGCGATCACCTTGCCCTCCAGCGTGATCGTGCCGCTTGAGGTGCGGGTGATGCCCGATATCGCCTGCATCACCTCGCTGCGCCCGGCGCCGACAAGGCCGTAGAAGCCGAGGATCTCGCCCTTGCGCAATTCGAAGCCGATATCGTTGAATTCGGTCGGATGCGACAGGCCGGAAACGGAAAGCACCGGCGCGCCGATCTCGGCCTTGCGCTGCGGGAAGATGTGGTCGACCGCGCGGCCGACCATCAGACGCACGATCTGGCTCTGGCCGGCATCCTTGATCAGGCCTTCGCCGACCATTTCGCCATCGCGGAACACCGTGTAGCGGTCGGCGATACGGTAGATCTCGTCGAACTTGTGGCTGATGAACAGGATCGCCTTGCCTTCGCTTTTGAGGAATTCGATCAGCAGGAAAAGCTCCTCGATCTCCTTCATCGAAAGGGCGGCGGTCGGCTCGTCCATGATGACGATTTGCGCGTCGATCGACATGGCACGCGCAACCGCGACCAGATGCTTGTTGGCGATGCCGAGGTCCTTCAGCCGCGCGTTGGCGTCGATATGGCCGGCATGCATGGTGTCGAGCACTTCGCGCGCATTTTTGCGCATCGTGCGCCAGTCGATGGTGCTGAAGCGCGTGCGCGGTGCGTGGCCGAGAAAGATGTTCTCGGCAACCGTCAAATCGTCGAACAGCACGGTTTCCTGGTGGATGGCGGTGACGCCGTACCCGAAGGCGGCATGCGCGCTGGGCAGGGTGACGGCCTCGCCGTCGATGCTGATTGTGCCCGTGTCGGGCTGGTAGATGCCGGTCATGATCTTGACCAGCGTCGACTTGCCGGCGCCGTTTTCGCCGATCAATGCCGTCACCTGGCCCGGATAGAGCGACAGGCTGACATTGTGCAGCGCGCGCACGCCGGGAAAGCTCTTGGAGATGCCGGACAGCGTCAGGCGTGGAGCCGAGGCCAGAGGCCGCTCCTTCACCGTGCCGGGTTGGGCTGTCGTGTCCATAGTCGTATCAAGCCCTGAAACAAGGTCCGTTTAAAGTCGCGGGGGGGGGGGGGGCCCCCCCCCGCCCCACAAAAAGGGGGCCCAAAAAAAAAAATATTAGAAAAATTAGAAATTTGTAATTTTTGAAGTGTATGGGGGGCGCCGCGCCCGCCCAAATATTTAGTGAG
>NZ_JAMYQH010000060.1:0-11352 GCF_040320765.1 Mesorhizobium sp. M0618 | reverse complement strand
TCGATGTCCTAATCATGCGCTTGCGCCGAAAGCTGGAGGCTGATGCGGCCAACCCTCGCCTGGTCAAAACATCCCGTGGCGCAGGCTACTTCTTCAACGCTGACGTAGATGTTAGCTACGGAGGCACGTTGGCCGCGTGACAGTGAGCTATGCTGGAGATTGGGGTGACGAGGCTGATCAAGCCTTCCAACAGTACCAGCCTGATCAATTACGGCGAGAGCTACCGGTCCGGAGATCGCATCAGCGCCTCTGTCGTCAAGAGAGCTGTTCTGCTTGACCCCAGCCATGGAGCTCAACGCCCCGCGTCGGAGCGCTCCCTGCTTCTGAAGGAAGCCACTAGGTCCGCTCGGGCTTGATCGGAGGCTTGGCTGATGGACGTCGTGGTTGCTTCGCTCAGTTGCCGCCCCATGGCGCGGCTTTGCGGATTATCAGTCCTCTGCCTCTTCGCCGGTCTCAACAGCGCTGTGGAATGTTCATTGTTTATGATGACGCCCCCGCTGTTCACGAGGTTGCTCCTGTCAAGTGTACTCGTCAGTCCGTCCTGGGCCTCGCGCTTCTTGCCCAAGTGCCGTTCAAACGGCGCTGGCGCGACTTGTTGAGCTCGAGAGATGGGTCCCTGCTCTCCTGCGTGGCCATGAGCTTGTGCCGCGGTCTGCGCAGCGGCGTCCCCAATGGCACGAGCCTCCATGCCGACTGCGTCTTCCGGACGAGCAGCAAGGGCAATTTCGCGCCCGAGTGCGAACTTCCGGACATGAGTTAGTGCACTGATTTCAGCGGTTTTCATATAGCGCTTGGCATCTTCATCCAGCGACCGCTCGTGAAGCCGATCCGCAATCCCCGGCTTTTTGTTTTCAACCAGGCATTGACTGAAACGTCTAAGAGAAGACCCATAGACCTCAACGGTACGGGGTTTCGGCCCGGTCGGCGCTGCCTCGTACGCTTTGATGAGAGCCGCTGTGTACTCTCTGATGAGCACGGCGTCGGCAGGGTGGGGATTCAGGGCCGGGCGGCCCACCACTGGCGCTCCGCCCGCCCACGTCTTGAGACGACCCAGTGACCCAGCCACGGCCGAGGGGCCGCCACCCCAGATCTCGTACTCCTTGCGATCCCGCTCCAGCGACTCCTCGTGAAGCCGATCCGCAATCCCCGGCTTGTTATTTTCAACGAGCCAATGACCAAAGCCGAAAAGAATATCTACATGGCGCTTGACCGTGATCTCCCCGACC
This sequence comes from Mesorhizobium sp. M0618, assembly GCF_040320765.1. Lineage (NCBI taxonomy): Bacteria > Pseudomonadati > Pseudomonadota > Alphaproteobacteria > Hyphomicrobiales > Phyllobacteriaceae > Mesorhizobium > Mesorhizobium sp. M0618. Next base: position 10,126 of record NZ_JAMYQH010000060.1, on the reverse strand, counting down.
TTACCGGCATAGAGTGCTGACCTCAGCCCTTCGACAAGGGTCGCATCGTTGGAATAAAGAGGACCCTTGTCGGGACCGGAGACCACTTTTGGGCGATCTGGCTGCACCGCCGCCGGCACAGAACGAGCATGGTCACGCAACTCGGACGGTGCGGGGGGATTCAGATCAACCACTGACGAATCCGGCGCATGATGATGGCGCGCCGTTGAGTGACCCGGCTGCAGCACCGAGGCACCCAGCATCGACCCACTGCCTCCGGCGTACGGCGCCGCGGCGTGTTCTTGTCCGCTCCCTTGCATCATGGGCTGCGCTTCCCATGGCAATGCACCCACTTGATGGGTGGGGGCCTGCATCAGCACGCGAGCGCCTGAATTGCCGATCTCGCTCAGCTGCGGCTCAGTGGCAACGTCCTGCAGACGACTGTTCGGGGTCCTTTGCCTCTTCGCTGGTCTCAACTCCGCTGTATCATGCTCACGGTTGATGAGGACCTCCTCGCTTGGTAGCTGGTTGCTCCTGTCCTGTGCTGCGATCCGCTCGTCCGGCGCGCGCTGGTCGCCGTCGCGCCAGCTCAGGGGACGAAAGGACCCTGCGGGATCCGAGGCTTGGTGATGGGGCCCAGTTGGCACGAAAGACGATGCCAGTACAGCGTCGTCTTCATTAGCTTTCCCAGGGGGGAGATACTCTGGCCAACTGTATTCCTCCTGCGGCCCGCTGTGCTGCGCAGCGGCGTCCCCCTTGCTCTCAAGACTTTGAAATTTAAATGGGTCCCCGGGAGCAACGTCTGGCGCTGACTGGCCGAGCCGCTTGATCTGCTGGTGAAACGTCCCAACGGGGCTTTCCTTAACCGCGTCTCGGGCCTGTCGGTCCATGAGTTCAAAGTTCGTGAGATTATTTGCCGTTCCGAATGTATCGTCACCCCTGAGGCGGGTTTGTAGTGCCTGCCGATTGACGACGAGGTTGTTGAGGTTCAGGTCATCTGGCTGCGATTGCAATCGCCCAACCAGCGCCCGCGTGCCGTCCACCACGTAGACTCCGCAATCCACCACGTTGCTCTGCTGGGCGATGCGGGATACGCCCACGCGGGTCTCCAGGCTGGCGCCCAGATTTTCTGCGAGCTCTTTTGCAAGCGGGTCATGCCATCCGTTGTAGGAGTCATAATGATAGGCAACCGGCCGTTCCCGGTCGCTGCGATCAACGAACAGCAGCGACCAATGTTTGCCGCGCTCCTCACGAGTCGTACCGGCATCGCTCACTGGCACGAACAGGAAGTCGGCTGTGTCGTTGCCGTTCTTATGGACGATGCGCTGGAATGCGCTTAGCATGACGCTCTTGGAGCCCAAGCGCAGATGATAATTGGCTACGAGGGGATCCACGAACCGCGTCCGGGCGGCGAGATCTGGATTGTTCCCCTGCAACTCCTGCTCCAGGAGTTGGTAATCCCTCTGGATATGTTCGTCGCCTAGCCATTCCAATGCGCCGAGCACCCGCCCGTCTTTAGCTTTCCCAGGGGGCCTCTCTGGCCGACCCAATGCCTCCTGCGGCCCGCTGCGCTGCGCAGCGGCGTCCCCAATGGCACGAGCCTCCATGCCGACTGCGTCTTCCGGACGAGCAGCAAGGGCAATTTCGCGCCCGGGTGCGAACTTCCGGAGATGAGCTAGTGCACTGATCCTCCGGTTACCACCGGAGTTCACATAGCGCTTGGCATCTTCATCCAGCGACCCCTCGTGAAGCCGATCCGCAATCCCCGGCTTTTTGTTTTCATGCAGGTATTCACTGAAACGTATAAGAGTAGATCCATAGACCTGAATGGTACCGCGATTCGGCCCGGTCGCAGGCGCTTCTTTGTACTCTTTGATGAGAGCCGCTGTGTAATCTCTGATGAGCGCGGCGTCGGCAGGGTAGGGATTCCGGACAGGGCGGTCGACCACTGGCGCTCCGCCCGCCAACGTCTTGAGACGACCCAGTGCTCTAGCCACGATCGAGGGGCCACCCCTGCTCTCGTACTCCGAGGGGCCACCCCTGCTCTCGTACTCCTTGCGATCCTGATCCAGCGACGATTCGTCAAGCCGAGCAGCAAATCCCGGCCTGTTATTGTCAAAGAGCCAACGACCAAAGCCGAGAAGAGAATTTACATGGCGCTTGACCGTGCTCTCCTTGACCTTACCCGCGTAAGCTGACCTCAGCCCTTCGACAACGGTCGCATCGTTGGAATAGAGGGGACCCTTGTCGCGACCGGAGACCCCTATTGGAGGATCTGGCTGCACCGCCGCCGGCACAGAACGAGCATGGTCACGCAACTCGGACGGTGCGGGGGGATTCAGATCAACCACTGACGAATCCGGCGCATGATGATGGCGCGCCGTTGAGTGACCCGGCTGCAGCACCGAGGCACCCAGCATCGACCCACTGCCTCCGGCGTACGGCGCCGCGGCGTGTTCTTGTCCGCTCCCTTGCATCATGGGCTGCGCTTCCCATGGCAATGCACCCACTTGATGGGTGGGGGCCTGCATCAGCACGCGAGCGCCTGAATTGCCGATCTCGCTCAGCTGCGGCTCAGTGGCAACGTCCTGCAGACGACTGTTCGGGGTCCTTTGCCTCTTCGCTGGTCTCAACTCCGCTGTATCATGCTCACGGTTGATGAGGACCTCCTCGCTTGGTAGCTGATTGCTCCTGTCCTGTGCTGCGATCCGCTCGTCCGGCGCGCGCTGGTCGCCGTCGCGCCAGATCAGGGGACGAAAGGACCCTGCGGGATCCGAGGCTTGGTGATGGGGCCCAGTTGGCACGAAAGGCAATGGCAGAACAGCGTCGTCTTCATTAGCTTTCCCAGGGAGCTCGCGCCCGAGTTCGGACTTCCGGAGATGAGCTAGTGCACTGATCCCACCGGAGTTGTTATAGCGCTTGGCATCTTCATCCAGCGACCCCTCGTGAAGCCGAGCCGCAATCCCCGGCTTTTTGTTTTCAACCAGGTATTCACTGAAACGTCTAGGAGCAGATCCATAGGTCTGAATGGTAGCGGGATTCGGCCCGGTCGGCGCTGCCTTGTACTCTTTGATGGGAGCCGCTGTGTAATCTCTGATGAGCGCGGCGTCGGCAGGGTCGGGATTATTCAGGACAGCGGCGCGGTCCAGCACTGGCGCTCCGCCCGCCCACGTCTTGAGATGACCCACTGCTCTAGCCACGTCCGAGGAGCCACTCTTGCTCTCGTACTCCTTGAGATCCGGATCCAGCGACTCCTCGTGAAGCCGAGCAGCAAATCCCGGCCTGTTATTATCAAAGAGCCAACGACCAAAGCCGAGAAGAGAATTTACATGGCGCTTGACCGTGCTCTCCAATGCTGACCTCAGCCCTTCGACAATGGTCGCATCGTTGGAATAGAGAGGACCCTTGTCGCGACCGGAGACCCCTATTGGAGGATCTGGCTGCACCGCCGGCGGCACAGAACGAGCAGGGTCACGCAACTCGGACGGTGCGGGGGGATTCAGATCAACCACTGACGAATCCGGCGCATCATGATGGCGCGCCGTTGAGTGATCCGGCTGCAGCACCGAGGCCCCCAGCATCGACCCACTGCCTCCGGCGTAGGGCGCCGCGGCGTGTTCTTGTCCGCTCCCTTGCACCATGAGTTGCGCCTCCCATGGCGATGTATCCACTTGAGGGCCGGGATCATGCACTGGTTCGTCCATTTGCTTTTGCAACCGAGCCCACCTTGCGGCCTCCGCGGCCTCGCCAACCGCGGAGGGCGTCTCCTCAGCCCTGGCGAACGCTGGCCCGGCAGGCGCCGCCGGCACAGAACGAGCATGGTCACGCAACTCGAACGGTGCGGGGGGATTCAGATCAACCACTGACGAATCGCGCGCCGTTGAGTGACCCGGCTGCAGCACCGAGGCACCCAGCATCGACCCACTGCCTCCGGCGTAGGGCGCCGCGGCGTGTTCTTGTCCGCTCCCTTGCGTCATGAGTTGCGCCTCCCATGGCGATCGTAGAAGGTCCGCGTGCGGAATCGAGTCGAAATATCCCGACAAATCAGCGTCGACCTTCTGCTTTTGCAACCGAGCCCACCTTTCGGCCACCGCGGCCTCGCCAACCGCGGAGGACGTCTCCTCAGCCCTGGCGAACGCTGGCCCGGCAGGCGCCGGCGGCACAGAACGAGCAGGGTCACGCAACTCGGACGGTGAGGGGGGATTCAGATCAACCACTGACGAATCCGGCGCATGATGATGGCGCGCCGTTGAGTGATCCGGCTGCAGCACCGAGGCCCCCAGCATCGACCCACTGCCTCCGGCGTAGGGCGCCGCGGCGTGTTCTTGTCCGCTCCCTTGCACCATGAGTTGCGCCTCCCATGGCGATGTATCCACTTGAGGGCCGGGATCATGCACTGGTTCGTCCATTTGCTTTTGCAACCGAGCCCACCTTGCGGCCTCCGCGGCCTCGCCAACCGCGGAGGGCGTCTCCTCAGCCCTGGCGAACGCTGGCCCGGCAGGCGCCGCCGGCACAGAACGAGCATGGTCACGCAACTCGAACGGTGCGGGGGGATTCAGATCAACCACTGACGAATCGCGCGCCGTTGAGTGACCCGGCTGCAGCACCGAGGCACCCAGCATCGACCCACTGCCTCCGGTATGCGGTGCCAGGTGCTCGTCCCCCAGCATCATGGGCTGCGCCTCCCATGCCAATGCACCCACTTGATGGGTGGGGGCCTGCATCAGCACGCGAGCGCCTGAATTGCCGATCTCGCTCAGCTGCTTAGCTTTCCCAGGGGGCTTCTCTGGCCGACCCAATGCCTTCTGCGGCCCGCTGTGCTGCGCAGCGGCGTCCCCAATGGCACGAGCCTCCATGCCGACTGCGTCTTCCGGACGAGCAGCAAGGGCAATTTCGCGCCCGAGTGCGGCGTACGGCGGGAACTTCCGGAGATGAGCTAGTGCACTGATCCACCGGTTACCACTGGAGTCCAAATAACGCCTGGCATCTTCATCCAGCGACCCCTCGTAAAGCCGAGCCGCAATCCCCGGCCTGTTGTTTTCATGCAGGTATTGACTGAAACGTCTAAGAGTAGCCGCATAGTCCTGAGTGGTTTTGGGATTCGGCCCGGTCGCAGGCGCTCCCTTGTACTCTTTGATGAGAGCCGCTTTGTACTCTTTGATGAGCACGGCGTCGGCAGGGTCGGGATTCAGGGCAGCGCGGCCCACCATTGGCGCTCCGCCCGCCGACTCTTTGAGACGACCCAGTGCTCTAGCCACGTTCGAGGAGCCACTCTCGCGCTGGTACTCCTTGAGATCCTGATCCAGCAACGGATCGTCAAGCCGAGTAGCAAATCCCGGCTTGTTATTATCAAAGAGCCAACGACCAAAGCCGAGAAGAGAATTTACATGGTCCGTGACCGTGCGCTCCCCGACCTTACCGGCATAGAGTGCTGACCGCAGCCCTTCGACAACGGTCGCATCGTTGGAATAAAGAGGACGCTTGTCGCGACCGGAGACCACTACTGGAGGATCTGGCTGCACCGCCGCCGGCATAGAACGAGCATGGTCACGCAACTCGAACGGTGCGGGGGGATTCAGATCAACCACTGACGAATCCGGCGCATGATGATGGCGTGTTTCCCCGGGAACAACGTCCCGTACGAACACCGAGTCTGGGTTGCCTTGGTCCGGCGCGACTGGAGCCAGGGCTCTGTCGTGCAACGCTCGCGCTGACTGGCCGAGCCGCTTGATCCGCTGGTGAAACGTCCCAACGGGGCTTTCCTTAACCGCGTCTCGCGCCTGTCGGTCCATGAGTTCAAAGTTCGTGAGATAATTTGCCGTTCCAGATGTATCGTCACCCATGAGTCGGGTTTGTAGTGCCTGCCGATTGACGACGAGGTTGTTGAGGTTCAGGTCTGGCAGGTCTGGCTGCCATCTTTGCAATCGCCCAACCAGCGCCCGCGTGCCGTCCACCACGTAGACTCCGCAATCCCACTCGTTGCTCTGCTGGGCGATGCGGGGTAAGTCCACGCGGGTCTCCAGGCTGGCGCCCAGCCTTTCTGCGAGGTGTTTTGCAAGCTTGTCATGCCATCCGCTGACGGAGTCATAATGATAGGCAACCGGCCGTTCCCGGTCGCTGCGATCAACGAACAGCAGCGACCAATGTTTGCCGCGCTCCGCAAGAGTCTTACCGCCATCGCTCACTGGCACGAACAGGAAGTCGGCTGTGTCGTTACCGTTCTGATTATGGACGATGCGCTGGAATGCGCTTAGCTTGTCGCTCTCGGAGCCCAAGCGCAGATGATAATTGGCTACGAGGGGATCCACGAACCGCGTCCGGGCGGCGAGTTCTGGATTGTTCCCCTGCAACTCCTGCTCCAGGAGCTGGTAATCCCTGTGGATATGTTCGTCGCCTAGCAATTGCAATGCGCCGAGCACCCGCCCGCTGGGGTCGCCGAAAACACCAAAAAACCCTTCGACCGCGGGGGACATCCCCTCAGAAAAGAGCTCTGGCGAGGCGGAATTCCCCGCCCGCAAGCTGGGAGGAGCGAATTCCGGTGGCCTCAGTGGCACCTCCTCGCTTGGTAGCAGGTTGCTCCTGTCCTGTGCAGCGATCCGCTCGTCCGGCGCGCGCTGGTCGCCGTCGCGCCAGATCAGGGGACGAAAGGACTCTGCGGGATCCGAGGCTTGGTGATGGTGCCCAGTTGGTACGAAAGACGATGGCAGAACAGCGGCGTCTTCATTAGCTTCCCCAGGGAGCTTCTCTGGCCGACCCAATGCCTTCTGCGGCCCGCTGTGCTGCGCAGCGGCGTCCCCAATGGCACGAGCCTCCATGCCGAGTGCGTCTTCCGGACGAGCAGCAAGGGCAATTTCGCGCCCGAGTGCGGCGGACGGCAGGAACTTCCGGAGTTGAGCTAGTGCAATGATCCTCCGGTCACCACTGGAGGCCTTATAGCGCTTGGCATCTTCATCCAGCGACTCCTCGTGAAGCCGAGCCGCAATCCCCGGCTTGTTGTTTTCAACCAGGTATTCACTGAAACGTCTAAGAGTAGCTCCATAGTCGTGAATGGTTTGGCGATTCGGCCCGGTCGCAGGCGCTCCCTTGTACTCTTTGATGAGAGCCGCTTTGTACTCTTTGATGAGCACGGCGTCGGCAGGGTCGGGATTCAGGACAGCGCGGCCCACCATTGGCACTCCGCCCGCCGACTCTCTGAGACGACGCAGTGCCACAGCCACAGTCGAGGAGCCACCACTGCTCTCGTACTCCTTGAGATCTTCATCCAGCGACTCCTCGTGAAGCCGAGCAGCAAATCCCGGCTTGTTATTTTTAAAGAGCCAACGACCAAAGCCGTAAAGAGAATTTACATGGCGCTTGACCGTTTCCTCCTTGGCCTTACCCGCGTAGAGTGACCTCAGCCCTTCGACAACGGTCGCATCGTTGGAATAAAGAGGACGCTTGCAGCCGCGACCGTCGGAGACCACTACTGGAGGATCTGGCTGCACCGCCGCCGGCACGGGGGAACGAGCATGGTCACGCAACTCGAACGGTGCGGAAGGATTCAGATCACCCACTGACGAATCCGGCGCATGATGATGGCGCGCCGTTGAGTGACCCGGCTGCAGCACCGAGGCACCTAGCATCGACCCACTGCCTCCGGCGTACGGCGCCGCGGCGTGTTCTTGTCCGCTCCCTTGCATCATGGGCTGCGCTTCCCATGGGGCCGCGCCTTCGATGAGGCTCAGGTCTCCGTGAGACGGATGAGGATGGAACGGGTCTGGCAGAGCCGGAACGCCGGGGGCGGGAATTTGGGCAGCGGCTTGGCGCGCCTCGCCCGAGCGCTGCTCAAAGCCCTCTTGCCCGGCCTGTGCCGCTTGCTCTTGAGATGCCGGGGGCTGCACCTGCCGCCAACCTGTTACATTGGATAGGTCAAATTTGTGCCGGTTCACGTTAGCCTCACGTCCACAGATCAGCTGAGCAACCTACTCGGGCATACTTACGAGAAGCTGACGAGGTCCGCGGTCCCGGAGCGGGTAGGCCTAATTTTCTGCGCGCCGATTGCGCTGGCGCGACGTAGCCCGGCCTTTTGCCAGCTCGGCAGCTACGGCTCGCAAAGAGCGTCGTAAGGCTTGCGGAGCCGCCCCTCAGCTCCCGTCGAGGAGCAATCCACAATTCACATATTTGGAGATGGCTCGCTGTTTACCGGTCTGCGAGCCCTGCAAGCCCATGCTTCAGATGCCGCCCGTGCAGAGGTATTTCATTTCGAGGTAGTCCTCGAGGCAATGGCGGGAACCCTCCCGCCCGATGCCGGACTGCTTCACTCGGCCGAAAGGCGCGGCTTCCGACGACATGCGTCCCGTGTTCATACCACTATGCCATATTCCAAGGCCTCGGCGACACGCCAGACACGCTTCCGTTTGAGGCACAAATGTGGGGGAAGGCCGTAGATCGTGTCGTTGGCCTCATGCACGACCTATCCGCATCGTCGAAGCAATCACAGGCGCCAGCCGCCCGAATGTCTCTTTCTTGCGCGATGGTCATCTCGCTGGAGACAGGACCGATAGTTCGACGTGCCATTCGCGCGATGCGTTTGCCCCCGCATCGAATTCTGCGGCCTTTCGCGACGGCATGGGATTCGATTTTGGCCAGAGCCTGCCTGTCGATCAGCGCACCGATCGCCACTCCGGAGCAAAGCCCTCGCCAAAGATAAGTGGCGGACTTTCTCCACGAACTCTCGACAAACACCTTCGTGAACGCCTGACTGGACGGGGGTAGCCATGCCGAACAGGTCGCATAACCACGCCATCGTTCGGCGACTGCAGCCGCGAAGCGTCTCGAACACATCGGCTCGATGCGGTTGCGTCCAGAATGCATCAGCGAGCGGCGGGAGTCTTCGCTATATTCGCCCCCGACATCCCGAAGTCCACCAGCTTGCCTGCCAAAAAGGGGTGTTGCATGAATAAACCCGCTTTCGTCGCCGTCAGCCGCGTGCCCAGGAAGGACGACAGTCTCCATAGCAAGAATGCGAGATGATCATCGTATTCAGCGGCAGCGTGCCGGCGAAATTGGGTTTTCGGCAAGCCAAATAGCGCGATGCAGAAGGATGGTGAGGATTTCGCGTCCGCCACTGCGATGCATAGAGCCACCCTTCGCAACCGACCAGCGCAACAAAGCTCGTTATGCGGCGCGTAGGTTCGTAGACGCTTATCCAGTATCGAGATAACAAGGCCGCTGCGCAGGAACGAACTCTGAGAGCGCACCCTGCGAGAGGTTGCGCTTGCTGACGCGGCTGTGGAAGAAGCAGGGGCTCGCGCCGAAGCGCATGATCACCGACTAGCTTCGCTCGTATGGAGCGGCAAAGCGACAGATGATGCCGGACGTCGAGCACCGGTCGCACAAGGGATTGAACAACAGAGCGGAGAATTCCCATGTGCCGCCGCGAAAACGGGAGCGGATGATGCAGGGGTCCGATCGCCGGGAGGCCTGCAACGCTTCGTCTCGACCTTGTCAGCCCTCCGCAACCTCTTCGTCCCCCGCCCCAAACGTTCTGCTCTCGCCATACATGTTCATCGCTTGCAAGCCACCGCCGAATGGAAGGCCGTGACTGGAACGCCCGCAACGATGGATTGCTAACGGCGAACTCATGCTGGTCGGCAAGGCGATACTGGCTGGAGCATCAACTCGGCCGACGAGAGTGGCCACACCATCCTAGACAGGATCGGCCGATATGCCCAGCATCGCCGCTCTGCAAAAAGCACAGCGGGCATCCAGACGTTGCCGGGTTGACTATGGGTGTCCGAACCGCGAAAAGAGGCCGCTCTTTATGAGTGCCGTGCGCTGGCAGTCTAACCCCAAGCCCCCCGCCCGGGCTGCCGGCGCGCTTCTAGGAACATCGAGGTAGATGACGAGACTCCGAACTACATTTCCAAAGCTATCGGTGGATTCACATTTCAAGCCCAATCGATTTCCTACAGCCAGGCGCGAACGTTCGCTTGGAACGTTCAGAATTCACATCAAGGTGCACCGCTGTTGCGTCCCGAACAGGTGCGGCTGCTCAATGACGAGTACGAAATCGTTCTCATCAAGGTCTGCCACCATTAAAATTGAGGAAGGTGCGATATTTTTCGGATCGCATTCTGAAACGCATCTTTGAAAGCCAGACAGGCGC
>NZ_JAMYQH010000059.1:0-11826 GCF_040320765.1 Mesorhizobium sp. M0618 | reverse complement strand
ACTAGTGTTCGGCTTGGTCAGTTTGGTATAAGATACAGGGACGGCGTTTTGGCGGTATTGCATGTTGTAATTTTCGTTAAATTGCCACGCTGTTAAATATCTAAAAGCGCGTCGTTTTCGTAAGCGACGCGCTTGGGCATTCTGGTGTTGAGGGTAGTCCATGGCTGTAGTGATTGATGGCAAGAGCGTTGCCGGGGACGTTGTGGGGACGGTCAAGTCCCTGACGGCTGAACTTGTCGCCAAGGGCAAGCCCAAGCCCGGTCTTGCCGTGGTCATCGTCGGCGAGGATCCTGCCAGCCAGGTCTATGTCGCGTCCAAGTCGCGCACCGCCAAGGAATGCGGCTTTCATTCCGTCCAGCACACGCTGCCGGCCGAAACCTCGGAACCGGCATTGCTGAAGATCATCGGCGACCTCAACGCCGATCCGGCCATCAACGGCATCCTCGTGCAGCTTCCGCTGCCGGCCCACATCGACGCCGGCAAGATCATCCAGACCATCGCGCCGGAAAAGGATGTCGACGGCTTCCATTTCATCAATGTCGGCAAGCTCGGCACCGGTGAACTCGAGACAGCCTTCGTGCCTTGCACGCCGGCCGGCTCGATGCTTCTGATCGAGCGGGTGCGCGGTAAGGATTTGTCCGGTCTCAACGCCGTCGTCGTCGGCCGCTCCAACATCGTCGGCAAGCCGATGGCCAACCTCCTGCTTGCCGCCAATTGCACCGTCACCATCGCCCATAGCCGCACCAGGGACCTGCCGGCACTTGCCCGCACCGCCGACATTCTTGTCGCAGCCGTCGGCAGGCCGGAGATGATCAGGGGTGATTGGGTCAAGCCAGGCGCCACCGTCATCGATGTCGGCATCAACCGCATTCCGGCGCCGGAAAAGGGCGAGGGCAAGTCCCGTCTCGTCGGCGATGTCGCCTATGCCGAAGCGGCCAAGGCCGCCGGCGCCATCACGCCGGTGCCTGGCGGTGTCGGGCCTATGACCATTGCCATGCTGATGGCCAATACGTTAGCCTCGGCCTACCTTGCGGCCGGATTGAAACGGCCGTCCTTCTGACCCGCCAGAAAGCCGCAGCTTTGCCGAACCCCAGTGTTCCCTCAGAACGGCCGGTCATCGCGGACCCCGTTCAAGGTGGCCGGCAGTTCGCATTCCTGCTGGTCGACAAGTTCTCCATGTTCTCGCTGGCTGCCGCGATCGATACGTTCCGGTCGGCGAACCGGTTGCTCGGCCGTGACTTCTACGGCTGGACGACGGTGTCGGCCGATGGCGATCCGGTGATGGCTTCCAACGGCCTGCCGCTCAAGATCGACTATGCCGTTGCCGACCTGCCGCCGGTCGATATCCTGTTCGTCTCGGTTGGGCTGACGACGGAATTCCCCGGCAAGAGCAAGGTGCTGGCGGCTTTGCGAAGCTGGGGCCGGCGCGGCAATGCGCTGGGTGCCCTGTCGGTCGGCTCCTATCTGCTGGCCGAGGCCGGCCAGCTCGAAGGCTATCGCTGCACCATCCATTGGGAAAACCGTGCCGGCTTCGTCGAACGCTTCCCCGACATCAACTGCACCGGCAACGTCTTCGAGATCGATCGCAAGCGCTACACCTGTGCCGGCGGCACCACTTCGATCGACCTGATGCTGGAGATCGTGCGCGGCGATTTCGGCTCGAACCTCGCCAATGGCGTCGCCAACCAGTTCCAGCACGAACGCATCCGCTCGGCCGGCGACCGTCAGCGCGTCGGGCCGGAACGCGACCTGACCGGCAAGTCGGAGAAGCTTAGGCGTATCGTCGAACTGATGGCCGACCACCTCGACGAGCCGCTGTCGGCGGTACAGCTGGCCAAATCCGCCGGCCTTTCGGTGCGCCAGGTCGAGCGCCTGTTCCTGCGCCATCTCAGCGTCACGCCCGGCCGTTATTACATGCGGTTGCGGCTGGAGCGGGCGCGCGAACTGCTGCGCCAGACCAACATGCCGATCCTCGACGTGGCGATCGCGACCGGCTTCACCTCGCATTCCTACTTCGCCCAGAGCTACCGGCTGCAATTCGGCAGGCCGCCCTCGGAAGAGCGCCGCACGACCTACTGAACTTCGCTTCCGTTGAAAAGTTCGGCATTCGGCCCGGCGCATCGGACCAAGGCAGCGAATTCGGGTAACGGTTCTTTCGGAGCCTTCGCCGCGTAGGCTGACGGTGCATCAAACGAAAAACCCGCCTGTGCGGCGGGTCACTTGGCGCAAATCAGCACCATGGGCGAAAATGTATCATAGCTGAGGGCATAGAGTCAAGAAAAAATTCCTATCGCAAAAACTGCCGGCACTGCCGGCACCACCGAACTGGCTGTCGTCAGGTCTTTGTCAAGCTGGGTTCGGAGCCCTACGCACCGGGCGCCGGGACTTGTGTCCCAGCGCCGCGTCAAATAGCTTGCCGCCCGGATCAGGGGTGGATTTAGGAGATTTCGATGGCGGGACTTGCACGGAGTGTCGCGGCGGCGGTCCTCCTTTTGTCGATGACGACGTTCGGCTTCGCCGCAAACAAGGTCATCATCATTCTCGATGCGTCCGGCTCGATGTGGGCGCAGATCGACGGCAAGCCCAAGCTCGAAATCGCCCGCGAGTCGCTTCGAACCGTGCTTCAATCGGTCCCCACCGACGACGAGATCGGCTTCATGGCCTATGGCCATCGTGAAAAGGGCAGCTGCGACGACATCCAGCTGATCGTGCCGCCTCAGGCAGGTTCGGGCAGCGCCATTTCGGCCGCCGCCGACAGCCTGAAATTCCTCGGCAAGACGCCGCTGACGGCGGCGGTCAAACAGGCGGCCGAGGCGCTGAAATACACCGAGGACAAGGCGACCGTCGTGCTCATCACCGACGGGCTCGAAACATGCGGCGGCGACCCCTGCGCGCTTGGCAAGGAGCTCGAGGCATCCGGCGTCGACTTCACCGCCGATGTCGTCGGCTTCGGCCTCACCGCCGACGAGGGCAAGCAGATCGCCTGCCTCGCCGACAACACCGGCGGCAAATACATCCAGGCCTCCGACGAGAAGGCGCTGCAGGAGGCGCTTGCCGAGACCGTGGCGGCGCCGGTGCCGGAACCGGCACCCGCTCCGGCACCGGAGCCAGCGCCCGCACCGGAGCCGGCCAAACCGGACTTCAATTTCCAGCCGATAGCAGTGCTTGCCGAGGGCGGCGATCCCGTCACCGACGGCAACGCCTGGGAAATCTACAAGGCGAAACCCGACGGTACGCGCGGCGACTACGTCAGCACCGAATACGGCGCCTACAAGGCCAATCTGGAACCGGGCGACTATATCGTCGTGGCCAGTGACGGCCAGGCGAAGACCGAGCAGAAGGTCAAGATCGAGGCAGGCCAGGTCTACAAGCCTCTCTTCAACTTGAATGCCGGCACGCTGATCATCCACCCGCGACCGAACGCGGGGGCGGATGTCGTCGATGGCGCGGCTGTCGTCATCGATTATCCGGGTGCAGACATGCCCGCGACCTTTTATGGGACGACGAAAGCCGTGTTGCCGGCCGGCGACCAGAAGGTGACTGTCACGATCGGGCAGGGCGTGGCTACCGATACGATCCCGCTGGCTGCCGGCAAGACCGTGGAAAAGGACATGATTGCCGGTGTCGGCCATGTCGTTGCCAATGCTTACTATGCTGCCGGCGGCGACAAGGCGGACGGTTCAGGCATCGGCTTCAAGGTGCTCAAGGCAAAAAAGAAGATCGATGGAACCAGGGACGAGGTGACCTATGCCTACGGACCCGACAGCAAATTCGATCTGCCACCCGATGACTATGTGTTGATTGCGACGGTTGATCTCGCCGTCGTCGAGCAGCCGTTCACTGTCAAGGTGGGCGAATTTCAGGATCTGAAGGTCGCAATGAATGCCGGCGTGCTGGCGATCACCGCGCCCGGAGCCTCGAAGATCGAGATTTTCGAGGCCAAGAAGGACATCAACGGCAACCGCAAGTCGCTTGGCTATGCATTCGACCAGAAGTATCAGGCAGCGATCCCTGCGGGCGACTACGCCGTCGTCTCGGAGAAATCCGACAACAGTTCCAAAGAAGGCAACGTGACGGTCAAGGCCGGCGAGCGAGCCGAGCTAACCGTGCAATAGAATCGTATGCACAACCGCAAGAGGGCGGCCATGTGCCGCCCTTTTTCGTGAACTACGCAGAACTGCCGTCAAGCCGTGCCGAAGGCGCTGGCGCCATGATCGGCGCGGCCGACCAGTTGTCGAAAGCCGGCAAACAGCTCGCGGCCGAAACCGAACTCGTTGCCGATGAGATCGGCATCCGCCGTCCGGCGCAAAGCGAAGTCGCCGGCCGGCACCAGCACTTCGAGTGTGCCGGCTTCGGCGTCGAGCCGGATGATGTCGCCTTCGTGGATCCTGGCGATAGGACCCTCCTCGACCGCTTCCGGCGTGACATGGATCGCCGCCGGCACCTTGCCGGAGGCGCCCGACATGCGTCCGTCGGTGACCAGCGCCACGCGCTGGCCGCGATCCTGCAGGATGCCGAGCACGGTAGTCAGCTTGTGCAGCTCCGGCATGCCGTTGGCCTTGGGCCCCTGGAAGCGGATGACGGCGATGAAATCACCGATCAGCGTGCCGGCCTTGAACGCATCGTTCAGCCCTTGCTGGCTGTCGAAGACCTTGGCCGGCGCCTCGATGATACGCCGCTCCGGCTTCACCGCGGAAGTCTTGATGACGGCGTGGCCGAGATTGCCTGACAGCACCTTCAGGCCGCCGGTCGCCTGGAATGCCTTGTTGAACGGCGCCAGCACCTTTTCGTCGCCGCTTGCCTTCGGCGAGGCCTCGCGCACCACGCCTCCGTCGGCGCCGAGCTTTGCCTCGACCGCATAGGGCCGCAGGCCTTCGCCCCACACCGTCTGCACATCCTCATGCAAGATGCCTTCGTCGAGCAGCTCGCGGATCAGGAAGCCGAGCCCGCCGGCGGCGTGGAAATGGTTCACGTCGGCGAGGCCGTTCGGATAGACCCGCGCCAGCAGTGGCACCGCCTCCGACAGGTCGGAAATATCCTGCCAGGTGATGGCTATGCCGGCCGCCGCCGCCATGGCGATCAGGTGGATGGTGTGATTGGTCGAGCCGCCGGTGGCGTGCAGGCCGACGACGCCGTTGACGATCGAGCGTTCGTCGATCATCCGGCCGACAGGCGTATAGGCGTTGCCGAGCGCGGTGATCGCCAGCGCCCGCTTCGTCGCCTCGCGGGTCAACGCCTCGCGCAGCGGCGTGCCAGGGTTGACGAAGGAAGCGCCCGGCGTGTGCAGGCCCATGATCTCCATCAGCATCTGGTTGGAATTCGCCGTGCCGTAGAAGGTGCAGGTCCCCGGCCCATGATAGGATTTGGACTCGGCCTCCAGCAGTTCGGCGCGTCCGACCTTGCCCTCGGCGAAGAGCTGGCGGACCTTGGCTTTTTCGTCATTGGGCAGGCCTGATGTCATCGGTCCGGCCGGAATGAACACCGCCGGCAGATGGCCGAAGGTGAGCGCTGCGATCACCAGCCCCGGCACGATCTTGTCGCAGACGCCGAGATAGACGGCGGCGTCGAACATGTTGTGCGACAGGCCGATCGCGGCGGCCATGGCGATGACATCGCGCGAAAACAGCGACAGCTCCATGCCGGGCTGGCCTTGCGTGACCCCATCGCACATTGCCGGTACGCCGCCGGCCACCTGGGCGATGCCGCCGGCTTCGCGGGCCGCGTCCTTGATCAGCGCCGGGAAGGTCTCGAACGGCTGATGCGCCGACAGCATGTCGTTGTAGGAGGTGATGATGCCCAGGTTCGGCACCTTGTCGGCGCCAAGCGCGAGCTTTTCCGAGGGGCTGCACACCGCAAAGCCGTGGGCGAGATTGCCGCACGACAGCACAGCCCGGTTGGCGGTGCGGTTCGATGCCTCGGCGATGCGGCCGAGATAACGCTCGCGGCCTGGTTTTGAGCGCTGACGGATGCGTTCGGTGATGGCTTCGATGTCGCGTCTGGCGGTCATGGCGGTCGGTCCTTTCAGGCGAGGTCCCGGAAACATCCTCCCGCCGTTTGCCGGGACCAGAGTAAATCGAGATTCAGGGGGCCCAGAAAACCTCTACGGGCTTATGTGCTGCGTCGAGCACGGCACGGATTGGCTTTCGCGGCCCGGGCGCAACCGCGCCGTCGAAGGCGGTACGCTTGTCCTCACCCTCTATGTGCAGCGCGATGAAGCCGGCTTCGACGATGCGCGCCAGCGACAGGGTCAGCCGCGGCTCGCCCGCACTTGCCGCATGAACCGGCAGCACGATCCTGTCGCAAGACGGGTCGAGCAACGTTGCCAGATCGTCGGCATCGGGAAAGAACGAAGCGGTGTGGCCGTCCGGCCCCATGCCGAGCACGACGACATCGAGCGGCCATGGCAAGGACCGGAGCGCTGCATCATCGGACGAGGCCGCATCCTCGATGCTGGTGGCTTCGTGATAGAGCGGCACGAAACGAGCCGCCTTGGCCGCGTTCTGCAACAGATTGGCGGCCACCAGCCCGGCATTGGAGCGTGGCGAAGAGGCCGGCACAAAACGCTCGTCGACCAGCGTCACGATCACCTTGTCCCAGGCGATAGGTATCGCTGAAAGGGCGGCGAAGAATTTTGCCGGCGTGGTGCCGCCGGAGACGGCGAGCAGCCCCGTGCCGCGCTCGGCGATCGCCTTGGTCAGTCTGCCTGCAGCATGACCGGCAAGGGCGGCCGCCAGTTCCTGGCGCCCGGCGAAGCCGTTCCAGCTATAGGCGGCGCTGTTCAATTGCTCTCGTGCCATGTCCGCCCGTCACGCTCGATCAGTGCTATCGAGGCCGATGGCCCCCAGGTGCCCGCCGTGTAGCCCTGCGCCTCCTGCCTGGCACTTTCCCAGGCATTCTGGATCGGGTCGATCCATTTCCACGCCGCCTCGACTTCGTCACGGCGCATGAACAGGGTCTGGTTGCCACGGATGACGTCCATGATCAGCCGCTCATAGGCGTCCGGCGCGCGGCCATCGAAGGACTGCGCAAAACTCATGTCGAGCGAGATCTGGCGCAACCGCATGCCGCCCGGGCCCGGATCCTTGATCATGATGAACTGCTTGACGCCTTCGTCGGGCTGCAGCCGGATGACCAGCTGGTTGGCGAAGATCGGACCAGCGCTGTCGCCGAAGATCGAATGCGGGATCGGCTTGAATTCGATGACGATTTCCGAAACCCGGGTTGCCAGCCGCTTGCCGGTCCTGAGGTAGAACGGAACGCCCGCCCAGCGCCAGGTGCCGATCTCGGCCTTGATGGCGACGAAGGTCTCGGTATTGCTGTCGTGGGAAAGCTCCTCGACATAGCCCTTTACAGCTCCGCTGGCCGAGGCGCCTGCGCGGTACTGGCCGCGCACGGTGTGCTTCGGCGCTTCGTTGCCATTGATGCGCTTCAGTGCCCGCAGCACCTTCAGCTTCTCGTCGCGCACGGCGTCGGCATCCATCGATGACGGCGCTTCCATGGCGACGAGACACAGCAGCTGCAGCATATGGTTCTGCACCATGTCGCGCAGCGCGCCGGCCTTATCGTAATAGGTGACGCGGTCCTCCAGACCGACGGTCTCGGCCACGGTGATCTGGACATGGTCGATGTGGGCTGAATTCCACAACGGCTCGTAGAGCGCGTTGGCGAAGCGCAGCGCCATCAGGTTCTGCACCGTCTCCTTGCCTAGATAATGGTCGATGCGGAAGATCTGGCTTTCGTGGAAGTCGTCGCCGACCAGATCGTTGAGCTTGCGTGCCGAATCGAGATCGCGGCCGATCGGCTTTTCCAGCACGATGCGCGAGTTCGGCGTGATCAGATTGTGCTCTTTCAGCTTGTGCGAGATGTCGCCGAACAGCGCCGGCGCCACCGCCAGGTAGAAGGCTCGGATGCGGTCGCTGTCTCCGATCGCCTTCTTAAGCTTGTCGAAGCCGGCGCCGCTCGTCGCATCGGCGGAGACGTAGGACAGCCGCGCCAGAAAAGTCTTCAGTTCCTTGGCGTCGATGTCGGCCGGTTTGACGTGCTCGGAGATCGCCTGTTTGGCGAAGGCCTGGAATTCTTCGTCGCTCATTTTCGAGCGCGACGTGCCGATGATGCGTGTCGGCTCCGAAAACTGATGGTCGCGCTGGCGATAATAGAGCGACGGCAGAAGCTTGCGTTCCGACAGGTCGCCGGTGCCGCCGAAAATGATGAAGTCGAAAGGCTCGACGGGGATGATCTGGCTGGTCATGGTCTGTCCGCTTTGACGCCGGTCGCTGTGACGCGGCTGATATAATCTAATCGATTTAAATTTTCCAGTGCCATGGTGTCACATCTGGGTGTATGCGCCGGCCCCTTGACAGTCCGATGACCCGGAGGCTTGTCGAAGGCGCGGCTCCGGAAGCCTTCGCAGTTGCAGCATAGAGCGGGATCGACGCGAAAGCCAAAGGAGAAATCGGCGATGGACCCACATCTTTCGGCCAATCCGGTCAGAAGCCGTGGCTTGCGCGGATGAGCGCCAATGACGTGCCCGTTGATCGTCACCAATAATGAGCGGAAAAAACATGCGTCTGGAAAACAAGGTTGCGATCATCACCGGCGCTGCGTCGGGCTTTGGCGAGGGCATTGCCAGGCGTTTTGCGCAGGAGGGTGCCAGGGTCGTTGTCGCCGATCTCAACGCCAGGGGCGCGGAGCGCGTCGCCGGCGAAATCGGAGAAGCGGCGATCTGGACCCAGACGGATGTTTCGCTGCGCTCCGAATTCGACGAGATGGTCTATGCCGCGAAAAGCGCCTTCGGCCGCATCGACATCATGGTCAACAATGCCGGCTACACCCATCGCAACGGCGACATGCTCAATGTCGACGAGGAGACCTTCGACCTGATAACCGCCGTCAACATGAAGGCGATCTATCACGCGGCACTGGCCGTGGTGCCGATCATGGAGCGGCAGGGCGGCGGCGTCATCCTGACCACGGCCTCCACCGCGGGTCTGCGGCCGCGCCCCGGCCTCACCTGGTACAATGCGTCGAAAGGCTGGGCGATCACCGCCACCAAATCGATGGCGGTGGAACTGGCGCCGAAGAACATCCGCGTCAACTGCCTCTGCCCGGTTGCCGGCGAGACCGGCATGCTGGCGAAATTCATGGGCGCCGACACGCCCGAGATCCGCGAGAAGTTCCGCGCATCGATCCCACTCGGCCGGCTTTCGACGCCGCTCGACATCGCCAACGCCGCACTCTGGCTGGCCTCGGACGAGGCCGCCTTCATCACCGGCGTGGCGCTGGAGGTCGATGGCGGCCGCTGCATCTGAAAGCCTGATGTATGTCGCTCGAAAGCGGCCCCGGTTTGGGAGAACGACATGCATCAGAACAACAGGCCTGCCTCACGCAGAGCGGTGGGCGTCAGGCGCCGGTCTTGATGTAACTCTTGTAGATCCAGCCGGTCTTGCCGTTGTAGGTGATCTGGCACCATTTCTTGCAGCTCATCACCTGCACCGAGGTTTTGGCTGGCACCGTACCGATGGCGGCGGCATTTTTCTTCGGGCCGCTTCGCATGGTCACGGCCCTCAGGATGCGCCCTGTTCCGGCTGCGGCTTTCCTGGGCTTCGCCTTGGCCTGGCTGTCATCGCCTTCCGCCGCTGGCACTTGCGGCTGCACCGCGGGAATGGCGGCGGTTTGTGCGCCATCAGGATGGTTGCCCGCGGCTGCGCTGGGCGCGGCTACCTTGGCAAGTTCGGTGGCGGCATCGGTAGCGGCTGCCGGCTGTGCGAATGCCGCAGCTTGCTTGTCCGCTGCCTGGCTGGGAGCAGTCGAATCGGAAGTGGCGGCGTCCTTCGGCTGCGAACCGGTCCAGCGCGGATCGTTGGCGGCGAGTGCGGGGATGTTGGCTTGCGCGGCCGCCACGGTTGTCGGAATAGCGTCGGACTTGCGCGCCTGCGGCACGGCTGCCGCGGCGACCGCGGCCCCAACCGGGGTTATTTTCGTCGTCTTCACCGGAACCGTTGGAATGGTCTGCTCGGGGCTCGCTGCCGCTTGTCTGTCGCTGGCCGGCAATGCCAGCCACAGCGCCACGGCGGCGACGCCAAGCAGCGCGGCAGTGCCGATCGCGGCGATCACCAGATGCGAGTTCGAACGGACTTCCTGCCAGAAGGAGGGCCGCATGTCGTATCCGAACTGCATGGCAAAGCGCCGACGTTCCGGCGTACCGAAACTGAAGGGCTCTCTCACTCTTGCCACCTCCATAAGCGGGCCGACGTTCTATCGGTCGGTGCCGGAAGTCCGGCGTCTGATCCGCATAGGTCAAAAAAACAACGCGGGCAGTCCCGCAACAATCCCCGAACAATCGCCCAGAACCGGCAGCTTTCGCCTGCGATTGTGGCATCAGTACGCCATTATAGGGGATTCTGCGCCTTTGCGGGAAATTGCGCAATGCGTCGCACGGGCAACAAATGTTACAATGAATATTACAATATTACATCAGGTCGGTCGGCTAGATCCTGTCCCGCAGCGCAAACCAGTTGAGCGCCAGGAACAGCAGCGGCGTGCGAAAGCGCCGGCCGCCGGGGAACGGCGGGATTTTCAGATCCTCGATCAGCTTCAGCCGATCGCGGTTGCCGGCAACGGTTTCGGCATAGAGCTTGCCGAAGAAGTTCGACAGCATGACGCCGTGGCCGGAATAGCCGCCGGCCGAGATCACATTGGGCATCACTTCGCGCACGAACGGCTTTCTCGGCACCGTGATGCCGACATAGCCGCCCCAGCCATGCGTGATCTCGACATCCCGGAGTGCCGGGTAGAGTTCCGCGATCTGGCGGCGGATGTGGATGTGGATGTCCTTCGGATCGTTGACGCCATAGACCTCGCGCCCGCCAAAAAGCAGCCGGCCATCCCTCGACTTGCGGAAATAGCGCACGACGAAGCGGGAATCGTCGACCGCCTCGCCGCCCGGCAACACGTTCGAGTCCGCTCCGAGAGGCACGGTCGTGCCGATGAACGAACCGATCGGCATGATGTGCGCCGCGCTCACCGGCTCGAGCGTGCCGCCATAGGCGTTGACCGCGATCAGGCATTTCTGCGCCGTCAGCGTGCCTCTCGGTGTCGAAATCTTGACCTTGCCGCCACTGGAAATGATGCCGGTCGATGGCGTCCCCTCGAACAGCTGCGCGCCGGCAAGCGCCGCCACCCGCGCCGTACCGATCACCATCTTCATCGGGTGGATGTGGCCAGTGCCGGTGTCGCGCGTCCCGCCAAAGTAGGCGGTGGATCCCAGCCGCTCCGCCGTCTCCCTGGCATCCATGAACGAGATATGCGGGTAGGAAAAACGGCTCGCCATGATCTCGGCATGCGCCTTGTAGTCGTCGACATAGCGCGGCTTGTGCGCCACCGAAAGCTGGCCCGGCGTGTAGTCGATATCGATCTGGTTGGCAGCAGTGAATTCAAGGAGATGCGTCTTCGCCTCTTCGGCGAGATCGAACAGCGCCTTGGCGCGGGAAAAGCCATATTCGGCTTCCAGGTCCTTGGCCCAGGCGCGCTGGCCGGTGCCGAGCTGCCCGCCATTGCGACCGGAGGCGCCATCGCCGAAGCGGTAAGCGTCGATCAGCACGACATTGGTGCCTGCCTTGGCCAGGTGCGCCGCCGCCGACAGACCGGTAAAGCCGCCGCCGACGATGACGACATCGCATGCCCGGTCGCCATCCAGCGCCGGGTATTCAGGTCTCGGACCGGCTGTGTCCTCATACCAGGACCGGCCGGGGGAGATCGGGGATTGGTAGGCCATGATGCTCGCAGGGAGTAGGGGAGTAGGGGAGTAGGGGAGTAGGGGAGTAGGGG
>NZ_JAMYQH010000058.1:0-14568 GCF_040320765.1 Mesorhizobium sp. M0618 | reverse complement strand
GGCCGAGGCTGATCTCGTCGCAGAGCAGCAATTGGGGGTTCGACATCAGCGCCCGGCCGATCGCCACCATCTGCTGCTGGCCGCCCGAGAGCGCGGTGCTGGGGCTCTTGCGCCGCTCGCGCAGGATCGGGAAAAGGTCATAGACGGCGTCGAGGTTCCACGGCCCCGGCACCTTGCGCGCTTGCCCGCCGACCAGCAGGTTTTCCTCGACGGTCAGCGAAGGGAACAGTCGGCGCCCCTCCGGCACCATGGCAATGCCGCGCTTCATGATCTCGGCCGAAGACAGCGCGCCAATCGGCTCGCCCCTGTGCAGCACCATGCCGGGCTCGTTGCCGATCACGCCCGTGATCGAGCGCATCAGCGTGGATTTTCCGGCGCCATTGGCGCCGATGATCGCCACGCATTCGCCCGCGGCCACGCTGATATCCACACCGAACAGCGCCCGGAACTGGCCGTAATTCGCGGTGAGGCCGCGCGTTTCCAGCATCAGACCTCGAGCCCCAGATAGATTTCGCGAACCGCCTTCGAGGCCATGATCTCATCAGGCGCACCGATCCCGATCACACGCCCAAAATCCAGCACGAGAAGCCGCTCGACCACCGAATTCAGGGCGTGCAGCACATGCTCGATCCAGATGATTGTCGTGCCCCTGGCGTGGATCGCCTTGATCGTCGCGACCAGGGCCTTGCATTCGCCCTCCGTCAGACCGCCGGCGATCTCGTCCAGGAGCAGAAGCTCAGGGCCTGTCGCCAGGGCGCGGGCGAGTTCGAGGCGCTTGCGGTCGAGAAGGCTAAGCGAGCCGGCCACGAAATTGGCCTTCCTGAGAAGCTCCGTCTCCTCGAGGATACCAGCGCAATCGTCGACCATCTCGGCCTCGCGTGCGCCGCGGCCGAAGGCGGCAGCGGTCAAGAGATTTTCGAACACGGTCAGCCCCTCGAAAGGCTGCGGAATCTGGAAGCTGCGGCCAACGCCCATGCGCACCCGCTCCATCGCCGGAGCACGGGTCACGTCGCGGCCGAGCAATTCGATGCGACCCTCATTTGCAAACAAGTTGCCGGTGATCAGGTTGAAGAGCGTCGATTTTCCGGCGCCGTTCGGGCCGATAATGCCCAGCGCTTCGCCGCGCGGCACGCTGACGGTCACGGAATCCGCAACCTTCAAGGCGCCGAAGGACTTCGAAACGTTTTCCAGCCTGAGTATCATCACTGTCATCCTTGGGTCGCGCCGAACGAGGGCGGCGGTATCAGCCGCCCTCGGCAGCGTCAGGCCAGGGCTTCCATCTTGCCGGCGGTGGGTATCTGGGAGGCGCCGGCGTTTTCGACGATCACCAGATCGAAGCCGCCACCGGCCTTCTTGCGCCACTGCCCGCCAACGAGCGGCGTCTTGCAGACGTTCTTCGCGGCGAAAGGTGGCAATCCCGCACCGCTCCAGGCCACCTTGCCCACTACCGTCGTCATGTCGGTGGCCGCTATCGCCGCCGCGATCGCCTCGGCATTGGTTGGATCCGACACGCGGCCCATGACATTGGCCGCCACCTCGAACAGCGAATGGACAAAACCGATCGGCTGGGTCCAGGGACGGCCGGTCTTGGCGGTGAAATCCGCAGCGAGTTCGGCCGAACTCTCGCCCGTCAGCGACGATTTGAACGGATGCGAGGCCGACCACCAGACCTCGGACGAGAGGTTGTGGCCGGCGTCGCCGAGCGTCTCGACCGATTGCGGGAAAAGGATCGCCTTGGCCACCGTCACCGCCTTGGGCTTGAAGCCCTGCTGGCGGGCCTGGTTCCAGAAGGTGGTGAAATCGGGCGGAATGACTACACCCGTGACGATCTCGGCATTGGCCGCCTTGAAGGCGTTGACCTGCGCGGTGAAATCGTCCGAAAGGTTCTGATAGCGGCCAGGATCGGCAAGGCTGAAGCCGGCAACGTCGAGGCCGGGCTTCAACCCATTCTTCGGGTCGCCCCAGGCATTGCCGTCGGCATCGTTGGGGAACAGCCCGCCCACCTTGCCGTTGGTGGAAAGCTGTTTCCACATGCCGGTGTAGACGGCGATGATGTCTTCGAGACCCCAGAAATAATGATAGGCGAAGTTGAAAGGCTTCCACGAGGCCGGATCGGCCGGACTGCCCTGCTGGCCGATGAACCAGGGCTGCCACGGCGCCATCGTCGAGATGACCGGCACGCCCTCCGCCTCGCAGGTGGTGGCCACAGGGTTGGTGTTCTCGGGCGTCGAGCCGACGAGCATCAGGTTGATCTCGTCATCGACGATCAGGCTCTTCGCCACCTCGGCCGCGCGATTGGGGTTCGACTGGCTGTCCTTGACGATGACATCGAAGTTCTTGCCCGCCTCCGAAGCGAGGAAGGCCTTGATGTTGTAGGCATCGCTCTCCGCAAAGCCGGCGAGCGGCCCGGTCTGCGGCGAAACATAGCCCAGGCGGATCTTGGCGCCTTGCGCGATAGCCGGCGTCGCCAGGCGCGAACCGGCGAGCGCCAGGCCCGTCGCCGCCGAGGCTTTCAGTAGGCTGCGTCTTGTGATCATGTGAAGTTCCTCCCTCTTGTTTTATTCTCAAGCCCCCGGACGGCGTCCCTCCCACGCCGACTGAAGGAGTTCCCTTATCGATCCCGGATCGATGGGCCTTGGATTCGCATAGGCATTCTTGACCGCGATCGCCGCCGCGCGGTCGAGATCGGTCTCCTCGATGCCGATCGCCTTCAAGCTCAGCGGAGAGCCGACCGACTGTGCGAAATCCCAGAGCCCGCCGCCCGCCGAGCCACCACCGAATGCGTCGGCGATCGGGCCCAGCAGATCGGGCACCGCCGCTTCGTTGAAGGCGGTCGTGTACGGCAGCAGAATGGCGTGGGTTTCGGCATGCGGCGTGTCGAACGAGCCGCCGAAGACATGCGCCAGCTTGTGATGCAGCGCCATCGAGACATAGCCGAGCGCGGTCGAGCAGCACCACGCCGCATAGAGCGCCTGCATCCGCGCCGCGCGATCCCGCGGATCGCCGATCAGCCTTGGAATGCCGTCCCGGAAGGCAACCATGGCATCCCTGCACATCAGCACGATCACCGGATTGCGATCGGGGGCATACAAGGCTTCCATCGCGTGAGCGATCGCGTTCATCGCCGAGGTGACGGTGAGACTGACCGGCAGGCTCAGTGTCAGATCGACGTCGTAGATCACCGTCTCGGGGCGAATGTCCGGCGAGCGGCGAGTGGTCTTCTCGCCGGCCGCCGTCTCGCCGAGGATGTCGGTCATTTCCGAACCGGCATAGGTGGTGGGAATGACCACCTGGTCGGCGCCGGTGCGCACCGCAATGGCCTTGCCGAGCCCGGTGGTCGAGCCGCCGCCCAAGCTGACGACCGCCGAAGCGCCGCTGCTGCGGAAGGCGTCGACGGCCTTTTCCGTAACCTCGACGGGCGTATGCATGACCGCGCCGGCAAATATCCCGGCGGCGAGGCCGCCAAGACTTGCGGCCAGTCTTTCCGCATCGCCCTTCTGATGCGGTGTCGACAGCACCATCACCTTGTCATGGCCGAGCCGCCGGACTTCCTCCTCGACCCGAGCCATGGTGCCGGCACCGAAGACCACCCGTGTCGTCAGGCCCGGAAAGGTGAAGCTGTCCATCATCGCGCCGCCTCCATGCGCGGGCCACGCCCGGCCGCGAGGTCGTCGAGCATCGTGCCCAGCATGGCAATCTCGGCGTCCGAGACCTCATGACCGCGGCCCGGGAACAGATCGGCCCGCAGGCTCGCGCCAATCCGGCCCAGCGATTGCGCGGCATCGGCAAACGCCGAGACCGGAATCCAGGGATCGGCATCGCCACCGGAAAGATAGATCGGCATTCCGGCCGGCGCGGCCTCCGATCTTTCGTCCGCCGGAACACCGACACGGCAGCCCGTGAAGGCCGCCAAAGCATCCGGCGGCGGCAGCCCCGCGCAGAGGTATTCGATCGACAGACACGCCCCTTGCGAGAAGCCCGCGAGAAGAAGCGGCAGTCCGGGCAGTTCGGCCCGCGCCGCGACCATTGCGGCCGCAAGGTGGTCGAGCGCGTCGGAAAGCTGCGCCCGGGCGACCGGCGTCAACGGGTCGACGGCACGCGCCTCCCACCACATGCCGTGTGGTGCACGCGGCAGGATAAAGGCCACGGCGGTCGCGGAAAGCCGCGACAGCACATGGGACTGCATCTCTTCGGGCGATTGGCCACGGCCGTGGACGAAGACGCAGATCGCCTTCGCCTCCGGGCCTCTTGGCCCAAGCCGGAGCGGACCGCTGCCTGAACTCACGTGAAATCCGCCTCTTCCAGGCCGACCTGCAATTCGCTCTCACGGTCCTTGAACCATGGCGGGAAGACCAGCGTCTTGCCGATCTGGCCCGGGGGCTCGTCCTTGGCCCAGCCTTCCGGCGTGGTCCAGGCAATTTCGAACAGCGCGCCGCCGGGCGAGCGGACATAGCAGGACTTGAAGTAGTTGCGGTCCTTCTGCTCCGATATATCCGTGAAGCCGAGACCCTCGATATGAGCGCGCAGTTTCAGCTGGTTCTCTTCGTCGCCGGTGTTGAGGGCGAGGTGGTGGATCGTACCGCCCGCCAGCGTCCAGGTGCCCTGCGGGCTGTCGCGGTCGACAATGACCTCCACGCGCTGAGCGACGCCGGTCGCGTCGGGCACGCGGAACACCAGTCCCTCATGGTCGTCAGCCTCTTTCTCCAGCGGCAACGCGATGGTCAGGAAGTCGTCCATCGCAGTGCGGTCCATCACCGCCACCACGGCGCCGTATATTCCCTTGATGCCGTGCGCCTTGCCGATGCCCTGCGCCTCGTTGGTGATCGGCGCGCGCGTATCCCTGTCGCTTTCCACCAGCTCGTGCGGAATGCCGCAGGGATGTGCGAAAGCCGCACGGTCGGCGCCAAAACGAGTGATCTTGATGGCCTCGATGCCGCGCGCGTTCAACCGGTCGACCCAGAAATCCGCGGCCCCCTTGGGAATCGACTGCATGATGGTGCGCGACTGGTTGGACCCGCGGCGGCCATAGACGCCTGGCTTGCGGAACGGGAAGGTGGTGATGATCGTCGAGGCATCGCCGTTGGGCGAGCCGTAATAGAGGTGATAGACAGGGATGACGCCGTCGAACAAGACGGTGCGCTTCACCGAATGCAGGCCCAGTGCCTTGGTATAGAAATCAAAATCTTCCTGAGCGCTGTCGGTCGAGAGCGTCAAATGGTGGTAGCCGCTGACACGTGCCATCGGTCATCTCCTCCCAGAGGTTTCGGTTTCGCCCCGCCGCTGTGGACAGAGCACGAGGTTGAGGTCGAGCGCGTGCTTCCGTTTTCCTCCGTTGGGCGGCAGCGCGCGGAACTCGGCCATGAGTTCGGGTTTGACCCCGAAAATCGCATCCCGGCCGATCGCAGGGTCCGACCGGTCGAAGATGTGGGTCGTCAGCGTCTCGAAGCCCTCCGCCGAGACGCGAAAATGGATATGGGCCGGCCGCTCGAGGCCAAGGCCAAGCGCTGACATCAATTGACCGACCGGTCCATCCGACGGCAGCGTGTAGCCCTTCGGCTTCACCGTCACGAAGACGAAGCATCCCTGCGGATCGGTGCGGAACCGTCCACGCAGATTGAATTCCGGCTGCCTGTCGGGTTCCTGGTTCTCGTAGAGACCCTCGGCATTGGCCTGCCAGATCTCGACCATCGCATCGCCGATCGCATCGCCGTCGAGCGCGACGATCCGGCCCGCAACCTCCAGAGGCTCGCCCTTGTGATCGCGCGAGATATTCGCGCCGAGCGGCATCTCCGGCACGTCGGCCCGGTAGAAGGGGCCGGCCAGGGTGTTTGGGGTCGCCCCAACAGGGCGCGGGCTGTTCTGATCCTCGATCAGCGACGACACGCCCAGGACGTCGGCGAACAGCACCCATTCCTGGCGCCGCGCATCGGCGTAGTGGCCAACCTCGGTCAGAAAATCGATCGCCTGCCGGAATTCCTCGCCCGAGGGTCGCAGCTCGACGATCAGCGCGTGCAAACCGTCGACGGCTGCCTGCGCCGCCGCCGCCAGGCGGGACTGGCCCATTGCCGTCAGGCGCCGTGAGAATTCCTCGGCCTGCGTCGAGATCGCCTTGGGGAATTCATCTCGCTTCGGGTCGTGCTGGCCGTGCATTCCGCCGGGGCCTCCCTTCCCCTTGCCAAGCGGGATAGCACGGCCCGACGCGATGCTTGATGAGATGTGGCGTCCCTTGTATAGCGTTTTGCTATGAAGCTGAACGAGCGCCACCTCATGCAGCTCGCCGCGGTGCTGGATGCCGGCGGCGTGTCGGAAGGAGCCGCTATGCTGGGCCTGACCCAGCCGGCGGTCAGTCGATCACTGGCCATGCTGGAGGCGCGGGTGGGCGAGCCGCTTTTCCTCAAGGGTCGCCGGCCGCTGCAGGCGACACCGCTCGGCTTCCAGTTGGCGGCGCAGGGCCGCACGATCATCACCGCGTCGCGCAAGGCGTCGGATGCGGTCCAGGGCTTCATGAAAGGCACGAAGGGCGTCGTCCGTGTCGGCGGCGTGCCCTTCTTCATGGATGCGATGATCAGCCGGATGATCGGAGAATTCCAGAAGCTCGAACCCGAGGTCACCGTTCAGCAAAGCTATATGAACCTGCCCGAGATGGTCGCGGCGCTGGAGAGCAACCAGATCGATCTCGGGATCGTGCCGATCGGCGTGCTCGACCTGGGACCCGGCTTCGAATTCACCGAAATCCTGCCCGGACGCAACGTCGTGGCTTGCCGGCCCGACCATCCCCTGCTGCGAAATCGCCGCCTCAGGGCGCATGACCTGACCAGCTTTCCCTGGGTAGCCCCCCTACCCGGCTCTCCGCTGATGTCGGACCTGCAGATGATCCTGATGAGCATCGGCATGTCGGACCTCAACGTCCGCTATTCGGGAGGCTCGCTGATGAGCGTGATCAACTTCCTTGCCGAAACCGATGCGCTGGCGGTGCTGCCATTCTCCGTGGTCTTCGCGCAGCGCAAGGAAAACCGGGTGACGGTGCTGCCCTATGAAATTCCGCAGCCCAGCCGCTCGCTTGGTATCCTGCGCCGGGTCAGCGGACCGCGCTCGCCCGCGGCAGAGCGCTTCGCGGGCCACGTCACGACCGCCTTCGAGAATCTGAAGCACATCATCAAACGGCACGAGAATGCCGTCGTCTGGGGGCGGTAATCCAGCCGACATGGCGCCCCTTACAGCTCCAAGAGCCAGGAGCGGACGTTTGGAGCAGCGAGACGATCGGGCGTCCATTGGCCAGTCTCGTTTTTCCCGAACGGGATCCCGGTTTGAGGAGCTGAAGGGCACACCGGTGAGCGCCAGTATCAGCGAAGCTGGTTCATGGCGCCTATTCAGCATCGCCAGCAATGAAGTGCGGCTCTCCCCCCATTCCGTGCAGGAATGGAACTCCCGTGCCTGTATTCGGTTGGGTACAAAGCCGGCGTCCCACACGCGCTGGCAAGGGTGCGCTGAGGTGACAGATGCTCGACGACGAAGAGGCCGAAGGTTTGTAAGTGCGAATATCGATCTTGGTTGAGCCTCCTATCACCGGTTTGCCTTCACCTCACGGCGAGGGCAACTCCGCGCGACCAGATCAGCTAATGTCCTCCAAGACCCCGGGCGTCATCTACGACATCAAGGGTCTGTTCCCCAGGCATGTTACGGATGGGCGCTTCTGATGAGGGTTCTGGTCACCGGCGCGGCCGGCTTCATAGGGTATCACGTAGCCAAGCGGCTGCTGGAGCGCGGTGACGAGGTCGTCGGCATCGACAACGTCAACGACTACTACGATCCGCAGATCAAGGAGGCGAGGCTGCGGCTGCTGGACGAGGCGAGCCGCAAGACCAATGCCGGCTATCATTTCATCCGCGGCAATCTCGCCGACAAGAGCGTGGTCGACGCCTGCTTTGCCGACCATGCATTCGACCGGGTGATCCATCTCGCCGCCCAGGCCGGGGTTCGCTACAGCCTGGAAAACCCGCATGCCTATGTCGAAAGCAACATCATCGCCTACACCAACATGCTGGAGGCCTGCCGCAACAGCGCCGTCGCGCACCTGACCTATGCCAGCACGTCGAGTGTCTACGGCGCCAACACCGACATGCCGTTTTCCGAACATCGTCCGGCCGACCATCCGCTGCAGTTCTACGCCGCGACCAAGCGCGCCAACGAGCTGATGGCGCACAGTTACAGCCATCTGTTCCGATTGCCGACGACCGGGCTTCGCTTCTTCACGGTGTATGGTCCTTGGGGTCGCCCGGACATGGCGCTGTTCCTGTTCACCAGGAACATCCTGGCCGGCGCGCCGGTCAAGCTGTTCAACAACGGCAATCACACGCGCGACTTCACCTATGTCGATGACATCGCCGAAGGCGTGATCCGCGCCAGCGACAGCCCGCCCACGGGCAATGCCGCCTGGGACTCCAGCCGTCCCGATCCGGCCACAAGCAGCGCCCCCTGGCGCATCTTCAACATCGGCAACAACAACCCGGTGAAGCTGACCGCCTATGTCGAGGCGCTGGAAAACGCGCTGGGCCGCAAAGCCATCGTCGAACTTTTGCCGCTGCAGCCCGGCGACGTGCCCGATACCTTCGCCGACACCTCGGCGCTGGAGCAGGCGGTCGGCTACCGCCCGACGACGACAGTGACCGAAGGGGTGGGGCGGTTCGTCGAGTGGTACCAGGCGTATTTCGGGCGGGGATAGACAAAGTCTTTGCAAGATCACGGCTGGCAAACTCGCCTCAGGCCACCGTCCAGTGATGCTCGATGGCTGCGCCAGCTCCTGCCAGCACGACGCCCACGGGATTGGCCGCCCCCCCGCAATTCGCACCACAGCAACACTGATCTTTGATGGGTGATGTTGCGGTTCCGCTCGCCCGCCATCCGCCATTCGCGTTCGTTTATTTCATTGGGCAAAAAACTACCGACAGCGGACAAACTGCCTCGCTATTCGAATGATGCGGTAGCGGCACATAACGCGCATGTTTCCTCCAGCCGGAGGCGCTTCATCCCCGCGCCGCCGGTTAGGCTCGACGGCCGCCCGCCCCCAAAAAGCCGTCGGGCCGCCAGAAATCCCGATCCTACTCGCCTCCCCTCCTCGCCATCACTGCGTAAACGCCTTGGACATCTGATCCGCAAATGGTTTCAACAGATAAGACCAGACATTGCGTTCATCGGTGCGGATATGAACCTCGGCGGGCATACCTGGCCTCAGCACCTTCGCTTCGGTCAGGCAGTTCGATTTGCTTTCAACCTTTATACGCGCCGAGAAATAGGAAAGCTGACGTTGCGGATCTTTAATCAGATCTGCCGAGATGTGTTTCACTGACCCTTGGCAGACCGGAGTGGTTCCCACGTCGAACGCCGGAAAACGGATCGATACCGGCTGCCCTGGCCGGACGTCGTCGACCCGCGACGGAGGGATCAGCGCGTCCACCACAAGATCGTCGGCATCAGGTACGATGGTCATGAGCATCTCGCCAGGCGCGATAACGCCGCCGACGGTATGGACAGCCGATTCCTGTATCGTTCCGGACTGCGGCGCGCGGATCGTTGTCTTGGTCAATTCATCCTGGGCCACAATCCTCCGTTCGTTGAGTTCAGTCTGCTTGGCTTCCGTCTCGCGGAGTTCGGTCGTCACGTCAGTGCGCCTTTGGTCATCCAGTTGCAGCATCTGCAACCCCGTTTCGCTGATGCGCGCCTGCGCTTCAGCTACTGCTGCAGCGAGGCGCCCCGATTCTCCCCTGGCCCGGGTGGCATCCAGCCTGATGTTGCTCACCCTCTCCTTGGAGACGAGTTTTTTGGCATAGAGGGAATCAACGTCGGCGAAATCCTTATTCAGCAGAGCAACCGATTCATCCACCGCGCTCTGTTGCGCTTTGAGGCCGTCGATCTGACGTTCAAGTTGCTGGGATTGGCTTCTCAACTGTGCCTTCTGTCCAGCCAAAGCCGAAGCGCGCGTTTCAAAGAGCGCGCGCTCGCCATTGACGAGCGCAGCCAGCTCCGGCTGGTTCATTCGCGCCTTCAGGCCGACCGGCAGTTGCATTTCCGCCAGGCCCGTTCGCTCAGCCTCCAGCCGAGCGAGCCGGACGGTCGCGCGATCGAGATCCTCACTGATGATTTGCAGGTTCGCGCGAGTCAGCGTGTCATCCAGCCTGACCAGCACGTCGCCGCCTCGCACATGATCTCCGTCCTGCGCGAAGATCCCGCCCACTGTGCCTCCGGTTTGATGCTGGACCTTCTTGACGTTGCTTTCCACCACCACGGTGGCTGGTGCAACCACAGCGCCGGCGATCTCGGTCAATCCCAGCCATAGGCCGCCGCCAAGGACCAGCAGACCGGTAATCGCCAAGCCGAATATCAGGTTGGCCCGTATACCGTCCGGCAGATCTGGCGCGCTCACGGCAGGCCGTTTGCTGCCACGAAGGGTCCGCGCATACGATGAGAAGGTGACGAATGTTTCGAGCAGACCTTCATGCATGTCCGGCAACACCCGGTATCGGCGCCAAAGAAGATGGCCGAGGTGAAACAGGCGGTGAAGGTCGGAGCACGTTCGCCAAGACCTGCTCGCGCGAGCCAAAGGCATGAACCGTTCCATTCGACATAACCAGTACCTGATCGATGTTGGCGAGTGCCGAAGGACGATGCGCAACGACAATGACGATGCCTCCGCGCTGACGCACTGCCCGTATGGCGCCGGCCAGGGCAGCGTCTCCGTCCACGTCGAGGTTCGAGTTCGGTTCGTCGAGCACGACAAGAAACGGCTCGCCATAAAGTGCTCGGGCGAGACCCACGAGTTGCCTCTGCCCTGCCGACAGGGCCGCTCCGCCCTCGCCTATGCGGGTCTGAAATCCCTGAGGGAATTGCATTATCATTTTCTCGACGCCGGCTGCTCTTGCCGCCGCAAGGACGCCTTTTGGATCCGTCTTGCCTCGGAACCTCGAAATGTTGTCTGCTACCGTGCCGTCAAACAACTCCACATCCTGCGGCATGTAGCCGATATGGGCGCCGAGCTGTTCCGAGTTCCATTGATCGAGAGAGGCGCCGTCCAATCTCACCGAGCCATGGAGCGGCTTCCACACTCCGACCAACGAACGCACCAAAGTTGTCTTGCCGGAACCGCTTGGGCCGATTACGGCCATCCCAGCGCCTCTCGACAGATGGAAGCTCACATTCACCACGGTTGGCTTTGGCAAGCCGGGCGGCGCAATGGTCAATTGCTCGACCGCAAACCGCGCCTGCGGCCGAGGCAACTCCATTGGCTCGTCCTGGCGGCCGAATGCCGCCATGACCGCTGCCAGCTCGGAATAGCTGCGCCGGGCCGACAGAAAGCCTCTCCAGTTTGCGATCGCAGCATCCACCGGGGCCAAGGCGCGGCCAAGCAAAATGGAAGATGCGATGATCACCCCAGGTGAAGCCTCGCCGCCGATCACCAGGTAAGCGCCGAGACCGAGAACACAGGACTGCAACGCCATCCGCAGGGCCTTCGACAGCGAACTGGCGCCA
Source organism: Mesorhizobium sp. M0618 (assembly GCF_040320765.1). Taxonomy (NCBI): domain Bacteria; kingdom Pseudomonadati; phylum Pseudomonadota; class Alphaproteobacteria; order Hyphomicrobiales; family Phyllobacteriaceae; genus Mesorhizobium; species Mesorhizobium sp. M0618. The sequence continues at coordinate 3,045 of NZ_JAMYQH010000058.1, read as the reverse complement.
CCAACGACGTCAGAGAGACGTTCCTGCTGGGCGAGATAGGCTCGGCTGACGTCGCTCCAGCGTCGAGCCAGTCGACCAGACAGCCCCATTGCGTGAACGACTTCGGCGTTGCGCCGGCCGGAATCGGCAAGCGCCCGCTGCGACAGCAGCTCCTCCGAGGCACGCGCGGCGGGGCCTCGGCTAAACACTTCCGCGATCGCTGTTAAGAGGACCACAGCGATCGCGCCGACCGTCGCCAGCAGGCCGAGCGAAGGATGGAGCAAATAAATGATCAGCAGATAAAAGGGGATCCACGGGGCGTCGAAGATGACCGTCGGTCCCGTTCCGGAGAGAAAGCCGCGCAGTCGGTCAAGATCGTGCAAAGGCTGCAGACGGTCCGCATCACGCCCTGCCTTGAGCGGCAGGGACAGGGAGATGGAGAACACCTTTTGCTGCAAATTCCTATAGAGACGGCTGCCGATGCGGACCAACACGCGAAGCCGCACGAAATCCAGAAGCCCATGGACCGCATACAGACCCAGCATGCCGATCGTGAACCCCACCAGGGTGGGAACGCTCTGCGACGGCAGAACGCGATCGTAAATCTGCAACATATAGACCGAACCGGTCAGAGCGAGAATGTTTATCACTGCCGAGAACAGCGCCACGCCAAGCAGCCCAGGCATGCAGGCGAGAATGGCGGAACGTAGCTCGGGAGAACCAGCCCCCGATGTTTTCATGACCAGCGGTCGTTCGCGCGACACTGCCGCGCCGTTACTTCCGTAAGTTGTGATGGCTCAAACCTTTCTTGATGCGCATAGCAGCCGCTATCCGTCGCCCCCCTTATTACGCTCTGCTTACATACGTCGACTTTGAGGAAAATGCAGCGGATTCGTGGCATGAACCGGCGAAACGCGGCCGCCGACGTCTCCCTGTCTGGGGATAACTTCACGAAAAATGACGATTTTCGCTAAAGGAACTGGTCAGAACGGAGCCGGCAAAAGAGGCGTATGTCCTTGCTCCCAAACACTTTCAAAGGTGCCACGGTCGGCTGAGCAAAATACCTGCTACTGAGCAACAACTTAGATCAATCAAACATTCTATCTCGCTGTGTTTCGTATTTGATTTCATCCTAATGTAGCAATCACCTAAGCAGACGCGGGGCATAAATCGAATCAACCAAAGGATCATTGGATGACACTCCATTATGCGTCCGGTGGATCAGCCACCGAAGTCGCAACCGCCGGGTTCAACCTGGTCGATGTTCAATATCTCTCGCAGGTCAATGCTTTGCCGGACGGCATGAAAGGCCTCGTCTATCTCGGCGCGCATGACGGCGTCACCTCCTCCTTCATTGAAAAAGTTACACCATTTCTGAACAACCCGAAGGTGTTCGGATTTTTCCTGATGGACGAGCCAGATCCCACCGGCAGGTGGGGCACATATGCAACTGCCGAAAACCTGAAAGCGGAATCGGATTGGATCCATTCCCATTTTCCGGGCGCCAAGACCTTCGTCACCATGATGAATATGGGGTCTCCTACAAATCCGGATTTTTCCAACACCTATAATCCGGCCAATACAGGCATCGACTATTACGGGTTGGACCCGTACCCGGTGCGCGATGACGTGAGCACGGTCGACTACAACATGATCGACAGGGCCGTGGGCGCGGCAGTGAAGTCCGGCATCCCGATCGACAAGATCATTCCGGTCTACCAGACTTTTGGCGGTGGCAACTGGACGACCGACACGGGCGGGAAGCATCAGATGCCAACGACGGAACAGATGCAAACGATGATAGATCATTGGGCAGCACTGGTTCCGTCGCCTGCCTTCGATTATGCCTATGCCTGGGGCTCGCAGAACGGAGACACAGCTCTGGAGAATTCGCCGGCACTGCAGGCCTTCTTCCAGCAGCACAACCTCCAAAGCACCGGTGGCTCTGCCGCCCCTCCAGCAAGCGATCCGATCGATACCCCGACCACGCCGCCAAGCGACGCCGGCGCCCCTGCTCCCGCCGCGCCGGCCCCGTCGGACAGCGATCATATATTCCATGGCACGCGCGGCGCAGACGTTTTTCACGCGACCACGGGCAATGACAAATATCTCGTCAACAATGCCCATGACAAGGTGATGGAAGCGCCAAGCGGCGGGGTCGACAAGGTCGTGGCCTCGGTGAGTTACGCTCTTACGGCGGGCTCACATATCGAGCAGCTCTCCACCGCCAGTTCGGGTGGCAGGGCGTCCATCAACCTGACCGGCAACGAGTTCGGTCAAGCCATCTATGGGAATGGCGGCGCCAACAAGATCAATGGTGGCGGTGGCGCCGACAAGATGACCGGCTATGGCGGCAATGACACCTATTACGTCGACAATGCCCACGACAAGGTGGTGGAGCAGAGAGGAAGCGGCGCCGATAAGGTTCTTGCCTCGGTGAGCTTCGCTCTTTCGGCTGGCTCGCATATCGAGCAACTCGCAACCACCAAGGCATCCAGCAAGGCCGCCATCAATCTGACCGGCAACGAATTCGGACAGACCATTCAAGGCAATGCCGGTAGCAACAAGATCGACGGCGGCGGCGGAGCCGATACGTTGAGCGGGCGTGGGGGCAGAGATGCCTTCGTGTTCAGTACCGCCCTTGGTGCTGGAAACGTGGACAAGATCACTGATTTCAACAAAGCCCAGGACAAAATCCACCTCGATCATTCCATCTTTGCCGGTCTCGATCAGGGGGGCCTCTCGTCGGACGCTTTCTTTGCCGGCAAAGCCGCGCATGACAGTTCCGATCACATTATCTACAACAGTTCGACGGGAGCTCTTTCTTTCGACAGCGACGGCGTCGGAGGCGCAAACCAGATCCATTTCGCGAGCCTCTCTCCGCATCTGTCGATTACCGCATCGTCTTTTCTGGTCACCTGAACCAGCCCAGCGAAGAAACGCTTTAAGAAGTGGGGGGGGGGGGCCGGCGGGGGCCGCACACAACCAAGATAAAAAGGGTGTAAAACACCCTAAGGGATTATAAAAAAAACACAAAAGCACCCCACGAACAATGGATAAAAACAT
>NZ_JAMYQH010000057.1:0-15675 GCF_040320765.1 Mesorhizobium sp. M0618 | reverse complement strand
TTCCTGCGCGGCTGCTGTTCCTCGGCGGGTGCTGCCTGTTCGGCCGGCGCCTGCTCGGTCTGCTGCTGCTGGTCGCGCTTCTTCCGGCGTGGCTGCTGCTCCTCGGCGGGCTGCTCGCTCTGGGCAGGCGCGGCCTGCTGTTCAGGCTCGGCCTTCTTGCGTTCGCGCTTCTGTTCGGGTTCCGCCTGCTGCTTTTGTGCGCAGGCTTCGGCCGCTTCGCCTTCGGCGCATGCTGCTTGCGCCAGGATGAATGGGGCTGCCGTGCGCTGGGCAAGGCCGGACGCGACACTTCCCTGAAGCGGGAACGCGCCCAACGGCGCGGATGCCATCAACAGGCCAAGTGCCGTGCCTGCCAGAATCCGTGGGTGGCGTTTCATCGAAATTCTCCTTGTGGGGTCCCATCCTTGCCGAAACCGATCTTGTGCCGATTGGTTCCAGTCTGGCACGGATAGAGGCCGTACGGGGCGATTGACCGACCTTTTGAAGGCAACTTCATGTCATTCACCTGGCGATAGCCGCAATTGCGACCATTGCCGCGCTTGACCTTGCCCGCGGCTGGGGCCACATCCCGGAAATGGAAACGCCATTCTGGAAAACCAAGGCGCTGGAGGCGATGAGCCCGGCCGAGTGGGAATCACTGTGCGACGGCTGCGGCAAATGCTGCCTGTCAAAGCTTGAGGACGAGGACACTGGCGAGATCTACTGGACCAGCGTCGGCTGTCGGCTGTTCGACGCCGAGACCTGCCGCTGTTCGGACTATGCCAATCGGCTGGCGCGCGTTCCCGACTGCGTCGGGCTGACGCCGCAGAATGTGCGAACCATCAGCTGGCTGCCCAGCACCTGTGCCTATCGGCTGGTGGCCGAAGGCCGCGACCTCTACTGGTGGCACCGGCTGGTGTCGGGCAGCGCCGAGACCGTGCATGAAGCCGGCATCTCGATGCGCGGCCGGGTCAAGGCGAGCGAAACCGATCTTGCCGAGCCGGAAGACTATTTTGACTATGTGCTGGACGAGGAGCCGTAGGACCAGCGACGGTGAGCAGGAGCCTCCCGTTCGAATGCATTCGGCCAATCAGCGGGGTCGGAACCGGGGCGTCGAGTCAGACGTTCTGGCCTTCACCAAGGGCTGGGGACGACGGCAAATGGCCGGAACTTTCCTTCTTCCCGCCATATGAACCGGAGATGAACGGCAGGTTCGTAAAGAGTTCAGACAGGCAAGCGCATTCTCCCCCTCATCGGTTCACAAGGGGGCGAAGGCCCGCAAAAGGAGAGAAGACGATGTTCAACACGATCAAGACGGCAGCCCTTTCGGCCCTGGTCGGTCTCGGCACGCTGGCGGCTGTTCCCGCTCACGCCGACAGCCTTTACCTCGGCTTCGGCAACAACAACGACCCGCGTTTCGGCGTCTATACCGGTGACGACGGTTATCGCCATCGCCGTGACGAGCGCCGTGGCGACTGGCGCCGTGGCTGCTCGCCGGACCGCGCCCTCGACAAGGCCGAACGCATGGGTCTGCGCCGTGCCCGCATCGTCGACGTCAGCCGTCGTACGGTGAAGGTGATGGGCCGCCAGGACGGCGACCGCGTCGTCGTCGTGTTCGCCAATGAGCGCGGCTGCCCCGTCATCTATCGCTAAGGCCGGCTTTGGCGGATCATAGAGGCATGATCGTCTGCGAGGATCAGCCGGGAGACACGACCTTCAGTGAAGGTCGGTCTGGCAGCATGATCTCCTACGAAGATCAGCCGGGACTAGCCGAGCCCCTTTCCGTTTGAAGGGTGTGGCTCGAAAAAACCCCGCGGGAGCAATCCCGCGGGGTTTTTCATGCACGCTATTGGCTGATGATTGCCGTGGTCAGGCTCAGCCACGGATCGTCAGAGCCGCCTACTTCAGTTCGAAGGTGACGGTGACCTGCACATTGTAGGCGTTCTCACCGGCTTGCACCGGAGCCGCAGCACCGGCCGCGGCGTCGAAGGCCTTGGCGTTGATCGGCATTGGCGTCGGCGCCATGTTCTGATCGGTGATCTCGAGCACGCGACCGAGGCTGACGCCGGCGGCCTGGGCCAGCGTCTTGGCCTTGGCCATGGCGTTGGCGACCGCCTTCTTGCGCGCCTCGGTGACCGTGGCCGCCGGGTTGTCATTGGTGAAGGCGATGCCGCCGCCCTGGTTGACGCCGAGCGACACTGCCTTGTCGAGGATCTCGCCGGTCTTGTCGACATCGCGCACCCGCACCGAAAGCGTGTTGGTCACCTGATAGGCGACGAGTTCGGCTTCCTGGCTGCCGTCCGGCTTGTTGGTGTAGTTGTAGCGCGGGTTGATCTGGATGCCGGCGGTCTGCAGGTCGCGGTCCTGGATGCCGGCCGACTTCATCGCCGCGATCACGGCGGCCATGGCGTCATTGTTGGCATCGAGCGCCGCGCGCGCGGTCTTGGCCTCGCGCATGACGCTCAGCGTCAGGACCGCCAGATCAGGCGCTACGGTTGCTTCGCCTTCGCCCGACACGATGATGCGGGGCGTCGGCAAATCGGTGGCTCCAGCCATCGCCGGAAAAGCGATTGCAGCGGCGAGCGCGAGAGGCAAAAGGTGTCTGGTCATGAAAATCTCCTTGGTCTGCGATCAAGTCGCAGAGGTCGCGTAGAGCGCGATTATGGGTTGATTTGGGCGATCTCCGTAAGCCCGTCGGGAAAGCCTTGTGCCGCGACGGGAAAAACATTAATCCAGCCGGCGTGGGGCCTGTAGCTCAATGGTTAGAGCCGGCGGCTCATAACCGCTTGGTTGGGGGTTCGAGTCCCTCCGGGCCCACCATAACCATTAAGTCTATTGATCAAAATATGCGTCGGTCCAAAACGTTTTGGACCCATTGTGGGCCCCAAAAAAAGGGCCGCTGATATGGCCACGCTGCGCATGGTCGGTTGATTTCACTTACTTGACGACGCGCAGGGCCGCTCGCTGCTTCATCGCATCGCGTTTGGCCTCGCGCTCATTGATGGCGCGGGCTATGTCGACAGCCATTCGCTTCTTGTTGGCCTCTCGGACATATTCGTCCGTCACCGTCATGGAAGAATGCCATCGCCTCCATAATAGCGTGCGCTTGGATGTTGCATTCGGCGAGATACGTGCCGAAGGTACGGCGTAGCCCGTGCAGAGTGTACCCCTCCGGAATGCCGGCCTGCTTGTGCCAATGTGCCATCATGCCGGTGAGGCTCTTTTCCGCGAATGGGTGCCCATAGGCATTCTTCAGCACCGTGCCGCCTTTCGAACGATCAAGCGGCGCCAATAAACATCTCGCGCCCGCCGTGATGGTTGCGGTTTTCTTCTGCCGGAAATCGAAGGCCTCGATCACCTCTAGAGCCCCGTCGAACAGTTCGATCTCCTCGAAAACCAAATCGTCCCATTCCAACGAGGCGATATCGCCTCGACGGTTGCCGAGCCAGAACGCGAGCGCGTAGCAGGTGCGGGGCGGGGAGCCAATCGGATGGCGCGCCTCGAACTTTTCCCGAATGGGGACCCGCCACGCGGGATTGGCGGTCGATTAGGAATCCGGACGTGGATCGACAGTGAGGATTCGTTCTGCGGTTTGATCCATTTCTCAATTTCGATCCCCACCCACAAGAGCTTCTTGATTGCGACCAGCAGGTGCTTGGCAACCGTCCTGTGGCGGCAAAGACGCTTTCTATAATCGAACGCAGATGGTCGGCGTCGAGATGTTCGACGGGCGTATCGCGCCAAGTTAGCGGACAGGCAGGATCGACCTGCATCCGAAGGAAGCGTTCAATAAGACGGGCATTCTTCCGCTGCGTCGCTTCGTCAAAGTCCAGCCATTCCATCGTCGCTTCAAGCCGCCGCGCAGCATGACCGAATGTCTTTGGCAACGCCCGACCGGGTAGGTCGATAATAGCTGCCTTGAGGCCCTGGCCTTGCGTCGCCTTTTCGTAGGCAGCCTCGAATTCCGGATCGCCGGGCTGACCTGGGAGGCGGATTTCAGGCATTCCCTTTGCACGATAGCGATAGACTGTCTTTCCATGACATCCCCTACGAGTTGCGCGCCGGTTCCAAGGAAACAGGCCTTAATGAGGCCGTACTGGAGATCGGTGCAGTCCTGGAACTCGTCCAAGAATACCTGGCTGTATGTTTCCTCAGCGCGTTCCGCGCGATCACGCTGCCCTCGACGATCGTCTTCGCAAGAGGGATCATGTCCCTGAATGTAATCGACTGGCCCTGGATGCGAGCCGGCCCGACGGAGAAGTCCGCAGCCAGTACGTCCTGCCCGGTGAGCGCGAGGCGGAACTGCTGGATTATGCGGAGCGCGAAGCGATGGAATGTGAAGCTGTCGAAGCGTTCCCCAAGCTGGTGGCCGCACCGGCGCCTTACGCGCGCCTTGGGGTTCGTGCTGGCATCGACCTTGAAGGAGATCGCAAGGATTCGCTTTGGGTATCTGCAGCTTCGCGTCCGCAGGAGAAAGTCGGCGCGTTGCGAGCATCTCCGTATTGCCGGCTCCCGGTCCGGCAGTGAGCGCTAGGTTGGCTTCGGTCTCTGTTGCTGCCTCTAGGGCATTGGGCTCCAGAACGAACCCGTCCGAAGGTTTCCAATGTTCCGCACGGATCATTCAGGAAGATTTCCCAGCATCGTCCTCACGCGTTCGAGAGCCGATCGAGGAGCTGGCGAAACGGCCGGAGGTGCGCTTTCGCACGCGCTCTTACGAAACGGTGCGCTCGGCCGTCGCATCCGGCTTCGGCATGGCCGTCCTCAACATGCGGCCTATCGGTCGCGCCACCGCCGATGGGGAGGAGATCGTTCGAAGACCAATCCTCGATGAACTGCCGCCACCGACGCTGATCGTCGCCGACATGAACAATCGAGTGGGAATGATTCAGGCCCACTCAAACGTCGATTGGCTTTGATGGACCTTCGCATATCGCCCACCCGGATTTCTAGGTACCACCATCAGAGCAATAAGGCTCACGGTGGTGCTTTTTAATGCCCAATGCGATGGAGAAAAGGCAATTTCCTGCCATGAAGCCTTCAATTGTCCTGAGGTATCTTCCAGGAGGCAATTGCTATGTTGTCGGCGTCGCCCTTAAAGCACTGAAAAGAACTATAAGCTGGCTGACCGTGACGGCATCTACGTCCGCGTCATGTCCAGGGGCGCGATCTAGGCAGATACGGCCGAGACGATCGCTCGCGGAGATCCGATGTCGCGCGCTATGGTACCTTCGCTTACCCAAACGGATATGACTCTTGGGATCTGATTCCCCTGCGATAGTCCCGCCAGTCCAGAATGAGGCGGGCTATCTTGATTTCTTGGCTCCAATGACTGAGTACCCGCGCCTTGCCTACAGCATGAAAGCCGTTCGCAAGGCAGGCGACCGGCTGGCAAAACCTATTCAGTTCGGACGAGACATCACTGTCGGCCAGTATGTGGACGCACTCGAAATCTTCTCAATCGCCAATAGCTGGCGCGACTCGCACTTTCTGCCGATGCGCAGCGTTCGGTTCTCTGTCGGTCATCACATAAGAGCCCTGCGACTGGAGGGCGACATGGCATCCCGGCCGAAGCGCATGGCATCCATTCGTCGGAAGCTTCGAGAGTCCACCACCAATTTGGACACCATGAACGACATCGGCGGTTGCCGAGCGATCATGGCCGATATCAAAGGTGTTCGCTCGCTTCTCGCATCGATGCGAGACAAGTTCCCCCATGAGATCCACTCTAGGGAGTTTAACTATATCGATGAGCCGAAGCCGGACGGGTATCGAAGTCACCATATTGTTTTCAAATACCGACCCAGAGATGCCGACACCGAGGCTTTCGACGGACGACGCATCGAGTTGCAAGTTCGTACCAAGCTTCAGCACTCATGGGCAACTGCGGTTGAGGCTGTCGGGCTATTCCGGGGCCAGGATTTGAAGCACGGAGAGGGCGACCAGGATTGGCTTCGCCTTTTCCAGCTTATGTCGGCGGAATTCGCGCACGTTGAGCAGTGCCCCGTTCATGTAAGTGTTCCGGATCACAATGACCGGGTTCGAGAATTGCGGGATCTCAACAAGCGTATAGATGCGATCGGCATACTAGAAAAAATCAAGAATACTACCCGATGCCCAGAAAATTTCGTACATCAAGCGAAAAAAACTCGATTCTATTTGCTTCAATATCGGGAAGATCGTAAACTGACCGTCGAGCCTTTCACGGCACTTATATTAGGCGCACGAAAATTGAAAGAGATCGAGCAAAAAATCGAGCTAAGGGGCAGTGAGATAAAGGCTGTCTTGGTCGAGGTGGATAAGCAAGAAAAGCTTGTGGAAATGTATCCGAATTACTTCGGAGACGTTTCCTTATTTGCTCGTAATCTGAAATCCATCTGCTAGGGAAAAGCGGCTATCCAATACAGTTAGCCTGCACTGGGTCGGCTTAAGCGGCGTCGCTTCCGTATGAAGTAACCCGAGGCGAGGCGTTTGCCGACCATACCATCAGGGCTGCGACCGGCCCACGCATCGTCGTTCATGCCAGGGCTGCGCGTGAATTATGGCGGAAGTCATATTCGGAGAGGTAGCGGTGAAGATGCTTTCTACGCAGGGCCTGATAGGTGCCACGCATGCCACGCTTGAATATGCTGATGCGCCGGGTATTTTGGCAGTGTTTACTCAGCCGCCGGGGCAGGTCATTCCGATCTCGGGGTGACATCGGGCGATCGCAGCAGTCTGGCGAGTGCGGAGCGTTTCGTCGATCTTGCGCACGTGAGCGGGACCGATGACCGTGACAAAGTTCACCGTTTAATCGAGCATGGCCTCGACGGTGGCGACAAAGTCGTCGAGCGAGCGATCCCCGCGAATCTCGATGCGTGGAAGATCGATGGGATCGCAATTAAGGTCCGCCGGCCCGTGTCTGCTGCCGAAGCCGATCCGATAGCCGGACTCCTTGGCCAGTCTGCCGAGCCGTCGGTCGGTGACAGAGAAGGGTGCCGCGAACGCCGAGGTTGGCCGACCGGTCCAACGTTCGATGAACATACGAGAGCGCAGCAGTTCGGCGGCCAAGTCAGAGCTCGACAGACCATCGATCGCGCGATGCGTCGCGAGATGGCTTCCGAAGAACGCACCTTCGGCGGCGAGCCGCCGCACCGTCCCGGCATCCATAAGCTGCGTCGGCGGACCGTTTTCGGCATCCCACTGCGCGCTTTCACCCACCAGGTCAGTCACCAGGAACACTTCCGCGGTCAGGTCGTTCGCGCGCAAGGTTGGCCAGGCTTGGTCGGCAAAATTCTGGAAGCCGTCATCGAAGGTGATGAGCACTGGGCGGCCAGCGAAAGGCTGACGGTTGGCGATGGACCGTTCCAGTTGCTCGGACGTGGTCGCGTGAAAGCCATTGGCGCGCAGCCATGCCATCTGGCTGGCGAATGCGGCGGGCGTTAGCCGAAAACGGGCGAGGGCAGCCGGACCTTCTTCGGCGACGCTGTGGTACATGAGGACAGGGATACGTGGCCGCCGCTCGCTGCGCGCGACGTCGCGGCGCAAGGCCCGCGCCCCGCCCCAGACGATATTTCGGGCGACCCCGAGTCCGATGGGCGCGCGGATCGGCGCATGATCAATCCTCGGTTCCGTCACTACATCGTGCGGTGACAGGCGGCGGAAGCGGTCTATGCGATAGAGCTCGGTCTGGATCGACTGCTCGAGGACGAGACCTTCGGTCGCTGCGAGCGCCTCTGAGATCGCTTGTGCCCCGAATGTGTTCCAGTCGAACCCCGTCCTTTCAACATTGTCACGCAGCACGAATGCGTGGGCGCTGATGAAACTGCCGCCAGGCGCCAACGCCTCTGCGAATTTTTTGGCAATGCGCCGCAACTCGGCGAGATCATCCAGATAGTAGAGCACTTCCGAACAGAAGATCAGATCCATTTCACCCGGCAGCGTGTCTGCGGAGAAATCCAGTACGCCGAATTCGACGTTCGGCTGATCGCTGCATCGCGCGCGGGCCCGTCCCACGGCTATGGCGGAGATGTCGGTTGCGGTCAGATGGCCCACTCGCGGCGCCAGCTGCCGCGTGAAGTGGCCCTCCGCGCAGGCGAGCTCAAGTGCCCGTCCGATGGGACCCGCAGGCAGAATCTCGAGTTGCCGCTCATATTTTTCCTGCTCATAGGACGAACTGTAGTTCCAGGGATCCTCGGTCGTGAAATAGCCATTCCAGAACAACGTGCGATTCTCGTCGTGCCTGGGCCGTGCACGGCGCGGCGCGGCAGAAGGCTCCGCAGGTTCGGCGCTCGACCGGACCAACTCCCGCGCTTGCGCAGCCAATCTCGCGAGTTTGCCGAAATGGCTGTCCGGATCAGGCTCGCGTTCGGCTGTGCCTGACAATGCCCGGGCTGGAAGCGTGTTCGGAGTGTTGGCGCCAGCCTCCTTTTGCGGTACGAAATTCCGGATCAGTTCAATCCAATGATCCCTTGTCACTGTCCCGAGCACGCCGAATTGTACGACGGCCTCGATGTGGCCATCCATCATCAGGTAGGCATAGATTTGGTCGATTCCTTCCGGCAGTTCGGTCGAGGTCGGATTTCGAGCGTCGACGCGGATTCCAAGTGTTCGCGCCAGCCTGCGCGGCGCGCCAAGATCGTCGGCGTCGAGAAGCATTTGCTCAAGCTGATACTGGATGCGGCGAGCCGCTGCGGGATTGTCCCAGACCTTGCCGAGTTCGGTAATCAACTCGGTGATGGCGCGGCCGAACCTTCCCCACCTGGCAGCCAGTTGCGCCGGCACAGACAGGCTTCCCACCGCAAGGCCGTTGATGGCTACCTTGGCGATCTCACTCGCCCACTTGCGTCCGGCCGGAAGCGCGCGCAGGGACTGCGGGTTGATCGAGCCCGAGCCGCCGCCGCAATCCGACGCGGCGTTCCAAAATGCGAACCACGCGAGTGCTTCGGAAGCGGTGCGGCCATCCGCCGAGTTCGCTCCGTTGGCGTGGATAGTCACCGGGTGTTTGACTCTGGAGTCGGCAGAGAAGCCACGGGCGATGACGATTTCCGCGTCGGCCAGCATCTGAGATGAATTGCGGGTGAGCGAGTTGGGGCTAGCCCGGTAGAAGGCGAGCGGCTCGTCGACCATTACCCAATTTCTGCCGAGACGGGCGAGGCGCTGCCACAGATCCCAGTCCTCGCATGTGCGCAGCGACACATCGAAACCGCCCAACTCGACGATTGTCTCCCGGTCGAGCAGCAGCGCGTGGGTGGCGATGGCACACCGGCGGGCAAATGTTTCAAAGGGCTGGATCGCAACCTCTGACGAGATGCTCAACCAGATAAGTTCGCCATCGGGCATCACGCATTGGGAGCCGCAATAGGCGGCCACTGAATCGGGCGCAGCCTCCAGTGCGGCTAGCATTTTCGCGAGGAAGCTGGCGTCTACCCAATCGTGCGCATCCAGAAACATGAGCCAGTGGCCCCGCGCCGTCGAAATCCCGCTATTGCGCGCGCCGGCGGGGCCACGGGCGCAAGAATTCAACGTCCGAAATCGGGAATCTTGTTCCACATAACTGGCAATGATCGCGGGGGTGCGGTCCGCGGAGGCGTCGTCGACGATGATCGCCTCCCAATCCACGATTTCCTGATCGAGGAGGCAATCGAGTGCGCGCGCCAGCGTCACCTCTGCGTTGTACGCAGGAACCACGATTGAAACCAATGGATTATGCGCCATGCCGTCTTACCCACGCCTGGTTCGAAGGTACAAGAGCCCCAAGACATAGCCGGCGATTTCCCCGCCAAAGGAAACGGTCATCGAGGATGCTGCGTCCAAACAGTCTCCCGTAAACTCTTCCGAGCCGTCGCGCCGCCATTTGGCTGCAGTGCGAGCTTGCTCCTGTCGTGCTAGCGACATTAGAAGCCTGGCGCAGCATTTCATCCGTGCCGCCGAGATCGGACGCCGGCTGTCGCAGATGCACGTCAAAACCAAGCATGCCGCATACTCATGTCGATCCCTGAAATCGGCACCATGACCACAAGCTGCGGTCCCTGGCACCTGGCTATGGCAAACTGCCGTCCTTTGCAATCGACGACGCAGCAATGCAAGCCCACTGAAGCTTTGGTTGAATGACTGCCAGCTATTGGGACCTATTGCTCTCTCCTATCGACCGAAACACCTCGATTCCGGGCTGCATTCTTGATCGGCGATTCCTCGTGTAAGAAGAAGATTCTCCTTCTACTGTTGAGATCGCGCCGGAAGCTGATGGTGGCAGTATATAGCGGAGCGAGAGCCAATATGCTGCTCACTGGAACAGCTATTTTAGCAATTTCTAATGAAAACTCATTACTTACGTCTGTCTAAATAGATATACATAATGCCACTGTATCACTCGGCTTCATAGTAGATTTCGCTCGATAACCAATTAGATTAAACGGCTATGGTTGCTATCACAGAGAGGGGCGAGAGCAACACCTAGCGGTACTGGTGCTTTTTCGGCCGGTCCAAGAGGTGTAAAAAGAGCACGCAAATTGGTTTGCGCCAAGAAGATTCCGGCTTGCAGGTCGCGGATTTTGCTGGCATCTTCACCTGTTTATGGGTCTCTGCGCTGTGGCAGGTGGTTCAAATAGAGGGGTATAAGGATGGCCAAGGAATCTTCGAGTACTTCGAGTGCCGTTTCCTCCGCAAACAAAGCGGACGCAAATTTGATTGGTAATGCAGACGGAAGCGGGCTGAACTTCATGGCGGCCCAGGTTCGCGAAAACGGGGGCGCCGGCGACGCCGTAGGTGTCGACAAGATACGCGATCTGCTGTTCGGCAACCAGATGCAGGACTATGACCGCCGTTTTTCCAAGCTTGAAGAACGGGTGTTGCAGCGCTTCAAGGATGTCGAATCCGAAGCCAAGCGCAATCTTGAGATGTACGAGTCAAATGCAAAGAAGCAGATCGATTCGCTCGCGGCGCAATTGCGGAACGAAAAAGACTCACGAGCCGATGCCGACAAGGAGATTGACCGGAATCTTCGCGAGCAAAACCAGGCACTTGAAAAGCAGGTGCGTGCGTTGTCGGATCAATTGAGCGCGCTTGAGCGGGACGTTTCGGACCGGATAAATCGAAACGATCATTTGTTGCGTGAGGAAATTAAGCAGAAGAATGAAGGCGTTCAGATGCTGATAGAGAAAATGTTTGCCGATCTCAGCAACGTTAAGACCGACCGAAATCTTTTGGCTGGCCTGTTTGTAGAGGTTGCGAAATGTCTGAATCAGGATCCCGTCGGCAGCAAGGGCAACTCGGATCGTAGCTGGAAAGTGAGTTGATGGGACCTTGACGTCAACCGTCGACCCAATCAGTCTTCCACAAAGAACAGCCTCGAACGATACAGAAATTGATCGCGAGGCTCTGGCTCGTCTTTTGGTCGAAATTGCCCGGAACGTTGATCCGGACTATCGTGCGCGTTTCGACGGAGTTCCAACCGCCGATCCTCGCATGGAAACGCTGCGCCAGTTGCTGGTCAGCCGCGAAATTTCGGAGCTTTCACGAGTTACGCATCTGCTGGACGAACCCGAGCAGCTTGCGGCAGCGGTGGGCGATGTTCTTCCCATTGCGGTCGCGCGAGCGACTCATGCGCAGCTCGGCGAGGCGCTTGCGCCAGCTGTCGAACGGGCTGTGCAACGGTCAATCCAGAAGAGCCCGCGCACGCTGACGGATATATTATACCCGGTGTTTCTGCCGGCAATCCGCAAGTCGATCGGGGAAAAGATCGACCAGACATTTCAGTCACTGAATGAAACTTTAAGACATATATTTACCTGGCATGGGCTCAAGTGGAGATTTGAAGCTTGGAGGACAGGTGCGAGCTTCTCGGAAGTTGTCCTAAAGCATTCTCTTATCTATCGTGTAGAGCATGCCTTTCTCATTAATCGTAATTCCGGGCTTTTGATAGCGCATGTAGCTGCCGACAATGCGACGAGCGAAGATCCCCAGCTGATTTCGTCGATGCTTAGTGCAATTCAAGATTTTGTGAAAGATTCATTCAACGAGAGAGAGCAGAGCGGCCTGGACACTATCCGTTTTGGCGACCTTCGTCTCTGGTCGGAAGTTGGACCGTTTGCGACCCTGGTTTCGGTGATCCGGGGAAATCCGCCAGAGGAATTGCATGAAATAGTTCGCGATGTATTGCTTCGCATCCATGAGGAATGCTCACAGGCTTTAGTAGAGTTTGACGGCGACAGTTCGCAGTTGGCCGGGGTAGAGGCGCAATTGCGGACCTGCGTGGAGCAGAAGCAGGAGGAATCAAACGAGGGATTTCCGTGGCTGGTGGCCGCCGTGGCCCTGCTGTTTTTGATTCTGGCAGGCGGTTGGTTCTTTCTTTCCTGGCAATCCGGGCAGCGCTGGCAGGCTTATGTGTCGCGCTGGCAGGCCTACGTGTCGCGACTGGAGGCCCAGCCGGGCATCATCGTTGCCGAACAACAGGCGCGCGACGGCCAATTCTATATTGCCGGCCTAAGAGACCCGCTTGCCGCCGACCCACAGTCGCTGTTGTCTGGAACGCAGGTCGATCCCGCCCGGGTTCATTCGCAGTGGCAATTCTATCAGAGCCTTCAACCGGAGTTCGTGCTGAAGCGGCTGAAGGCGTCGCTGGCTCCGCCGGATTCAGTACGACTATCAATCGACAATGAGCGCATCGTTGCCGAGGGTGAGGCTCCCGACACCTGGATAGATCGGGCGCGTGCAGCGGCCCGACAGCTTTCGGCAGGCGGACCGGAATTCGACATCTCCAAGGTTCGTGACGTAAGCCCCGAAGTACTCGAGGCGAAGCGCTGGCAGGCCTACGTGTCGCGACTGGAGGCCCAGCCGGGCATCATCGTTGCACAACAAAAAATACGCGATGGCCGATTCTATATTGCCGGCCTGAGAGACCCGCTTGCCGACGACCCGCAGTCGCTGTTGTCTGGAACGCAGGTCGATCCCGCCCGGGTTCATTCACAATGGCAATTCTATCAGAGCCTTGAGCCGGAGTTCGTGTTGAAACGGCTGACGGCGTCGCTGTATCCACCGGATACAGTACGACTTTCGATCGTCAATAATCGCATCATTGCCGAGGGCGAGGCTCCCGACACCTGGATAGATCGGGCGCGCGCAGCGGCCCGACAGCTTTCGGCAGGTGGACCGGAATTCGACATTTCCAAGGTTCGTGATGTGAGCCCCGAAGCACGCGCGGCGGAGCACTGGCAGTATTATGTGTCGCGACTTGAGGCCCAACCGGGAATTGTCGTCGCCCAACAATCGACCAGGGGTGGACATTTCTATATTTCCGGCCTGCGAGACCCGCTTGCCGCCGACCCGCAAGCTCTGCTGTCCGGAACGGAGGTCGATCCTGCCCGCGTTCATTCACAGTGGCAATTCTACCAGAGCCTTGATCCGAAGTTTGTGGTGAAGCGGCTGACGGCGTCGCTGACGCCGCCGAAATCGGTCCGACTTTCGATCATCCAGGGTCGCATCGTTGTCGTGGGCGAGGCTCCTGCCGCCTGGATCAACCGGGCGCAGGCCGCCGCTGAACAACTTTCGGCGGACGGAGTGGTTCTGGATGTCTCGCAACTGCGTGAGCTGGACCTTGCAGAGCTCAATCATTTGAGAGAGTCTATCCAGACGACCGACATTTTCTTCTCTTCCGGCAAAGTTGTGCCGGGACCAGAGCAGACGCCGGTTCTCGACAGATTGGCGGATCAAATAAAGGAATTCGCCCAAAATGCCCGCAAGTCAGGCGTAACTGCGCGGTTCATGTTGACCGGCCATTCGGACACCACGGGCCGTGAGACGGCCAACGCGTCGATCAGCGCCGCCCGTGCCGAGACAGTTCGTGCGCTTCTCAACAAGCGCGGCGTCGCCCCGGAACTGCTGCTGGTTCGGGGCGCGGGCACCTTTGAACCGGCGGTGCCTGAAAATAGTCAGGCTGGTAGCTCCACCAATCGCCGGGTTTCCGTTACGGTAAACTTGGACTAGGTCGGAGCCCAAGATGTTGCAAAAAAAGATCTGTATGTTGGGCGGGTTCTCTGTTGGAAAGACGAGCCTGGTTCGCAGGTTTGTGAAAAGCATCTTTTCAGAGACCTACTTGACCACGGTGGGAGTGAAAATCGACAAAAAGAGTGTCGCACTCCCGGACAAAACAGTGGATCTGATTTTATGGGATTTGGCCGGCGAAGATGATATCGGCTCATTCCGCGTCAGCCATGTGCGAGGTGCGACAGGCCTCGTGCTTGTCGTCGATGGAACCCGCGCCGCTACCCTTACCGCTGCACTCACGCTGCGCGAGCGGGTCGAGGCTGAATTCGGTGCTATGCCGTTCGTACTGCTTTTCAACAAATCAGATCTGGCCGATCGGTGGGTAATACCAGATAGAGAAATTGACGAACTGAGGCAACGCGGATGGCAAGTCTATCTGACAAGTGCGCTCTCGGGTGAGCATGTCGATGATGCGTTTCTTAAACTCGCTTCGATGGTCACCAAATAGACCATGCAAAGATTGCCAAGAGAGGTCGGAAGCTGGATTTACGATTTCTTCTACAACGAGCGTGCTATTGCGTATGTGAAAATTGACGCCCAGCTGCGGACAGCGGCGAAGGGCGGTAACGTTGAACATTACGGGCTCTCATGCCTTCGCATCGGTAAGCCTGTAGCCGACCAGCTTGAATTCATGGAAGGTTTGCTGCCTTGCCCGGAGCTTCCATTTCATATGCCTATGGTCGAACTGCCCAGCGGGCGTGTCGCGGACCTTCATCTTTTTGCTGATGATGACTGCGTGTGGCTGCTCTTTCTTGATGCCACTGCCGAACGCGACAACAAGCAGCGGCTTCAACAGAAGGCTTATGAAATGACTCTTCTGCAAGAGAGGGAGCGCCAACTCAACGAGAAGTTACATTCGGCCAATGAGGCGTTGAGGAAGAGTCAGGAGGGATTGTCGCGTGAATACCAGCGCGCGGAATCCCTGCTCCTCAACATTCTTCCGGCGTCGATCGCGGAGCGGTTGAAAGCGCAAAAGAAAATTGCCGACAACCACGCGGAGGTGAGTGTGCTTTTTGCCGACATCGTCGGTTTTACCGAAAGAGCGCGCAGCGTCGGAGCGGTGACTACGCTCGCTATCTTGAATTACTTCTTCAAGGCGGCGGATAGGCTCTCGGAACGACACGGCTGCGAAAAGATCAAGACTATCGGCGATTGTGTCATGGTGGTCGCTGGCCTGCCCACCGCGCGATCCGATCATGCACGAGCCCTCACGCACTATGCAGTTGAACTGCGCAAGGCGGTCAAGCGCGAACTCTTCGCAGGAGAACCGATAAGGCTGAGAATTGGAATTCACTCGGGACCGATCGTCGCTGGCGTCATAGGCAAAAGGCGGTTCGCCTATGACCTGTGGGGCGAGACCGTTAATCTCGCCTCACGTATTCAAACGTCCGCGGAGCCCGGTGAAATCCGTATCTCCGATGCAACGCGCCAACTGCTTGGGCCAAAATTTGCTTGCGACCCACTTGAGGAAACGGAATTGCGTGGTGCAGGTCGTGTACGAATGTGGCGGCTCCCAGCCTGATTTCCGGTTGACGATCCTGGAGCGCACTGCATCTCAAGCCGCAAATGATCAACGCAAAGATTTGACCCAACTAGAGCCTTTCACGTTTTGACGGAAGCGTATCCGGCGTTTTCGAAGTAGTTCTTGCATTCGGCTGCCTCGATTGTTTCGACGAG
>NZ_JAMYQH010000056.1:0-16008 GCF_040320765.1 Mesorhizobium sp. M0618 | reverse complement strand
GTGCCTGGCGGGTTCGGCGGCGGCGCGCCACGCCCCCCCCCCCCGCCTGGCCAGCCCCATCGAACCGCCAAGGCGGGCCAACCCCACCTCTCCCCGAGGGGAGAGGAGGTCGTCAGCGCAGGCGCCAGTCTCTTCTCCCCAGCGGGGAGAAGGTGGCCGCGAAGCGGCCGGATGAGGGGGCCTTCCTCACCAAAAAGAGCGTATCCCCATGAAAGAAATCTCCTGCAAGCTGCTGGTCATCGGCGCGGGTCCCGGTGGCTATGTCTGCGCCATCCGTGCCGGGCAGCTCGGCGTCGACACGGTGATCGTCGAGTCGGGCAAACCAGGCGGCACCTGTCTCAATGTCGGCTGTATCCCGTCCAAGGCGCTGATCCATGCGGCGGAAGAGTTCGAGAGGGTCTCACACATGGCGGGCGGCAAGAGCCCGCTTGGCATTTCGCTCACCGCACCGACGCTCGACCTGGCTAAGACGATCACTTGGAAGGACGGCATCGTGAGCCGGCTCAACAGCGGCGTCGCCGGCCTGCTCAAGAAGGCAGGAGTCAAGACCGTGCATGGCTGGGCGAGCTTTCGCGACGGCAAGACTGTGGAGGTCGAGACCGAGACGGGAAGCCAAGTGATCCGCGCCGAGGCGATCGTCATCGCCACCGGCTCGACGCCGGTCGAACTGCCGTTCCTGCCCTTTGGCGGTCCGGTGATTTCCTCAACCGAGGCGCTGGCACTCGGTGAGGTGCCAAAAAAACTTGCCGTCGTTGGTGGCGGCTATATCGGACTGGAACTCGGCATGGCCTTCGCCAAGATGGGCGCCAAAGTGACCGTTGTGGAAGCCCTGCCGCGGGTGCTGGCGCAATACGACGCGGAGCTGACCCGGCCGGTCGTCAAGCGGCTCAACGCACTCGGCATCGAGGTGATGCTGGGTGCCAAGGCCAAGGGGCTTTCAACCAAGGGCGACGCGCTGCTGATCGAGACATCGGACGGCAAGAGCGCCAAGGTCGCCGCCGACAAGATCCTGGTGACGGTCGGCCGCAAGCCGGTGACCGAAGGCTGGGGGCTCGACCAGATCGACCTTGATATGGCTGGAAAATTCATCCGCATCGACGAGCAGTGCCGCACCTCGATGCGCGGCATCTTTGCCATCGGTGACGTCACCGGTGAGCCGATGCTGGCGCACCGGGCGATGGCCCAGGGCGAGATGGTCGCCGAGATCATCGCCGGTCACAAGCGCAACTGGGACAAGCGCGCCATTCCCGCCGTTTGCTTCACCGATCCGGAACTCGTCACCGCTGGTCTTTCACCGGAAGAGGCCAGGGCTCTGGGCGGCGAGATCAAGATCGGCATGTTCCCGTTCGCCGCCAATGGCCGGGCGATGACGAAGCTGGGCGAAGACGGCTTCGTCCGCGTGGTGGCGCGGGCCGACAACCATCTGGTGCTTGGCATCCAGGCGGTCGGGAAAGGTGTGTCGGAACTGGCGGCGTCATTCGGGCTGGCGCTGGAGATGGGCGCGCGGCTGGAGGACATTGCCGGCACGATCCATGCGCATCCGACGCAGGGCGAAGGGTTCCAGGAAGCGGCGCTCAAGGCGCTGGGGCACGCGCTGCATATTTGAGGATGCTTACCCTCCCCCTTGTGGGGAGGGTCGATCCGCGAAGCGGAGCGGGGTGGGGTCCTCGCCGACCGTCAGCGCTCACCCCACCCCGTCTCGCAGTCTACGCTTCGCTACGCATGCGAGCCGACCCTCCCCACAAGGGGGAGGGTGAAGAACTTCAGCTCGCCAGCCGGCTCACCATCTCGTGCTGGGCATAGGCGCGGCCGAAGCGGTTGGCTAGGAATGCGTCGAGCGCGATGTCTTCCTGCTTGACGAAGCCGGTCGCCGGCAGGCTGCCGTCGGCCAGCATGTCGAGCACGGCGCAGATGCCGGATGCGGTGGTGATCTGGATGGCGCTGCGCACCGTGTCGCCGACACGCTTCGAGTAGATCTTGTTGGCGTAGGTCTCCTGCAGCAGGCGGCCGTTCTTGCGGCCCGAGACGGTGACGAAGACGATGACCACATCCTGCAGCGTCGCCGGCAGGGCGCTCTCGAAAATGTCCTTCAGCACGTCGCGGCGGTGGCGCAGGCCAAGGTCGTTGAGCAGCGCCTTCATGATCGCGGCGTGGCCGGGGTAGCGGATGGTGCGGTAGTTCAGCGTGCGCACCTTGCCCTTCAGCGTCTCGGCCAGCGTGCCAAGCCCACCGGAGGTGTTGAAGGCTTCGTAAGTGACGCCGTCGAGTGAGAATTCCTCGCGCTCCTCCAGCGGCGGCACCTCGACCAGTTCGCCCTCGACGATCGCCTCGCAGGGCTCGCAATATTCGTTGATGACGCCGTCGGTGCTCCAGGTCAGATTGTAGTTCAACGCATTGGACGGGTATTGCGGCAAAGCGCCGACGCGCATGCGCACGCTTTCGAGCGTGTCGAATCGGCTGGCGAGATCGTTGGCGACGATCGAGATGAAGCCCGGCGCCAGGCCGCATTGCGGAATGAAGGCGTTTCTGCCGGAGCGCGCCAATTCCTTGACGCGGCGGGTCGAGACGACATCCTCGGTCAGGTCGAGATAGTGCACGCCGGCACTGGCCGCTGCCTCGGCGATGCGGGTGGTCAGATGGAAGGGAGCGGCGCTGAGCACCGCGAATTTGCCGGCGAGGGCGGCTTCCAGCGTGCCGGATGCCTCGATGTCGAGCTCCAGCGTCGCGACCGTGGCCGGCAGTTCGGCGGAAGCGAGCTGTGCTGCCGAGCGGTCGACGAGCGTGACCTGATAATCCCCCGTGGCGGCGAGCATCTCGGCAATGGTCGAGCCGATCTTTCCGGCGCCGACAACGACAATTTTCTTCATGACCGATCCCTCACTGATTGTAAGCCCAGATTCGCAGCTTGCCCGTCGAATGGAAGCGTGGTTTTGTTCGAAACGAAACCATCTATTGGCTAGTCTGCCGAGAAGAATCGTCGAAATGCTCAGTGACGCCGAACAAGCCCTGCTTTCCCTGCTGCGCGAGAATGCGCGCGCCTCGACCGCCGAGCTGGCGCGGCGGCTTGGCGTCTCGCGGACCACGGTACAGAGCCGGATCGAACGGCTGGAGCAGCGCGGCATCATATCAGGCTATGGCGTGCGGCTGGCGCCGGACTACGAGCAGGGGCTGGTGCGGGCACATGTGCTGCTCACCGTGACGCCCAAGCTCGCCGACAAGGTGGTGCGCGCCCTGCGCGGCCTGGCGACGGTCAGGACGCTGCATTCGGTCAGCGGCAATTTCGACATGATCGTCATCGTCGACGCGCCGTCGATCCGCGACCTCGACATGCTGCTCGACCAGATCGGCGCCATGGACGGAGTCGAACGGACTTTGTCGTCGATCATCCTGTCGACGCGGATTGATCGGTGAGGGTCGACGCTGCCAATCTCCCCCCTTGCGGGGGAGATGGCCGGCAGGCCAGAGGGGGGTGCTCAGGCGCTAGCCTCGGCCATCTGCGCCGTGTGACAGATCGACAGGTCGGCGGGACAGCACCCCCCTCTGCCTTGCCAGGCATCTCCCCCGCAAGGGGGGAGATTGGCCGTCACTTCGGCTTTCGCCAATTTCCTTACCTCAGGCATTGGACGAATGGTTCATTTCGCCTACCAATCCAGCGCCGGCGGAAAGCTCACCGCCACCTCAAGGCCAGGCCGACAATCCTCAAGCGTAATCGATGCGCCATGCAGGTCGGCGATGGCCCTGACAAGGCTGAGACCCAGCCCGCTGCCCGGCGTCGAGCGGCTGTGGTCCAGCCGGTAAAGCCTCTGGAACACTTTCTCGCGCTCTTCCGCCGGAATGCCGGGACCGTTGTCGGCGACACCGGCAACGACGCGTTCGCCCTGGCGCGTCGCCGACAGCTTTATCGTCGTGCCCGATGGACAATGGCGTAGCGCGTTCTCGACCAGATTGGCGAACATCTGCGTCAACAGCTCGCGATCGCCATGGATCAGGTCCGTCGTTTCCTGTGATTGCGCCAACGACAGCGACTTTCCGTCGTCCTCGGCCACGTCGGCATAGATCTCGGCGATGGTTTGCAACACCTCGCCCAGATCGACATCGCTGAACCGCGCCCGGCGGGCGCCGGCCTCGATCTGCGCGATACGCAGCAGCGCATCGAAGGTCTCGTTGATCTGCAGGCTCTCGGCATGCGCCTCGGCCAGTTCAGCCGCGATCTTCTGGCCCGACAGATTCTTTTCCGATGCGGTGTCGAGGATCATCTGCAACCGGTTGAGGGGCGTCTTCAGATCGTGGGCGATGTTGGCGCTGACCTGTTTCATGCCTTCGACCAGTGCCGACAGGCGATCGAGCGCGGCATTGACCTGGCTGGAGACGATGTCGATGTCGTCGCCCTTGCCGGTCAGCGGAATGCGGGTGTCCAGCCGTCCATGCGAGACATCCACCATGGTGGCGGCGATGCCGTCGAGACGGCGCTGGACTCGCGAAGCCAGCAGGGCGCCGCCGGCGACCGCCAGCCCGGTGATGATCAGGGTTCCCCAGCCAAAGCTCATCAGCACGATCCTCTCCAGCTCCTCCGTCTCGGAAAGGCTGAAGGCGACGGTCAAGGTGTTGCCGCCGACCGGGCCGGAATAGGCGCGGTACTCGGCGCCGGGCGGCACGCCGGGCATTTCGGTGTCGAACATCGAGAAGCCGTCGGGAAGCCCTGCCGCGGTGAAGTTGCCGGCCAGGCGATTGCCCGTCGCGTCGGTCAGCGAAAACAGCTGCTCCTTCTTGAGGCTGCGCAGGGAGTGGCTGCCGACGGTCTCAACCAGCTCCTTGAGATCGTTCTCGGCATAGGTCGCGGCGACGACCGCGTAGGTCTCCTTGATGGTGTCGTCGAGCCGCTCGGCAAGATCGGCGCTCATCATCTGGTAGACGATGGCGCCAGACAGGACGAAGGCCAGCACGAACAGGAAGGCGAAGGTCAGGGCCAGCCGGAACGGCGTGCTGCGCAGCAGGCGGGACCATGTTCCGGTCATGACGGCGCGTGCAGGCTGTAGCCGGTGTTGCGGACGGTGTGGATGAGCTGGGTTTCGAAGGGCTTGTCGACCTTGGCCCGCAGCCGGCTGATATGGGTCTCGACGACGCTGGTCCTGGGATCGAAATGAAAATCCCAGACGCGCTCCAGAAGCATGGTGCGGGTGATGACACGGCCTTCGCCGCGCATCAGCACTTCCAGCAGGCTGAATTCCCGCGGCTGCAGGTCGATCGGCTGGCGCTGCCTGGTGACCCGCCGCATGATCAAGTCCATTTCGAGGTCGGCGACCCGCAGGACGGTTTTCTGCTCCTGCGCCGCTGGCCGCCGGCCAAGCGCGTTGATGCGGGCGAGAAGTTCGGAAAAGGCGAAGGGCTTGACCAGATAGTCGTCGCCGCCGGCCTCGAGCCCCTCGACGCGGTCGTCGATGCCGCCGACCGAGGTGAGAAAGATCGCCGGCGTCCGTACGCCCGCGGCGCGCACCGCCTTGACCATCGACAGGCCGTCGAGACCGGGGATCATCCGATCGGCGATGATCACGTCGTAATTGCCCCGGGTCGCCGCGAACAGCGCGTCATGTCCGTTGCGCAGCAGGTCGCAGACATGGCCGGCTTCGGTCAGTCCCCTGACGATATAGTCGGCCGTCCTGTGGTCGTCCTCGACGAGAAGCAGTCGCATGAAAGGTCCGGTCCGTTGCCGAGATGGAGAGGCTATCACCGGCACGGGCTTGTTCCTAGGATGTCACGACGCGCAGGTATGGTGGCGCTTTCGTCATACATTCGCGATTGGCGGAAGCTTTCCTGGCTTCGTCCTTGGGATGCCGTGACATCTCCGAGCCGCGTAGCGATGCGGAACCCGACGCCCGCGGGACAGCACCCCCCTCTGCCCTTCCGGGCATCTCCCCCGCAAGGGGGGAGATCGGCAGCTTCGATCCCCCCACCCCTCTTGCAACTCTTGCAACATTCGAGGATTGGCGAAAGCGGAGGTACAGTCAATCTCCCCCCTTGCGAGGGAGATGGCCGGCAGGCCAGAGGGGGGTGTGAAGGATCGCTACTGAAGAAAACTTCCATTCTGCTCTGCACTTGGTCAGCGCACGCACACGCTGAGGTCAATCCGATTCCAGGAGGATCTCATCGGCCTCGTCGCCCTTCAGGGTCATGTGCAGGACGAGCGCAATGATACAGCCGAGGAAGAGCAGGCTGGTGAAGATGGTGCCGAGACCCAGGCCGCCATGCCTGGCCGACCGCGACAGCAGGTCGCCGAAGGAAGCGCCGAGCGGCCGCGTCAGGATATAGGCGAGCCAGAAGGCTTGGATGCCGTCGAGACTGAGCAGCCAGTAGGCGAGCGCTATCAGCGCGATGACGCCGCCGAACAGCAGCCCCGATGTGAGATAGCCCATGTCGAAGCTTTCGGCGACGAGGTCGCCGGCGGCGGTGCCGAGCGCGAAGGTCAGCAGGATCGCCAGCCAGTAGAAGATCTCGCGCCTGGTGGTGAAGATGGTGTGGATCGACAGCGTCCTTTCGCTGGCGTACCAGACCGCGAATGTCGCAGCGAGCGCGACCGAGAAGGCGATGGTTGCCGTCTGCAGGCGCACGCCGAAACTGTCGACGAGGCTGTCCGTCACCAGCGTGCCGACGATGCTGATCAGCACCACCGCCGGCCAATAAGCCCACGGCACATAGCGTTTCCGCGTAAACTGCAGGACAAGGGCCGTGGTCAGGACGCCGGTCATGATCAGCGAGGTGGCGGTCAGCCCAAGCCCGATTGTGTCGGCAAGATAATCCGCCGCGGTCTCGCCGGTGGTGACCGCCATCAGCTTGACCAGCCAGAAGTCGAGGGTGACCTCGGGAACCCTGCTGTGGCTCGGTGCGGCGGGTTGTTGCCTGTTGGGCGCGAGCATGGCTGAAGTCCAGAGGTCGACGGTTGCGGCGGGGCGGTGGCGATCCACCCCGCGCATCGTAAGCAAACGAGTTCACACCGGCCTGTCCGGCGGCATACAAATTCGTAAGAATGGCGCGCAAAAGACATTGGGAATGCCTGGCGGTGCGTTTGATGGAATGCGGCGCCTTGCATCCGCCATTGCTGCTCAACGGCGCGCTGATGGCGGGCGCGATGCCGGGCCCCGCACGTTCGGCCCATCTTGCGCTCTGGCGATCGGTGGTTCTAGCTGCCGAGCGGATGCGGCATGTAGCCGACGAAGCCGGCGATCTTCCAGCTGCCGCCGACCTTGCTGCAGAAATACAGCGTCTGCCATTTCAAGCGGTCGACGCTGCCGTCCGCCTTGGCAACCGAGCCGTCGAATTTCTTGTGCAGCACGGCGCGGTCGCCGTCGACATCGATGTCGCGCATGTTGGTGACGCGAAACAGCGCCTCGCGCAGCGGCTCGGCGAATTTGGTCGCCGCCGTCTCTTTGGCCTGGCGCAGCCATTCGTCGCGATAGACGTCGAGCCTTGGAAACTGCAGCCGCCAGGCGTCGGCATTGCTGAGGAAATGCGCATGCATGCCGAAGAAGCTCTCGGCGACGAAATCATCCTCGACCATGGCCCAGTCCTGGCCGATGAAGGCGTCGATGTCGCGCCGCACCAGCATTTCCCAGAGCGCGTGGCGATCGGCATCGCCTGATGAAAACGGGTTCTTGTCGTAGGTCATTGCTGCTGTCTCCGGTCCGGCAAATGCGTCTGTGCGTTGCGGCTGCAGGGCAGCCCGACAGCGCGCACGATGCAAGCGCCTCTGTAATAAAGCAACATGGATTCCGAAGAATGTTGCTTTCCAACAAGGCCCCTATGAGGATCGTCCCGATCGGGGTAAATGTCGACGCAGGCGGGCGCTGCCATGGCACCCCGTCCTGTCATCAGAGGAGGCTTGTCCCTTGCCGAAAAAGTGTTTTGGAACATCGCATGTGCCGTTGTCGCCAGCCGTGCGGGCCGGCGATCTCGTCTATGTCTCGGGCCAGGTTCCCGTCGGAAGCGACGGCATCGTGGTCAAAGGCGGCATATCGGAACAGACCGAGCAGGTGCTCGCCAACATCAAGGCCGCGCTCGCGCTGGCCGGCTGCACAATGGACGATGTGGTGAAGACCACGGTCTGGCTGGAAGATGCGCGCGATTTCGGCGCCTTCAACGCGGTCTATGCCCGGCATTTCCCCAAAGACCCGCCGGCCCGCACCACGGTCGAATCGCGGCTGATGATCGATATCAAGATCGAGGTCGAGGCGGTCGCCTACCGGCCGCTGTAGGCAAAGCAACGAAGCGGAGGTGACCCCAATGCAATTCGACCTCCTGCTGAAGGGCGGACGGCTGATCGATCCGGCCGCCGGCATCGACGCGCTGCGTGATGTCGCCGTCGCCAATGGCCGCGTTGCCGCGGTCGACGCCGATATCCCGGCGGACAGCGCCGCGCGGATCGTCGATGCCGGCGGCTGCATCGTCACGCCTGGCCTGGTCGACCTGCACAGCCACGTCTATTGGGGCGGCACGTCGCTTGGCGTCGATGCCGATCGGCTGGCCGCCAAGAGCGGCACCACGACCTTCATCGATGCAGGCAGTGCGGGAGCCGGCAATTTCCTCGGCTTCCGCCGCCATGTCATGGAGCGGTCGAAGGTCCGCATCCTGGCCTATGTCAACATTTCCTTTGCCGGCATTTTCGGCTTCTCGCAGACGGTGTCGGTCGGCGAGTGCAGCGACCTCAGGCTGTGCGAGCCGCGCGAGGTGGTGGCGGCGGTGCGTGAACACCGCGATGTCGTGGTCGGCGTAAAAGTCCGTTCCGGCAAGCATGCCGGCGGCACCAGCGGCATCGCCCCGGTGGATCTGGCGCTGGAGGCCGCCGACCAGGCCGGCCTGCCGCTGATGGCGCATATCGACGAGCCGCCGCCCGGCCGCTCGGAAGTGCTGCCGCGCCTGCGCAAGGGTGACATCCTCACCCACTGCTTCCGGCCGTTTCCCAATGCGCCGGTGTTCGCCTCCGGCGCGGTGCGGCCCGACATGCGGCTGGCGCGCGAGCGCGGCGTCATCTTCGACATCGGCCACGGCATGGGCTCGTTCGATTTCGCCGTCGCCCGCGCCATGCTTGAGGAAGGGCTGGCCCCGGACGTGATCTCGAGCGACGTGCATCTCTACTGCGTCGATGGGCCGGCCTTCGACATCCTGGTCTGCATGTCGAAGCTGCTGGCGCTCGGCATGCCGCTGGTCGAGGTCCTGCGCGCCGCCACGCAAGCGCCGGCGAGGGCGATCGCGCGGCCTGATCTCGGCACGCTGGCGGTGGGCACCGTCGGCGATGTCGCCGTGCTCCGGCAGCGCCCGGGCCGCTTCACCTTTGTCGATGCGGTCGGCGCGTCATTGGTCGCCGACCAGAGGCTGGTGTCGGAAGGCATCGTTATCGGCGGCACCTGGTGGCCGAACGAGGCGGCTGATCACAACGAGACCGAGCGTTTCGTGGCGCAGGCGTCGCATACGCATGTCGAGGTGGCGGCGAGGCACTTTGGGCACCGGCATGAGTGAAAGTTCTGCGCGACTTCGTCATCCACGGGCGGAGCGGAAGCGAAGCGGACGCGCAGACCCGAGGATCCATGCCGTGACCATTGCCGAAGAATGCGACGGATCAGGATGGTTGTTCGATAGGCCCTTCATCGCCGTTGGTGCATTGAAAGCCGATTCTGGTCCGCTTTCGCGTGCACGAATGGCGCGGCATGGATCCTAGGGTCTGCGCCGCGTCGCTTCGCTCCTTGCTTCGCCCTAGGATGACGAATCCATAGGACGCTCGTTGCTTGAATTGCTCGGTGCCCCGTAAACCGGCGTCTCAATCCCTTCCATCCGCGCCTTGATCTGCAGCGCGACATATTTCGAATAGAAACGCGACAGCGCCAGATTGCCGCCGTGGAACCACAGTGCTTCCTGCGCGGTCGGCTTCCACATGTTGCGCAGCTCGCCTTGCCACGGTCCGGGGTCGCCCTTGACGCCCGAGCCGAGACCCCAGCACGGGCCGACCTTGTCGGCGACTTCGCGCGAGACGATCGCGGCGACATTCTCGTTCATCGACTGATAGCCGGTGCAGGCGATGATGGCGTCGGCGGCGAGTTCGCTGCCGTCCTCGAACAGGATGCCGCTCGGGGTCAGCGATTTGATGGCGACGCCGCTGCGGATGCCGATCTTGCCGTCGATGATCAGGTCGGAAGCGCCGACATCGATATAGTAGCCGGAGCCGGTGCGGTAGGCCTTCATCAGAAGGCCGGTCTCGTCGTCGCCGAAATCGAGGGCGAAGCCGGCGGCGCGCAAGCGGTCATAAAAGGCCGCGTCGCGCGCCTTGATCACCTCGTAAAGCGCCCGCTGGCCCTTGGGCACCAGCGCGAACGGTGTCGAGGCGACGATCATGTCGGCTTTCTCGGTGGTGATGCCGCGCGCCAGTGCGTCTTCCGAGAAGATCTCGAAGCCGACCTCCATCAGCGTGCTCGATTTGACCACCGTCGTCGGTGAACGCTGGATCATGGTGACCTCGGCGCCGCTTTCCCAGAGGTCGACGCAGACATCGTGGCCGGAGCTTGCCGCGCCGATGACAGCGACACGTCTGCCCCGGAATTTCTCGCCGCTGGCATACTGGCTGGAGTGCAGCAATTCGCCCTTGAACCGGTCGGCGCCCGGAAGATCGATCCGCCGTGGCGGGCCGTAGGCGCCGGTGGCGAAGACGATGTGCTTGGGCTTCAGCGTGATCTGCCGGCCGACGCGGTCGACGACCACGGTCCAGACTTTTTCGGCCTCATCATAGGACGCGCTGAGGCATTTGGTGGCGACCCAGTAATTGAGCTCCATGACGTGCGTGTACATTTCCAGCCAGTCGCCCATCTTGTCCTTGGGCGTGAATACCGGCCAGTTTTCGGGGAAGGGGATGTAGGGCAGATGGTCGTACCAGACCGGATCGTGCAGCACGAGCGTGCGATAGCGGTTGCGCCAGGAATCGCCCGGCCGCGCATTTTTCTCGATGACGATGGTCGGCACGCCGAGCTGGCGCAGCCGCGCCCCCAGCATGATGCCGCCCTGGCCGCCGCCGATGACCAGGCAGTAGGGCTGTTCCTCGTTGCCTAGCTCGCGCGTCTCGCGCGCCCGCGCCTCCGACCAGGTCTCGCGCTGGGGATCGGCCTTGTGGCGCACGCCGAGTGGCCGGTCTGCGCCCTTGCGCTCCTCGAACCCTTTCAGGTCTGTCATCGCCGTGAACAATGTCCGGCAGCGGCCGTCGCGCAGCCGCATGATGCCTTCGCCTGACGCCACCGCGGTTTCGAAGCTGAACCAGGCCTCGATGGTGCCCTCCTCCGAAGTTGCCTCGCCGATCAGCTGCCATGCCCTGGGCTTGGCCGTCGCCAGCGTCGTCGCCACCATGTCGGCGATCGCCTCGCGGCCTTCCATGGTCGTGATGTTCCAGGTGAAGGTCAGGAGATCGCGCCAGTAGCAGTCATCGACAAACAGGTTGGTCGCGGCCGCCGCGTCTCCCGCTTCGAGTGCCTTGGCAAAGGACCCGAGCCATGCGGCTGCCTGTTTCGATGGGGCTATCTCGAGCATGTCTTTCCCTCTTCCTGCAACACGCCGCACACGGCGTAAAAATCTCAATTGTCGAACGCGGCGCCGCCCCTCATCCGCCTGCCGGCACCTTCTCCCCGTGAACGGGGAGAAGGGAGCTAGTCTCCGAGCGGCTCCATCTCCTTGCCGGTGCGGTGGATCTGGGCGTTGTATTTGATGCGGCGCACCGTCTCGCGGGCCGAGCCGTCGAGCTTGTAGGCCGAGGCCACCGCCAAAAGGTCGATCGCCGCCAGGAAGGCGAAGCGCGAGGCCGTCGGCTTCAGCGTGTCAGGGTATTCCGGGACCGCCACCGTCAGCCTGACGTCGCAGGCGCGGGCGAGCTCGGTGTCGGGCGCGGTCACGGCGATCGCATTGGCGCGGTAGTGCTTGGCGAGTTCGACGGCCTCGATCACCTCGCGGGTGCGTCCCGTCGCCGAAATGGCGATCACCAGATCGCCCGGCTTGAGCGTCGAGGCGGTCATGCGCATCAGATAGGGGTCGCACTGGGCGCTGACTGTGATGCCGTAGCGGAACAGCCGGTATTGGGTTTCCTGCGCCAGCGCCGAGGAGCTGCCGCCGAGGCCGAAGACCGTAACCTGGCGCGCCTTGGCGATCAGCTCGGCGGCTTTCTGCAGCTGCGCCGGGTCGAGCTGCCGCTCGGCCTCCTGCAGCGCCCGGCGCGCCTCGCCGAACACGGCGTTCCAGAACGGCATGCCATTGTCATTGCTGACGGAGGGCGACTTGGCCAGATAGAGCGCGCCGACGACGAGGCTCTGCGCCAGCTTCAGCTTGAAGTCACGCACACCCTCGCAGCCGATGGCGCGGCAGAACCGGGTCACCGTCGGTTCGCTGACCCCGGCGCGCTGGGCAAGGGCGGCGTTGGACGCGTCGACGGCATATTTGACGTCGTCGAGCACGACGTCGGCGACACGCCGTTCGGCAGGGCGCAATTCGCTGTAGGAATCCTTGACCAGCGAAATGATGTCGGGAATGCGCCGGACAGGATCGCGCCCCTCGGTATCGGGGTCTGGAACAGGCTCGTCCTGGCTGCCAGCTTCGGTCATGGGGTCCTGGTCTTTCCCTGGGTTGCGAGGCTGCCGTCTTAGCATGTTTGCACGCCTTGGCTCCACGTGCCCGACCGCATCGCAACCGCAGCGTGTCGTTGGGTAAAGCTCACCTTCCTCCTCTCCTCTCCGGTCCGTGTCAGTCCAGAAGTATGTAGGAAAGCAACATGCATTTCAAGGGCGTGAAAACACCATTAAAACAACCAGATAGGTGTATCACCCGATTTTCGTGGTACAGTTATCATCGCCGGCGCTTGACAGGAAAGTAGGATAGTTACAGACTGATTTTCGCTGGGATGAGCCAATGGATCATCGCGCAACTTCCCGGGGGGCAGATGAACACGGGCGATGCAAAAAAGCCGAAGCTTGGCGTGCAAGCCGCGACCAAGATCTATCACACGGCCTCCGGCGACCTGCTGGCGCTGGACCGCTGCAGCCTCGATGTCAGCGCCAATGAAATCGTTTCGATCGTCGGTCCTTCCGGGTGCGGCAAGACCACTCTTTTGTGGTCGATGTCGGGCCTGCACAGCCTGACCAGCGGTGAAATCCAGCTCGACGGCAAGACCATCACCGGCCCGCATCCCGATATCGGCATCGTTTTCCAGGAAGCGAACCTTTTGCCGTGGCGCAATCTCGACGCCAACATCCGCTTCCCCTTCGAGATCAAGGGCGAGAAGCCGGACCGGGCGTGGATCGCGCATCTGCTCAACCGCGTCGGGCTCGACGGTTTCGGCGGCAAGTTTCCGCGCGAGCTGTCGGGCGGCATGCAGCAGCGGGCGGCGATCGTGCGGGCGCTGGCGCTTAAACCCTCGGTGCTGCTGATGGACGAGCCGTTCGGCGCGCTCGACAGTTTCACCCGCGAGGAGATGAACCGTCTGGTCGAGGAGATCTGGCTCGACACCAAGACAACCATCGTCTTCATCACCCACTCGATCGAGGAAGCGATCTTCCTCTCCGACCGGGTCGTGGTGCTGAGCGCCCGGCCTGGCCGCGTCGCCAAGGAGTATCGCGTGCCGTTTCCCCGGCCACGCTCGCTGGAGATCATGGCGACGAAGGAGGTCTTCGACCTCACCAACCGTATCAAGATGGACATTGTCGGCGAACGCACGCGGCCAAAAGCCCCGGAGCGCCCGAGCGCGGAGATCGTGAGGATCAGGCCGTGAGCGACACGATCCCGGAATTCTCGAAAACCAAGTCCGGCGACGGCCAAGAGGTCAGCCTGACCAATCTGTCGGCCTTCGCCAGCGGCCCCGGCATCAAGTCGGGCAAGGAGGTGGCGGCCATTCTTGCCGTGGCGGTGATCATCATCGGCGGCATCGAACTGGCGCTGCGGCTGTTTCATGTGCCGCTCTACATCATGCCGCCGCCAAGCTCGATCGCCTATGCGCTGTTCGACGAGTTTCCGCTGATCGCGCCGCATCTCGGCTACACGCTGGTCGAGCTGTTGTCCGGTTTTGCGATCGGCGCCGTCATAGGCCTTGTTCTAGCCGCCGTCATCACCCAGTTTCCGTTCGCCGAGAAAATCGTCGCGCCCTACATTTTGCTTTTGGTCACGACGCCGATGCTGGCGCTGGTGCCGCTGCTGATCCTGCGCTTCGGCTTCGGCTACACGCCGCGCATCATCGCGGTGGCGCTGGCCGCCGGGCCGATGGTGATGATCAATGCCGCGACCGGCTTTCGCCGCGTCGACAGCGCCAAGATCGCGCTGGCGCGCTCCTATGGCGCCAGCACCTTGCAGATCTTCTGGAAGATCCGCGCGCCGATGGCGCTGCCGATGATCCTGGTCGGGCTGATGATTGGCGCCATCTTCGGCCTGCTGACAGCGGTCGGCGCCGAAATGGTCGGCGGCGGTTTCGGCCTCGGCAACCGGCTGACGACCTATTCGTCGATGATCCAGATGCCGCAGTTCTTCGCGGTGGTGCTGATCCTGTCGACGCTCGGCATCCTGATCTACGTGCTGTTCTTCCTGATCGGCAAGAAATGGGCGAGCTGGGAGGCTTGAACACAAAGGGTAAGACGACGCCCGGGAGGCGGGCGGCAAGAGACCGACATCAAACAAAAAAGGGGAATGCCATGACCAAAGAGAACTCGATCAACCCGGCGGGGATCAGCCGCCGCACTTTCCTGCAGGTGACCGGCGCCGGGCTGGTGACCGCGACGGCGCTTGGCGCCACTGGCCTAAAGGCCAGGGCCGAACCTTATGGAAAATTCACCTGGATCTCGCCGCGCGGCACCCTCGAAGTGCTCGACGACTATCCCTACTGGGCAGCCAAGAAGGCCGGCTATTTCGACGGGCTGGACACCGACATGCAGCCGGGGCCGTCGGACGGTACCGCGACGGTGAAGTTCGTCGATGTCGGCCAGGCCGATATGGGCTTCCCGTCGCCCGGCGTGTTCTCCTTTGCCATCCAGAACGGCATGAAGCTGAAGTCGGTGTTCCACATGGGCGCCCGCGACACGTTCAGCATCGCCTTCCGCAAGGGCGAGGGGTCGAACGATCTGAAGAAGCTGGAAGGCAAGACCATCCTGCTCGGCTCCGCCGCCTGGCAGTCGATCACCGACCCGCTGCTGGCCGCACAAGGCGTCGACATCAAGAAGGTGAAATATGTCGAGGCCGGCTGGCCGACCTGGGGCACGGCGCTGGCCGGCGGCCAGGGCGACGCCGCTTTGGCATGGGAAGGGCTGCGTGCCGAATGGATCGCCAAGGGGCTCGACTTCGAATACTGGCTCGGCGTGCAGAATTCCAAGCTGCCGGCCAACACCTTCGTCGTGCGCGCCGCCGATCTCGAGGATCCCGACCGCAAGGCGTTCCTGGAAAAGTACCTGCGCGGCTGGGCGATGGGCCTTGAATTCGGCTACCAGAATCCACGGGCCGCCGTCGAAGCGGTGTTCGAGCAGTTCCCGACGCTGGCCAAGAATCTCGGACCCGAGCTCGGCACCACCTCGATCCTGCAGCAGATCAATGTCTTCCGTGGCGACATGGACAAGCGCGGCGGCTGGGGCTCGCACGACATGGCGAGCTGGCAGGGCTTCTTCGACGAGATCCACAAGATCGGCCAGATCACCGCTCCGGTGAAGGCCGAGGATGTCTGCACCAACGATCTGATCGGCCCGGCCAATGATTTCGACAAGGCCAAGGTCAAGGCCGATGCCGACGGATACAAGCTGTCGGAAGGCTTCGCCGCGCTCGATGTCGAGAAGATCAAGGCCCATCTGTTCGATTCGGCGATCAAGTAGGGGCGCAAACGGATCATGCCGGCGCCGCCCCTCATTGCCCTGCCGGGCTCCTTTCCTCTCCCTCCGGAGGGGGGAGAGCGACTATCTGGGGTGTCAAGTTGCAATTACGAACTCGTTGCGCGCATCGCGTGCTTTTGCATTGAGGATGACCAGG
>NZ_JAMYQH010000055.1:0-18408 GCF_040320765.1 Mesorhizobium sp. M0618 | reverse complement strand
AACAACAGTGCGCTTCAAACTCTCGCTGTGTTTGGACATGAAAACCCCCGAAGGTTGATGTCCAACTTTCGGGGGTCAGTTCAGCTTGGCAGGGGCATTGTCATTGGCTGTTGTCGAAGGCGGCAAGAAGGCTCGCAGTGTTTCGGCTTCGGGTTTTGCCTTTCTCGCCGCGATGGTCGCCAACGCCGCCTCTTCGCCCGTCTCAAGTTGGGCAAGATAGGCATCGACGATGCCAGCCGATGCGATCTGCTGCGATTTGACGGCCATTGGCGCGGCCGGCAAAGTCAACAGCGCTGGCGCTGTCTGTTGTGCGAGCAGAGACGGTGCCGGCGGTTGGACCAGCGCCTTGACCAGTGCCGCCATGACTGGATCAGCCTGCCCCGAGGGCACTGCCTGCGGCGTCATCACTTCCCTGAGCAACGCGGGAAGACGAGTGGAGGAAATGTCCATTGCGGCCTGCCAACACCATTTTTCCGCTTCACAATAAGCGTTCAGCATTGTCTCAGGCTTGTCGCATGCTTGACCTCGCCGGGAATTTATGGCGAGAAATCCTCATGAACCCTGGCGTCCCCGCATGATGAACCGTTTCGAAGGCCCCGGCGGCAAGGAAGCCCGCATCCGCTATTTGGATGGCGACTTCCAGGTTACCAGTCCCGGCGCGTTCGTGCGCTGCGCGGTGACAGGCGAAAGCATTCCGCTCGACGAGTTGAAATACTGGAGCGTCGCCAGGCAGGAGCCCTACATCAGCGCCACCGCCTCGCTGCGCCGCGAAATCGAGATGCATCCGGAGCTGCGTAAGCGCGGTTAGAGCAGTTCACCGTTTCACGGAACGGCGAACCGCTCTATCTCTTTGTTTGACGCAATTCCCAAGGGAAAGCGCTATGCGCTTTTTCCGGGAAAACCGTTTCACACTTTTCCTGGAATTGCTTTAGCCTTTCAGCTTGCGCTGGCGCCAGGCATCGAGCGTCTCATCGATGATGCGCTCGGGAACGTGGTCGAGTTCGAAGACCGTGTCGATCTCCAGCACCTCGAGCCGGTCGAGAAAGTCCTGTGAGGCGCCGTGGCGTAGCCGGGCGGCGTCCTTGGCGGTGGTGATGAGCACCAGCCCTTCGGCGCGTGCGGTCGCCGCCAGCTCGGCAAGTTCGTCCTCGGCATAGAAATGATGGTCCGGAAACGGCCGCGTCAATGCCAGTTCGCCGCCGGCTTCGCGCACCGTGTCGAAGAATTTCTCGGGATGGCCGATACCGGCGAAGGCGAGGAACCGCTTGCCGGCAAGCCCTGCCTTGCTGCTTGGCTCTATATGGGCCTCGAAGATTGGCCGGCCGGCGCGTGCCGCCTGGCGGACCACGGCGTCGGCGGCAGTGCCCTCGCCCATTTTCAACAGCCCGCTGGTGAAGACCAGCTGGTCGACGATTTTGGCCCTGAGCGGCCCGCCCGGAATGACGCGGCCATTGCCGATCCCATAGCGCGCATCGACGACGACCAGCGCATAATCGATGTGGATGCGGGCGCTCTGGAAGCCATCATCCATGATCAGGAAATCGCAGCCATGCCGTTCCAGCAGCAGCCGAGCGCCGGCGGCGCGGTTCGGCGTCACCGCCACCGGCGCGTGTTCGGCGAGCAGCAGCGGTTCGTCACCGACATGCCGGGCGCTGTCGTGATGGATATCGACGACATGCGGCTCGGCGAAGGAGCCGCCATGGCCGCGCGACAGGAAGCCTGGTTTGAGACGCATGCGCTTGGCCTGTTTGGCGAGCGCGATGGCCACCGGTGTCTTGCCGGTGCCGCCAACCGTGAAATTGCCGATGCACAGAACGGGTGCTTCGATCTTCTCGCGCTTGGCCCGCCGCATGCCGCGGCCGGCGGCGGCGGCATAGATGGCCGATAGCGGCGACAGCGCCAAGACCCGCCAGTCCGGCTCTTCCCACCAGAATGGTGGTGCTTCGGAGGCCACGCTAGCGCCCGTTCGCGCCCTTCAGGCGCGACTTGACGACCAGCGGCTGGATGTAGGGCTCAAGCGATTTCAGCGTGCGCGCCAGCGCGCCGCGCATCTCGTCGACGGTCGCTACACCCGCCGCCATCATCTCGTGGCGCGCCACTTCGTTGGTCAGGAGGAAATTGACGGCGCCGGCCAGCATGTCGCGATCGCGCACCAGCTTGGCGCCGCCGCTGTCGAGGAGACGCTGGTAGGCCTCGCGAAAATTCTGAACATTGCGCCCGGCGAGAACCGCCGTGTCGAGCATGGCCGGCTCCAGCGGGTTCTGGCCACCCTCGGAGGTCAGCGAGCGGCCGACGAAGGCGATTTCTGTCAGCCGGAGATAGAGCCCCATCTCGCCGATCGTGTCGCCGAGCAATATATCCGTGTCGGCGGCGATCCTGTCGCCCTTGCTGCGCCGCGCGACCTTCAGGCCCAAGCCGGAAATCTGCGCCGCAAGGGCCTCGCCGCGATCGGGATGACGCGGAACGACGATCGTCAGAAGGCCATGGTGGCGCTTGTGCAGCGTCGCGTGGACTTCAGCCGCGACCACTTCCTCGCCGTCATGGGTCGAGATCGCCGCCCAGGTCGGGCGCGTGCCTATCTGCCGCCGCAGCGTCGCCAGCGCCCGTTCGTCGACGGGCGGCGGCGAGGTATCGACCTTGAGATTGCCCGACACGGTGACCGGCCGGGCGCCGAGCGCCAGAAACCGCTCGCCATCGACATCCGACTGCGCCACGACGTGAGCCAGGTTCTCGAACAACGCCTCGGCGATGTTGGCGCGTTTCTTCCACGACTTGAACGAGCGGTCGGACAGCCTGCCATTGACCAGCACCTGCGGCACGCGGCGCGCGCCAAGCTCGAGGATGGTCATCGGCCAGATCTCGGATTCGGCGATGATCGCCAGATCCGGCTGCCAGTGATCGAGGAACCGGCTGACCGCCGGCTTGAGATCGAGCGGTACATATTGGTGGATGATCCGATCACCGAGACGCTCGTCGGCGACCTGCGCCGAGGTGACCGTGCCGGTCGTCAGCACGATGTTGACGCCATAGTCGAGAATGCTTTCGACCAGCGGCACGACGGCTATGGTCTCGCCGACGCTCGCCGCGTGGATCCAGATCACCGGCCCGTCGGGGCGCGCGCGGCCGGCGACGCCATAGCGCTCGCGGCGGCGGTAGCGGTCTTCCTTGCCGCGCGAGGTGCGCCAGGCAACATAGGGCCCGACCAGCGGATAGGCTGCCGCACCCGCGAACCGGTAAGCCGACAGCATGGCCCGTGCCCAGCGGCCGCTCATCGCGGAGCATCCACGAGACGGTAGGCCTCGGCAGTCGCGGCATTGAGCGCGGTCGTCACTTCCTGGCGCTTGCGCTCCATTTCGGCGTCATCGGCGCCGGCCGCCACGAAGATCGGTTGGCCGATGACGATCGACGAACGGCCGAACGGCAGGTTGATGGTGGTCTTGTCCCAGCTCTTCTCCAACACCTTGCGACGGCTGGTGGTGATGGCGACAGGCACAAGCGGCCGGCCCGAGAGGCGAGCCAGGAGAACGATGCCAAGCCCTGCGTCTCGCGGCGTGCCGTGCGGAATATCTGCGATCATGGCGACGTTCTTGCCGACGGCGAGCGACTTTTTCAGGGCGATAAGCGCTTTTGCCCCACCCTTGTCGAGGTGCCTGGCATTTTCCCGCCCGCCCGACCCGCGCACTGCCTCGATGCCGAATTTCTCCAGCATCAGCGCGTTGAGCTCAGCATCGGCGCTGCGCGAAACCATGGCGACCAGCGGCTTGCGCTTGGGATAATAGGCCGGCGTCAACAGATGCTGGCCGTGCCACAGGGCTATGATGCCAGGCTCGAACTCGGTATAGGCGCCACCCGAAAACCGCGCCGAGCCCTCTACGACGCGATTGGTGAGGCGCACGAAGCGGACGAACTGGGCGAACAGGCTGGCGATGGCGTTCTTGACGAATCGCGACTGCGCCAGCGGTTGGCGAATCTTGCGCCAGAAGGCCTTGGTCGTGCGGCTGCGTCCCCTGCCCGTGGGCGCGGCATCGCTTGCTGGCCCTTTCGCCAGGTCATGCTCCATCGAAGTCAACCGGCAGCCTTGTTGTCGGGGTCCAGCAGCCGGTGCAGATGAACGACGAAGTAACGCATGTGGGCGTTGTCCACGCTGGCTTGCGCCTTGGCTTTCCACGCCGTGTGCGCGGATTGATAGTCGGGATAGATGCCGACGATGTCGAGCCCGTCGAGATCGCGGAATTCGGTGCCGCCAAGCTTCTTCAGTTCGCCACCGAACACCAGATGCAAAAGCTGTTTCTTTCCGTCTTCCGCGGCCATGTCGGTCCTTCACATATCGTGAGTTTGTGACAGGTCTAGACCAAAGCCGCCGACTTTGGAACCTTTAGGGCGAGATGAATTCATCTCGCCCGGGAAAACGCTTTCACGCGTCCAGACCGGCGATGACGCCGGCGAGCACGGCCAGCAATTCACCGCTGCCGGCAGCAAGGGCGCCGTGACGAGTCACCTCGCCGGCATAGAGCGGAGCACGGCCATGCTGGTCGAGCAACTGGCCGCCGGCCTCGCGCAAGATGAGATCGGCCGCGGCGATGTCCCAGTCATGCGCGTTCGGCTTGACGAAAGTGGCATCCAGCGCGCCATTGGCAATCATGGCCAGCCGATAGGCGAGCGAAGGGCTGTAGGGCGCCCGCTTCAGGCGCGCCTGCCATTCGGCCGGCATCAGGTCGGTCAACTGCTTCAGCCCGGAAATCTCGGCCGTGTCTGCCAGCTGGCGAACCGCAATGCGCTTGCCGTTGCGGAAGGCGCCCTGACCGGGCAGCGCCCAATAGGTCTCCTCCATCGCCGGGCATTCCAGCACGCCGGCCAACGTGCGGCCATGCTCGACGACGGCGACGCTGACACACCAGGTACGCTGGCCTTCCAGAAAACCGCGTGTGCCGTCGATCGGGTCGACGACGAAGGTGCGGCGTGCGGAAAGCCGGACCGGATCGTCGACCGTCTCTTCCGACAGCCAGCCATAGTCGGGCCGGGCCGCCAGCAGCGTTTCGCGCAGATAGGCGTCGGCGGCATGGTCGGCCTCGCTGACCGGCGATGTGCCGCCCTTCATCCAGACTTGTGGGCTGTTGCCGAAGTAGCGCATGGCGATGACCCCCGCCTCGCGGGCGGCATCGCGCAGCAGCGGCAAGTCCCCAGAGGCGCCGGAGATGGCCCCGGCAGTGGTCAGGTCATGCTCCGGCAAGGGTCATGCCTTCGATCAGGAGCGTTGGGGCGGCGGTGCCGAAATTACGGTCGAGGTCATCGGCCGGCACCATGTTGAGGAACATCGTCTTCAGGTTCGAGGCGATTGTGACCTCGGCGACCGGATAGGCCAGCTCGCCATTCTCGATCCAGAAACCCGAGGCGCCACGGCTATATTCGCCAGTGATCATGTCGACGCCCTGGCCGAACACTTCGGTGACGTAGAAGCCGGTCTTGAGCGATTTGATCAACTCTTCCGGTGACCGCTCGCCCGGCTCGATGGCGAGATTGGTGGAGGATGGCGTCACGGAAGAGCCGCCGCGCGCGCCGCGGCCGTTGGTGACGAGGCCCAGTTCCCTTGCGGCCGAGGTCGACAGGAACCAGTGGTTGAGCACGCCCTTCTCGACCATCAACAGCTTTTCGCCCTCGACGCCTTCACCGTCGAACGGCCGCGAGGCCTGGCCACGCAGCCGGAGCGGCTCGTCGGTGACGGTGATGGCGGACGCGGCCACCTGCTTGCCCATCATGTCGCGCAGGAACGAGGTCTTGCGCGCGACCGAGGCGCCGTTGATGGCGCCGGCAAGATGGCCGGCGATGCCGCGCGCGACGCGCGGATCGAAAACCACGTCGACCGGCCCGGTCGCCGCCTTGCGCGCGCCGATGCGGCGCACGGCGCGCTCACCGGCCTTGCGACCGATGTCCTCGGGCGCATCGAGATCGGCAAAATGCTGGCGCGAGGAGAATTCATAGTCGCGCTCCATGCCGGTGCCCTCGCCGGCGATGACGCTGGCCGAGCGCGAGAAACGCGAACCGACATAGTGGCCGAGGAAGCCGTGCGAGGTGGCCAGTACCAGACCGCCCAGCCCCGCACCGGCGCTGGCGCCGGCCGAATTGGTCACGCCCTTGACGGCAAGCGCTGCCGCTTCCGCCGCCAATGCGGCTTCCTTCAACTGGTCGGCGGACACTTCGGTGGCGTCGAAGAGATCGAGATCGCGCGTCTGTTTGGCCAGCAATGCCGGGTCGGCCAGCCCCTGATAAGGATCCTGCGGCGACACTTTCGCCATCGCAACGGCGCGCTCGGCCAGTGTTTTCGGGTCGGACGCCGCTGTCGCCGAGACACTCGCCACGCGGCCGCCGACGAAAACGCGCAGCGCGACATCCTCGCTCTCGGAGGCTTCGGTAGCCTCGACCTTGCCGAGACGCACCGACACGCCGGTCGAGCGGCCGCGCACGGCCACCGCGTCGGCGGCATCGGCGCCGGCCTTCTTGGCAGCCTCGACCAGGGCCGCGACGCGGTCGGTCAATTTTGCTGCGTCTGATATATCGGTCATGCCTGAAATCCTGCTGGTGCGGCCGGTGTGCGGCCGTTGCCCACCCATCTATTGTTCCGGTCCGGCTTGTGCAATGGCATAGGCTTCAATCAAAATGCAGGGTGGGCGGTTCAAAACCGCGAACCCTGTGACGCAAAATCGGTCCGCAGCCTGCACGGAGCATTTCGATGACGCCTTTCCATCTCGC
Organism: Mesorhizobium sp. M0618; assembly: GCF_040320765.1. Lineage (NCBI taxonomy): Bacteria > Pseudomonadati > Pseudomonadota > Alphaproteobacteria > Hyphomicrobiales > Phyllobacteriaceae > Mesorhizobium > Mesorhizobium sp. M0618. The sequence continues at coordinate 11,661 of NZ_JAMYQH010000055.1, read as the reverse complement.
CTTCCCGGTCCGTGATCTCGATGAAACCCGCGTTTTCTATGGCGAGGTGCTGGGCTGCGCCATCGGCCGTTCGTCGGCGACCTGGGTCGATTTCGACCTTTACGGCCACCAGATGTCGGCGCATCTGCGGCCGCAGGCCGCACAGGCCCCCAGCGACGGCAAGGTCGACGGCATTGTCGTGCCGATCCCGCATTTCGGCGCCGTGCTCTTGATGGACGACTGGCAGCGCCTGGCGACGCGGCTGGAGGCGCGCGACGACATCGACTGGCTGGAACGGCCGATGGTCCGCTTCAAGGGCGAGCCCGGCGAACAGGCGACACTGTTCATCCGCGACCCCTCGGGCAATGCCTTGGAATTCAAAGGCTTTCGCTCGCTGGAGCAGGTTTTCGCGCACTAGCTCAGATCGATGGCATCGGTCGATCAACGGCCGAAACGGCCTGCCGCGAAAGGTGCGAGCCGAGCCGGATCGCCGCGTCCGCCGATCAAGTCGGCGACCAGCCGCGCGGTGATCGGAGCCAGCGTCAGGCCGAGATGGCCGTGCCCGAAAGCATGAATTACGCGGGAGCTGCCGCGCGAAGCGCCGATGACCGGCCTGGAATCCGGCAGGGACGGCCGGAAGCCGAGCCATTGCGAGGCAGGCGAGCCGAGCCCGGGAAAAATTTGCCTGGCGCCACGGTCAAGCAGCGCCAGCCGGCGCGGATTTGGCGGCGCGACCAGGCCCCCGAGTTCGACCGTGCCGGCGACCCGCAAGCGGCCAGCCATCGGCGTCAGGTAGAAACCAAGATCGACGGGACAGACAGGCCGGTTGAGCAGCGGCGCGTCGGTCTGGAATTCCAGATGGTAGCCGCGCTCGGTCTCGAGCGGAATCCTGTCGCCGGCCTGCGCGGCCAGTGCGCGTGACCGTGCACCGGCGGCGATCACCACCGTGCCAGCCTTGATGCGAACGCCGGGGCCGCTGAGTTGGACACCGCCAGCCTCGACCTGCAGCCCGGTGATCTCAGCCTGCTTCACCGATGCACCACGGGCGCTCACCGCGCCCAGCAACCGCCGCATCACCATTGCCGGATCGGTGACATTGATCGAGTCGGGAAAATACACGCCATGCGCTGCTGTCGCCGGCAGGCCCGGCTCAAGTGCCGCCACCTCTTCGGGAGTCAGCACCTCTTGGTGGATGCCAAACCCAGCGCGCATTGCCCGGCCGCCGGCGCCAGCGGCAAAATCGCTCTCGCGGCGATAGAGGTAAAGACAGCCATTGCGGCGCAGCAGATCGTCCAGATCGGCCTCCCCAGCCATTTCCTCCCAGGCCGGGAGGGCGTCGGCCAGCAGTCCGGCGAGCGCCAGTGCATTGGCCCGGGTGGCCGCCGGCAGCGATTGCCGCATGAACCGAACGAGCCATGGCGCCAGCTGCAGCAGCGCCGGCCAGCGCAGCGAAAACGGGCTGTCGGGATCAAGCAGCAGCTTTGGCAACGCCCGCAGCACCGCAGGAGTGCCGACCGGCATGCAGGCATATTCGGCGATCGTCCCGGCATTGCCGAACGACGCGCCGGAGCCCGGCTCGTTCGGATCGATGAGCAGAACTTCGCGGCCGGCCGCGACAAGGCGAAGCGCCGTCGCCAGCCCGACAACTCCGGCGCCGACAATGGCGATTTCGACCTTTTCAGAAGCAGCCACTGTGGATCTTCCCGATTGACCTTGAAATCCCGTACCGATCATGTGGTCTCTTGGTTCGGGGTCACGGTCCAGTCTTGATCCCTGGAATCGAATAGGCCAGATCTTTCCGCGCCTAGGCAACAGGCGTCCAGATCACGTCCTCGATCTTTTGCGCGCCGGTGGCCAGCATCACCAGCCGGTCGAACCCGAGCGCGATGCCGCTGGCAGGCGGCATGATGGCCAGGGCGGCGAGGAAATCCTCGTCCAGCGGATAGCGCTCGCCATAGATGCGCTCTTTCTCATCCATCTCGAGGATGAAACGCCGGCGCTGCTCGTCGGCGTCCGTCAGTTCGCCAAACCCGTTGGCGAGTTCGACGCCGCAGCAATAGAGTTCGAAGCGCTCGGCGACGCGCGGGTCGCTCGGGCTCGGCCGCGCCAATGCCGCCTCGGCCAGTGGATATTCGCACAGGATGGTCGCCCGCCCCTGCCCGAGCAACGGCTCGATCTTTTCCACCATCACACGGCTGAACAAATCTGCCCAACTATCGTCGGGCGCAGTGCGCAGGCCGGCCCGGGTCAACGCCGCATACAGCGCGTCGCGATCGGTGCTGCCGTCGGCGGCGACCGTTGCCAGCAGATCGATGCCGGCGTAGCGAGTGAAGGCCTCCGCCACCGTCAGCCGTTCCGGCTCGGCAAACGGATCGCAGTCGCGGCCCCGAAACGAGAAAAGAGTAGCCCCTGCCCTTGTCGCGGCCAGCGCCAGGAAGGCCGCGCAATCCTGCATCAGGCTCTCATAGGCCTCGCCCACCCGGTACCATTCGAGCATGGTGAATTCGGGATGGTGCAAAGGCCCGCGCTCACGGTTGCGGTAGACCGGACCGAAGCTGAAAATCCTGACTTCACCGGCGGCGAGCAGCTTCTTGCAGGCGAATTCCGGAGAGGTGTGGAGATAGAGCGGCGCCCTTGCACCGTCCGGCCCGACCGCTTCCGTGGCGAAGGCCGTCAGATGCGCCTCGTTGCCGGGCGAGACCTGCAGCGCTGCCGTCTGCACCTCGACGAAATCATGGGCGGCGAACCAATCGCGCAGGCTGGCGGCGATGCCGTTGCGCAGCATCAGCCGCGGGCGGCGGTCGGCGTGGACATGCGGCGTCCACCAGGGCGAAGCTTCGGTCATGCGGCTCGGAACATGGTGGAAGGGGGCTGGCGGCGGCGGCCAAGATGCGGTAGGCCCCCATCCAGCGCCGCACAAGCCGGCAAACGCCAGTCAACTCTTCTTGCAGGATATAAAACCGTGGTGAAAGTCATCGCCAGTTCGCTCCGCAAAGGCAACGTCGTCGAAAAGGACGGCAAGCTTTATGTGATCCTCTTTGCCGAAAACATCCACCCAGGCAAGGGCACGCCGGTGACGCAGCTAGATATGCGCCGCATCGGCGACGGGGTAAAGGTTTCGGAGCGCTACCGCACCACCGAACAGGTTGAGCGCGCCTATGTGGAAGAGCGCGAGCACACCTTCCTCTATCGCGACGGCGAAGGCTTTCATTTCATGAACCCGGAAAGCTACGACCAGGTCGCGGTGTCGGAAGCCGTGGTCGGCGACATGGCGCCTTACCTGCTGGAAGGCATGGCCGTGCAGGTGTCGCAGTTCAACGGCATCGCCATCTCCCTGGTGCTGCCGCAGCGCGCCACCTTCGAAGTGGTGGAAACCGAGCCGACCACCAAGGGCCAGACGGCCTCGTCCTCCTACAAGCCGGCCGTGCTGTCCAACGGCGTGCGCACCCTGGTGCCACCCCACATCGCGCCAGGCACCCGCGTGGTCGTGATGACGGCGGACGGGGCTTATGTGGAGCGCGCGAAGGACTGAGGGGGCTGGCTTTTAGCTTCAGGGTGAAGGCGGTTATTCCTCAGCGAGCGACCCTTAGAGACGAGGCATCGAAGGCCCGCAATCAGACCGACGGCTTTCGGCGCCCGTGCGCCGGAAGCTGACGTTGAGGTCATAGGCGGCGACGTGATGGCGGTTCCGCTATCAGATCATGTTTGACATACCGAGCGCAGTAAGCAGGTTGTTTTGAATAGGAGCGACGGCCTGATTCAGTCCCTCCACCCCGAAGTCCATGCCCTCTGGCATGACGACGGTGCGCAATGGGCGCCGTTCCGTAGCCTCGACTAGCCGTGCGATGGCGTCAGCCACCAACTGAGGGCGGGGTGGATTCGCAGGATCAAGTCCCTGATCGGAGTTGTTTTTGATTTGGCCTGGGACCAACGCAACTGCGCCATATGTCGCCAAGACCTGCTCGTCCGAGGGCGCTGGGCTAGATGGAAGCAGATTGCTCGGAAATGGCCCGGGTTCCACGATCACCGAGTCTACGCCGAAGCTGGACAGTTCATATCGATATGCCTCGGCAAGCGCTTCAAGCGCGAACTTGCTCGCGGAATAGACACCGAAGAACGGAAAGATGACACGCCCCATCAACGAGGTGACATGGATCAGCACGCCGCTGCCCGCAGCACGCATATGGGGTAGGACGGCGCGGTCGGCCCTTACGGCCCCAAAAAAGTTCACCGCAAATTGCTGCTCGATGTCTGCCACCGTGTAGGCTTCGGTCACGCCGACGAACATCGTGCCCGCGTTGTTGATGAGCGCATCAATCCTGCCGTGTTGCTCGACGACCCGATCGATCGCAGCGTTGACCGACGCTTCGTCCGTCACATCCATCTCAATGACCTGGAGCTCATGCCCTTCGGCTTTTGCAGCGTTGATTAGCTCACTGCCCGTCTGGCTGTTTTTGCCTTCGATGTCGCGCATGGTCGCGACCACTACGTGCCCGCGCCTGGCGAGCTCCAAGGCGGTGAGCTTTCCAAAACCGCTGCTCGCGCCGGTAACAACTACAACCTTGCTGCACATTTTCTCGATCCTCTCGCTTGCCCACCTAACGGGGCAAGCAGGAATATACAGACCTGTATGTCCGTTGCAAAGAGAAAATAGACAGACTATTCTGTTTCTACACCGAACGCGCACCCGGCAGGCGAGAATGAAAACTTTGGATGTGAGTGAGTACCTCGACCTGGAATCGCGGTCGCTGCACGCCTCGGCTCCGCGAGAGCGAATTCTGAAAACAGCGTCTGAACTATTTTACCGAAACAGCATCCATACGGTGGGAATAGATCGCATCATCGCCGAGAGCGGCGTCGCAAAGATGACGTTCTATAAGCACTTCCCCTCGAAGGCCAATCTTGCCGCTACCTATCTGCGCCACAAAAGCGCGCTGTGGTTCGACATGCTGGCGACTGCGACAGAACAAGCCGGACCGGTGCCGCTGGATCGCGTGCTGGCTATTTTCGACACACTGAACGCGTCCTTTCAGGAGCCTACTTTCCGCGGCTGTCCTTTCGTTCGAGGGCTGGCCGAGTTCGGACCGGACGCGGAAACGCCAGAGGTGCAGGCAACGCTCGCAGCATATTTCCATAACTTACATGAGTTTGTCGTGTCGCTCATCCAGCCCTTGAAGTTGAAAAATCAAGAGAGCGTGGTCGTCCAGATCCTAGCGCTCATCCAGGGCTCGCTCGTGAACGCACAAGCCATGAGGGGGGGCGTTGAACCTCTTGCAACGCGCGACGCGGCCAAGATGCTGCTCAAGGCTGCGGTTGAGCCGGCTGATCGAAACTTCGACGTCTGCAGCGCCTGATGGTCAGCTCAGACGAAAAACGCGGCCGCAGGCCGAGCGCCAGAATTTGGCGGCGAATGGAGCAAATTCGGCCTCCGCTCGATGAAGAAAAAGTAAGCGCAACATCAATGAGGACGATCGATGCATATTCCAGCTAGCAAATCGAAAGAATAACGGCGAAATTGTCGTTGACGACAAGACGCCCTGGGCCACGGTTTCGTGAGGCATCAACCCTTCCAGAAATTTTCAGGGCATGTGGAGAGCGAGGGTCCATGGCGATGGCCCTAGTGAAAGAGGCGCCCCAGTAAGTTGGCGAAGGCTGCGTGCCGCCCGCTTATCGCGGGCGGCCGCAATCTAAATCAGGCAGAGAGAGATCGATTGGTTGCGACTGCGCCAGCTCGGGTGAACTCTGCATCCGGCTTGGAGAACGATGCCATGATGGCGTCGCGGTTCGAAGGAGCGCGTTTCCTGTCAGCGGCGGTGAGCGCAGTCTTGAGTTCGTGGGCGGTCAACTCAGTGCAATAGGCGGGAGTGCCCGGCTGCAGTCGCCAGGACTCCTCAAGAGTACCCGCATCCACCGCATCGAAGCCAGTGACGCTGATGAGATCGGATACAAGTGCTTTGGCCGCGGCGTCGTCACCCGAAATCGGGATGGCAATGCGACCTGGAGCACCGGCCTCCAAACCGGCCTCTGCCAATGTCTGCGTTAGCAGTGCGTTCCAAGCCTTAACAAGGGGGCGCCCCACCTGCTCGCTGGCCCAAACGGTCTCCGGCTTGCCGCTATCAACCTCGAAGATTTTGCTGTCACGGGTTGGATAGTAGTTGGAGGTGTCCACCACGATTGCGCCAGCAGGGGCGCCGGCAAGAATCGTTGCCAGGTCTGGGTTCTTGGCAAAGGGCACTGACAGGATGACCACATCGGCATCCAGTACTGCCGCCTCTCTCCCAACGGCCTGGATGCCGGTGCCGGCAACTGTGTCCGCAAGACTTTCGGGGCCACGCGAGTTCGCCAGTTTCACCTGGTGGCCAGCGGCGTCCAGCTTCTTTGCAACCAGCGAGCCGATGTTGCCGGCCCCAATGATTCCGATTTTCATTTTACATCCTTTGGTTTTCAAATTTTAGCAGGGTGAGCGAAGTCATGAAGAGTGTCTCGCAGCGCTATGATCTCGTCCTCGGACATTTGACAGGCACTCTTGATCTTGCCGGAGATGCTCCAGACCTCGTCTTTGATGCTGTGAGCGGCAGGTGTGAGATCGACAAGGACCCGGCGTTCGTCCTCGGGATCTCGCATTCGCGTCACCATCCCGCAGGTATCGAGCCGCTTGAGCAATGGGGTGATCGTGCCGGTGTCCATGCCCAAAGCGTTTCCAAGATCACCTACGGACCGGGGCGCGGACGCATAGAGCTCCAGCATCACAAGGTACTGTGGAAAGGTCAGGCCCAGTGGATCGAGGAACGGCTTGTGCATGCGTGCCATCCGGCCCGCCGCCCCGTACAGGGCGAACGAGATTTGCATTCGAACCAAACGTGACGCGCTTTTTTGAGGTGCCATACCATAGCCCAAAGAGACAAGCCGACTTCACTGGCGAACTAGTATCTAGTGCACTAGATAGTGTTACTGTGGAGGAATGCAACCCTCCAGCTGCACTTGGAGTCAAACCGCATGCCGCGCCTCCAGCACCTTCTCCATCTGCCGCTTCAGCTCGCCATTGATGTCAGACGTCTCGTTCATCAAGGCGTCGATCTTCAGGAATCAAGCACGCGATATTCGACACTGCCGGGCGAACCAGGATGTCAGGGCGGCATTGTTTCAGCTTGTTGGCGATGATCGACTGCACATCAATTGCGTGGCGCCGTCAGGCCAGTGAGGTCAATGCGTGTCTATGGCGTTGACCGAAAACGACAAGGCGCCGTGCTATTTTTCATGAAACGTGTCGCAAAAGGCCTGCGCATTCCGTCCTTTGACCAAAGAAGGAGCGCGCCATGCGAAAACTTATCGTCACCGAATTCATCAGCGTCGATGGCATTGCCGAGGTCGAGAAGCTGCCCAGGGTGATCTGGAACGACGAGATGAACAGGTTCAAGGAGGAGGAGCTTGCCGACAGCGGCGCCATGCTTTTGGGGCGCACGACCTATGAGATCTTTGCCGGCTCCTGGCCAACGGAAACCGGAGATTTTGCCGACCGGTTCAACGCGCTGCCGAAATATGTCGCTTCGACCAGCCTGAAGGCGCTCGACTGGAAGCCGGCCGAATTGCTGAAGGGACCGCTGCCGGATGCGGTCAGGACGCTGAAGCAAGGCAGCGGCGGCAACATCTATGTGCATGGCAGCCTGAGCGTTGCGCAGGAATTGCTGCGCCATGGCCTGGTCGACCGCGTCAGGCTGCTCAGCTACCCCGGCACCGTCGGCCAGGGCAAGCCACTGTTCCCAGGCGGCGCGGCGGTGTCGCTCGAACTGATTTCGGCGACGCCGTTCAGCAACGGTGTTGTGGCGCTGGAGTATGTGCCGGTGGCGAAATCGTAAATCGGTTGGAGCCTTTCAGATCGCGTCGGGAAGATGCATCCTCACCCGACCTGCTTTCCTCGCCTCCCTTTAACGGCGGCGGCGCTCCTCGCCTCCAGCACCCTCTCCACCTGCCGCTTCAGCTCGTCCTTGATATCCACCGTCTCGTTCATCAAGGCGTCGATCTTCAGGAAGTCGAGGACGCGGTATCTCGAGACTGCCGGGCGGACCAGGATGTCGGGGCGGCATTGCTTCAGCTTGTTGGCGATGATCGACTGCATCATCAGCTGCGTGGCGCCGAACATCAGGTCGACGGAGGTCGGCTGCTTGCGGTCGGCTTCTTCCGGCGCGCCGACCACGTCGACGCCGATAATGATGTCGGCATCGTTTTCGATCAGGTCGAACGGCACCGGGTTGTAGATGCCGCCATCGATCAGCAGCCTGCCGTCGCGCATCACCGGGCGGAACACGGCGGGGATTGCCGCCGACGCCGCCAGCGCCGAGTGCAGTTCGCCGTCATCGAAGACAGCGAGCTTGTGGCCGAAATAGTCGGTCGCCGTCACCTTGAGCGGGATTTTCAGCTCGGCGAAGGTTTCGGGAATGGCCTCGGGCAGAAAGGCTTTCAGGATACGCTCGACGTTGAACTGGCTGACGCGGACCTGCATGGCTTCGGCGATGGTGCCCGGCCGCGCCCGCCACATGCGGCTCGCCACCTCGGCGCGGCGGCCAAGAATCGAGCGGGCGTAGTCGTGGATCTCCTTGCCGGTCATGCCGGCGGCCATACCGGCGCCCATGATGGCGCCGATCGACGAGCCGGCAATCGCCACCGGCTTGATGCCCAGCTCGTCCAGCGCCTCGATGACATGGATATGCGCCAGCCCGCGCGCGCCGCCGCCGCCGAAGGCGATGCCGAAGGTCGGGCTCATCCCTTGCCGGCTCCGGCCAATTTCGGGCCGATGACCATGATGGTCGGCTCGGTCGTCAGCAGCTTTTTCGCCGCCGCCTTGACCTGGTCGAGCGTCACCGCGTTGATGTAGCCGGCGCGGCGCTGCATGTAGTCGATGCCGAGATCGTCGAGCTGCAGTTCGACCAGCGTCGAGGCGATGGCGCTGGAGGAGTCCAGATTGTTGATGGCGTAGGCGCCGATCATGTATTTCTTGGTCGCCGCCAGTTCCGCCTCGGTCGGGCCTTGTTCGGCCAGTCGCTTGACCACATCGCGGACGATGCCCAGCGTCTCGGCCGCACGGTCGGAGCGGGTGCCGGTGCTGACAATCAGCGCGTTGGCGTGGTCCTGGTTGATGAGCGAGGAGTTGACGCTGTAGGCCAGCCCGCGCTTCTCGCGCACTTCCTGGAACAGGCGCGAGGTGAAGGTGCCGCCGCCGAGGATCTCGTTCATCAGCACGGCGGGGAAGAAATCCGCCGCTTTGCGCTTCACGCCGGGAAAAGCGAGCTGCAGGGAGGTCTGCGGCAGGTCGTAGTCGACCTCGATATGCTGCGCCAGCTTCGGGTCGATATCGGCCACCGGCCTCAGCGCCTGGTTTTGCGGCAGGTCGCCGAACACCATGTCGAGCTTCTTCTTCAGCGTCTCCGCGTCGATGGCGCCGACAACGGCGACACGCAGCCCGCCGCGCGCGAACACCGCTTTGTGCAGGGCTTTGAGATCATCGGGCGTGATGGTGGCGATGCTTTCCTTGGTGCCCTGGTCGGAGCGGGAATAGGGATGATCGCCATAGAGGGCGCGCGCCCATTTGTTCTGCGCCACCGTGTCGGGATCATTCTCGCCGGCGATGATGCCGGACAGGATCTGGGCGCGGATGCGGTCGATCGGCAGCTGGTCGAAGCGCGGCTCGTTGACCGCCAGCCGCAACAGGTCGAAGGCCTGGTCGCGCTGCTCGGCCAGCATGCGCATCGAGCCGTAGATGCCGTCGCGGCTCTCGTCGAAGCTCATCTCGGCGCCGGCATCGTCGAGCTTGATCTGGAAGTCTTCGCTGTCGAGCGGTCCGGCGCCTTCGTCGAACAGGCCGGTCATCAGATTGGCCAGTCCCTCCTTGCCGACCGGATCCTGCGTCGAGCCGCCGCCGAAAACAAAGCGGATGGCAACGACCGGCACGGAATAGTCCTCGACCAGCCAGGCGGTGATGCCCTTCGGCGAGGTGACGGACTGGATGTCCATGGCCCGCGCGGTGAGTGCCGGCAGGATGAGGAAGAGGATGGAGAGGAAAAGGGTGGTGAGGGGTGCGCGTACCGCGTTCGTGCTCGTCATCAAATCAATTCCCCGCCTGTTGCTGCGGCAAGAGATAGCCGGTGGTCGACCGTGCGAGCACGAGATAGCGCGCGGCGACGGCCTTGACCTCGTCTGTCGTGACCTTGCGGATGCGGTCCGTCCACTGCTGGACGTCCTGCACATTGCCGCCGGTGGCCAGCGTCGAGCCGTAGATGTTGGCCATGGAATCCTGCTTGTCGCGGGCAAAGATCATCGACCTGACATAGCGGTCCTTGGCCTTTTCCAGCTCCGATGGCGTGACGCCATCCTTGACGATGCGCACCACTTCGGCATCGACCGCCGCTTCGACGTCGGAAATCCTGGCATCGCCGCGCGGCGCGCCATAGACAGTGAAGTTGGTGTCGTCGAGCATGGTGCCCTGGAAAAAGGCGCCGGCGCTGGATGCGATACCTTGCTGGACGACGAGCGCCTGGTAGAGCCGGCTGCGATTGCCGCCGCCAAGGATCTCCGCCAAGAGGTCGAGCGCTTCCGCCTCGCCCGGCTTGCCGGTGTGATAGGACGGCACCACCCATTGCGTGGAAAAGCTCGGCACGCTGACGCGGGCATCGGCGAGCGTCACCGTGCGCTTGGTGTTCTGCTCCGGCTCGACCGGACGGATGCGCGGCGGCAGATCGGGGCCGCGCGCCACCTTGCCATAGGTCTTTTCGGCCAGCGCCCGCACCGTGTCCGGTTCGACATCGCCGGCAACGATCAGCACCGCGTTGTTGGGCCGGTAATATTTGTCATAGAAGGCTACAGCGTCGGCGCGGTTCAGCTGCTGCATCTCCTGCATCCAGCCGATGACCGGGATGCGATAGGGTTGGTTCTGCCACAGCGTCGCATCGACTTCCTCGTCCAGCACGGCCTCGGGGCTGTTGTCGATGCGCGAGCGGCGCTCCTCGAGGATGACATCGCGCTCGGTCTTGATCACATCGTCGGTGAGAATGAGATTGCGCATGCGATCGGCCTCGAAGCTCATCATCAGCTCGAGCGCCGACGGCGCCACCGTTTCGTGGAAGGCGGTGTAGTCGTAAGAGGTGAAGGCGTTGTTGGAGCCGCCGATATCGGAGATGGCGCGGTCGAACTCGCCGGCCGCATGGTTGGTCGTCGCCTTGAACATCAGATGTTCGAAGAAATGCGCAATGCCGGATTTGCCGGGCGGCTCGTCGGCGCTGCCGATCTTGTACCAGACCATGTGGGTGACGATCGGCGCACGGTGGTCGGGAATGACGACCACCTCCATGCCGTTGTCGAGCAGGAAATCCGTGACCTTGAACTCGGCCGGAACCGTGTTGGGCAAGACGGGGCTCTCGGCCAGCACCGGGCTGGTCATGACAAAAGCCAAAGAGGACGCCAACAGCGTTCCGCGCAGCCATTCAATCCTGGATGTCATCAACGGCTCCGGTTCTGTCTGCAGACGATAGGCAAGGTACTGGCGACAAGCAAAGTTAATTGTTGGTCATTTTAGAGGCGGTGCTCGGTTCCTCGCCCCCGTGAAGCGGGGGAGAGCGACTATCTGGGGTGTCAAGTTGCAATTACGAACTCGTTGCGCGCATCGCGTGCTTTTGCATTGAGGATGACCAG
>NZ_JAMYQH010000054.1:0-21333 GCF_040320765.1 Mesorhizobium sp. M0618 | reverse complement strand
TGCCGATCGCCATGGAAGAGAAGCTGCGCTTCGCCATCCGTGAAGGCGGCCGCACCGTCGGTGCCGGCATCGTCGTCACCATCAAGGAATAGTCGAGCCCGGCATTCGCCGGATCGACAAGAAAAGGGCGGTCTTCGGGCCGCCCTTTTCTTTTGCGGGGCTATCGGTTGCGGCCCTGTCGGCCGAACCCTGTTGCAAGGCTCCGGGCCTCGACTAGTATAGGTTGCATCGAGGGGCTTTTTCCAAATGGTTCCAAGGCGGTTTTTCCATCGTCGGGCATTGTGGCCGCTGGCTCTGACCTGCCTGCTCGCACTGCTCGTCACGGGTTCCGTAGCCGTTGCGGCGGATGCGGCGCCGGATCTTGGGCCGACGATGCGGTTCGGCATTGTCCGCAGCGATGCACCGGGGTGCGAGCCGATCTGCCCGGAATGGATATCGGCCGAGGGCTCGATAGAAGCCGGAACTCCGGCGCTCTTCAAACGCATGCTGAAGACGCTTGGCGGCCGGAAACTGCCTGTTGTCGTGGATTCTCCCGGCGGCAATGTCGAGGCGGCGCTGACGCTTGGCCGGCTGATCCGCAAGAACAAGCTCGATATCGCCATCGGCAAGACGGTGTTTTCCAGCTGCCAGCCCGGTGCGAAGGGGTGCCAGGGCCGTGACGCCCGCTACTTCGGCGATGTCATCGACGATGGCGCCATGTGCAATTCCGCCTGTCCTCTGATGTTTGCCGGCGGTATCAGGCGGGTGGCCGGCGAATGGGCCTATCTCGGCGTCCATCAGATCACCACGACCTACATCCGTACGAAATTGCAATACCGGACCACCTATCGCGTCGTGGGGGGCAAGAAGAAGATCCTCAACACAAAGATCGTCAGCCGCAAGAACGCCGGCAGCTACAAGACCTACGAGATGAGCAAGGCGGTGGAGAAAAAGCTGGCGGCCTACCTGGACCAGATGGGCATCGAACAAAGCATGCTCGAAACGATGAAGGGCACCCCGGCCAGCGAAATCCACCAGATCGCCCTCGACGACATGCTGGCAATGAAGCTGGTCACCAGTACGGACGCTGTTGGCCTGCTGACCGCGGCAAGCCTGTGCGAGTCCGGCCGCCTGGCCGCGAATTGCCGGGAGGTGCCGGGGAACAAGCCTGATGGCCTGACGGCGACCGCGGCCAAGCCAACGCTAGCGATCGAACCCGAGGCGGCGCGGCGCGATGAAGACATGCGCTTCGTCGTCGTTCGCGGCACCAATCCGCTCTGCAATCCAGACTGCCCGGAATGGATCTCGGCGGAAGGCGCGATCACCCCCCAGACCCCGCAGAAGCTGCGCCAATTGCTCGCCACGCTCGGCAAACGGCAACTTCCTGTCGTGATCAGCTCGAGGGGAGGCGACCTGTTCAGCGCCTTGGCGGCGGGACGGCTTATCCATGAAAAGAAGCTAGACGTCGCCGTTGGCCGCACCGATTTCGTCGGCTGTGACCCGGCAGCGTGGAATTGCCTGGCCAACGAGGGCGCCTATGCCGGGCTGAGCATCGATGCGGGCGTGGAGTGCGATTCGGCCTGCGCGCTCATGCTTGCCGGCGGCATCAGGCGGCTTGTCGGTCCCCAGGCGCGACTTAGCCTCTACCCGATGGGGCAAAAGCAGATGGTCAAGGCCTATCTCGAGGAGATGGCGATCGGTCCCGCCCTGTTCGCGGCGATCGAGCGGCGCTCGGTCGAGCGCCGGCTGGAACCCGGCATGATGCTGAAGGTCGGCCTGACGACCGGCCTGCAATCGGTCGACGCGCTGACCGGTGCCACCATTTGCGAGGCGGTGCCAAGACCCGAGAATTGCCGGATCCGGCCTTCCGCCAATGCCGAGGCCGACGCGCCGGCCAAATTGTAGTGTGCGGCGGAGCCGGAACTGGCCATAGAGGCAGGTTGAGACACTTCCGATTGTTCCGCTATCGTCGCTGCTGGCGGCGCCAGGCAGGCGGAGGATCGAGAATGAGCCAGGACATCCCGACACTCTACGAATGGGCCGGCGGCAGCGAGGCCCTGAACCGGCTGACCCAGACTTTCTATCTATGACAAGGTGGCGCAGGACCCGATCGTCGGACCGGTGTTCAAGACCATGTCGCCGGATCATCCCGCCCATGTCGCGGCCTTCATCGGCGAGGTTTTCGGCGGACCGAAAACCTACAGCGAGCAGTTCGGCGGCCACCGCGAGATGGTCATGCACCATCTGGGCAAGCATCTGAGCGAGGAGCAGCGCCGGCGCTGGATCAGCCTCCTGGCCGATGCAGCCGACGCGGTCGGCCTGCCTGACGATCCCGAATTCCGTTCGGCCTTCATGGGCTATGTCGAATGGGGATCGCGTCTGGCCAAGACGAACTCCAACCTCGGCGAGACATGCGATCCCGAAACGGAACCGTTGCCGGCCTGGGGCTGGGGCGTGCCGGGCGGCCCCTATCGGCCACAGGAGCCAAAGTAACTTCCCGCCGAACGGGCTGGTCGTCAGCTGTCCCGATTCTGGCGCAGGGGATTAAGGCACGTTTGCTTGCGAACCGCTCTTTACAGAGCGTGCGGAAGCTTTTAGGAAGCGCCGTCTGCGCCGACATGCGCACGATACGGGCATAGCTCAGTTGGTAGAGCGGCGGTCTCCAAAACCGCAGGTCGTAGGTTCGAGCCCTGCTGCCCGTGCCATTTCCCAAAATGGCGTTTCAAAACGATATTTCCATGGTCTGGCCTTTGAAAATCGGCGACCCGCTTGCCATATAAGGTCGATTGGGGCATAAGAGCGCCATAGCCGGGACGGAACGACTGGATGGTTCCGAGGCGGTGTTTGGTCATAAAGCGGAGACTTGCCACTTGCGTGGATCAAGAATCGGTTTTATGTAGACGAAACAGACACGCGACGCGTGGAGCTGGGAAACCGGCTTTACGCGTCTGATTTGCATGGGCGAAATGATTGCGCTGATTCGGCGCGAAATTCGCTCAGGCGGCACGTCCCGGCCAGCGGGATCATCCAGGAGACCCGGCCAACGGGTCTTGAAGACAGAGCGGCATATGGCTTCGAAAACCACAAATCCTTTCGTCTTTCTCCAGCAGGTCCGCGCGGAGACCGCCAAGGTGACTTGGCCGTCGCGGCGCGAAACGATGATCTCGACGGTGATGGTTCTGGCCTTCGCAGTGATCGCGATGATCTTTTTCTTCACCGCCGATCAGCTCATGGGCCTCGCGGTCGAACAGATTCTGGGCATCGGACGCTAAGTCCGGCGATTACGGAGAAGTCTTGAAATGACCGCGCGCTGGTACATCGTCCACGCCTATTCGAACTTTGAAAAGAAGGTCGCCGAGGATATCGAGAACAAGGCCAAGCAGAAGGGCCTGTCCGCCGACATCCACCAGATCGTGGTTCCGACCGAGAAGGTCGTCGAAGTTCGCCGCGGCCGCAAGGTCGATGCCGAGCGCAAGTTCTTCCCGGGCTACGTGCTCCTGAAGGCCAATCTGACCGATGCGGTGTTCTCGCTGGTCAAGAACACACCGAAGGTCACCGGCTTTCTGGGCGACTCCAAGCCGGTGCCGATCACCGAGGCGGAAGCGCAGCGCATCCTGAACCAGGTGCAGGAAGGCGTCGAGCGGCCCAAGCCCTCGGTCACGTTCGAGATCGGCGAAGCGATCCGCGTTTCGGACGGTCCCTTCGCGTCGTTCAACGGTTTCGTCCAGGAAGTGGACGAGGAGCGGGCGCGGCTCAAGGTGGAAGTTTCGATCTTCGGGCGCGCCGTGCCGGTCGATCTGGAATTCGGACAGGTCGAAAAGGGCTGATCCGAAATCCCTGACGCCGGTTTGGCGATCAGGGGAGGCGGCGCGGAAGCGCGGCCTGAGAACGGTGGGAGACGAATGCGGCTTTAGCCGGCCGCATGGATCGCACCACCAGACTGCAACCGCCGGCGTGACCGGCATAGACAAAGGCAGGAAAAGAGATGGCTAAGAAAATTGCAGGCCAGCTCAAGCTCCAGGTGAAAGCGGGATCGGCTACGCCGTCTCCCCCGATCGGCCCGGCGCTTGGTCAGCGTGGCATCAACATCATGGAATTCTGCAAGGCGTTCAACGCGCAGACCCAGGAAATGGAAAAGGGATCGCCGGTTCCGGTCGTCATCACCTACTATCAGGACAAGTCCTTCACCTTCGTCATGAAGACGGCGCCGGTGAGCTACTTCCTGAAGAAGGCGGCGAACCTGACGTCTGGTTCCAAGGAGCCGGGCAAGGTCAAGGCCGGTACGGTTTCGCGTGACAAGGTCCGCGAGATTGCCACCGCGAAGATGAAAGACCTGAACGCAAACGACGTCGAAGCGGCCATGCGCATGGTCGAGGGCTCCGCCCGCTCGATGGGTCTGGAAGTGGTGGGCTAAGATCATGGCAAAGATTGCAAAGCGCGTATCGAAGACCCGCGAAGGCATCGATCCCAACAAGGCTTATGCCTTGGGCGATGCGCTGAAGTTGCTCAAGGACCGTTCCTCGGTGAAGTTCGATGAGACCATCGAAGTCGCCATGAACCTCGGCGTCGACCCGCGCCATGCCGACCAGATGGTCCGCGGCGTGGTCAACCTGCCGAACGGCACCGGCCGCTCGGTGCGTGTCGCCGTGTTCGCCCGTGGCGACAAGGCAGACGAAGCCCGCGCCGCCGGCGCCGACATCGTTGGTGCCGAGGATCTGGTCGACATCGTCCAGAAGGGCACGATCGATTTCGATCGCTGCATCGCCACGCCGGACATGATGCCGCTGGTCGGCCGTCTGGGCAAAGTGCTCGGCCCGCGCGGCATGATGCCGAACCCGAAGGTCGGCACCGTCACCACCGACGTTGCCGCCGCCGTCAAGGCATCCAAGGGCGGCGCCGTCGAGTTCCGTGTCGAGAAGGCTGGCATCGTCCATGCCGGCGTCGGCAAGGTCTCGTTCGACGTCAAGGCCCTGGAAGAGAACATCCGCGCCTTCGCCGATGCGGTGACCAAGGCAAAGCCGACTGGCGCCAAGGGCAACTACGTCAAGAAGGTGTCTGTCACCTCGACGATGGGCCCGGGCCTCAAGCTCGACGTCTCGACACTCGTGGCGTCCTGATAAGTTTTGATCGAGATCGGCCGGTAAACGGCTGATCTGCAAAGAATTCCGGGCCTCCGACCTAGTTGGCGGCCCGGTACCGGAAGTCGAAAGGCTTCCGGACATCCTGTCCGAGATTGCAGGCGGCCCAGAAGCCTTAATTCGATTTGGGCCTGCATGAGACGGGTGAAGACCGGACAACGGAGCGATTGCTCCAATGAAAGGTTCGAACCGTGTTTGCCTTTTGTCTGCGCATCGCCGGCTTGACTGTCGATGTGGCGAAAGGGGGCAGGATCCTCGAGCGTCGTTCGGGAGATCCGTTACTGGATGGCCCGGCCGACAAAAGGCAACCCGACGCCTGTCCTCGTCAATGGGATGTTCCCGTTAACAGGATTGGGGTCAACTGGAGATAGGCAGTGGACAGAGCGGAAAAACGCGAACTCGTCACGGGCCTGAACGGTGCGTTCTCGAACGCAGGTTCAGTGGTCGTGGCCCACTACGCCGGTATCACCGTCGCGCAAATGAACGACCTTCGGTCGAAAATGCGCGCCGCCGGTGGCACCGTCAAAGTCGCGAAGAACCGTCTCGCCAAAATCGCTCTTCAGGGCACGGACTCCGCATCGATCATCGAGCTGTTCAAGGGACAGACGCTGATTGCTTATTCGGAGGATCCGATTGCGGCGCCGAAGGTCGCGTCCGATTTCGCCAAGGGAAATGACAAGCTCGTCATTCTCGGCGGCGCAATGGGCACCACCTCGCTCAATGCCGACGGTGTGAAGGCACTCGCCACACTTCCGTCGCTCGATGAGCTGCGCGCCAGGCTGGTTGGCATGATCGCCACGCCGGCAACCCGGATCGCCCAGATCGTCAATGCGCCAGCGGCCTCGGTCGCGCGCGTCATCGGCGCTTACGCCCGGAAGGACGAGGCGGCATGAGGCCGTTCCTCGCTATCACAAACACACGTTCGAACCTTATGAAGGAACACAACAATGGCTGATCTCGCAAAGATCGTAGACGACCTTTCGAAGCTGACCGTCCTCGAGGCGGCCGAGCTGTCGAAGCTTCTGGAAGAAAAGTGGGGCGTTTCCGCCGCTGCTCCGGTGGCTGTTGCCGCCGCTGGCGGTGGTGCGGCCGCAGCTGCTCCGGTCGAGGAAAAGACGGAATTCGACGTCGTCCTCACCGAGGCAGGCGCTCAGAAGATCAACGTCATCAAGGAAGTCCGCGCCATCACCGGTCTTGGCCTCAAGGAAGCCAAGGATCTGGTCGAAGCGGCTCCGAAGCCGGTCAAGGAAGCCGTTTCCAAGGCCGACGCTGACAAGTTCAAGGCTCAGCTGGAAGCAGCCGGCGCCAAGGTCGAACTGAAGTAAGCGTAAAAGCGGCGGGCGGCCTCGCGCCGTCCGCCACTCCCTTCGCCCGAAGGGAGAGCGCGTAACGCGAGATCTGCGAGAACCTCTTTCCTGAGGGCCGAAAACCGGCCTTCAGGAAACGGGTTTTCTCCCGTTCTAACCGGCCGCCGACAGGCGCCGGGAAAACAGACAGAGGGTTGCCGCCAAGGTGGCCCAGCATGCAAGGCGAGCCGCGGCGAGGCTCGTCCCGAGTTTAGAGCTAAGGAGCGACGATGGCCCAGACCCAGACTTTCAATGGCCGCAGACGCGTACGCAAGTTCTTCGGAAAGATTCCGGAAGTTGCGGAGATGCCGAACCTGATCGAGGTTCAGAAGGCATCCTATGACCAGTTCCTGATGGTGGCGGAGCCCAAGGGTGGGCGTCCGGACGAGGGACTGCAGGCCGTTTTCAAGTCGGTCTTCCCGATCTCCGATTTTTCCGGCTCCTCGATGCTGGAGTTCGTGAAGTACGAGTTCGAAGGACCGAAATTCGACGTTGACGAATGCCGTCAGCGCGACCTCACCTATGCCGCGCCGCTCAAGGTGACGCTGCGCCTCATCGTGTTCGATATCGACGAGGATACCGGCGCCAAGTCCATCAAGGACATCAAGGAGCAGGACGTCTACATGGGCGACATGCCGCTCATGACGCTGAACGGCACCTTCATCGTCAACGGCACCGAGCGCGTGATCGTTTCGCAGATGCACCGTTCGCCGGGCGTTTTCTTCGACCATGACAAGGGCAAGTCGCACTCGTCGGGCAAGCTTCTGTTTGCCGCGCGCGTCATCCCCTATCGCGGCTCGTGGCTCGATATCGAGTTCGATTCCAAGGACGTCGTGCACGCCCGCATCGATCGTCGCCGCAAGATTCCGGTGACGTCGCTGCTGATGGCGCTCGGCATGGACGGCGAAGAGATCCTGTCGACCTTCTACAACAAGATCACCTACAAGCGCGCCGGCGACCATTGGCGCATTCCGTTCAACGTCGAGCGTTTCCGCGGCCTCAAGGCCGTCGGCGACCTGGTCGATGCCGATACCGGCGAAGTCGTCGTCGAAGCCGGCAAGAAGATCACGGCACGTCAGGCTCGGGCGCTTGGCGAAAAGGGTCTGAAGGCGATCAAGGCGACCGACGAGGATCTGCTCGGCAACTACCTGGCCGAGGACATCGTCAACTACGCCACCGGCGAGATATTCCTCGAAGCCGGGGACGAGATCGACGAGAAGACGCTGAAGGTTCTGCTCGGCACCGGCGAAGACGAGATCAAGGTTCTCGACATCGACCACGTCAATGTCGGCGCCTATATCCGCAACACGCTCAACGTCGACAAGAACGAGAGCCGCCAGGACGCGCTGTTCGACATCTATCGTGTCATGCGCCCCGGCGAGCCGCCGACGCTCGAAACCGCCGAAGCCATGTTCAACTCGCTGTTCTTCGACAGTGAGCGCTACGATCTGTCAGCCGTCGGCCGCGTCAAGATGAACATGCGCCTCGAACTCAAGGCCGAGGACACCGTGCGAGTGCTGCGCAAGGACGACATCCTGGCCGTGGTCAGGACGCTGGTCGAACTGCGCGACGGCAAGGGCGAGATCGACGACATCGACAATCTCGGCAACCGCCGCGTGCGTTCGGTCGGCGAGCTGATGGAAAACCAGTACCGAGTCGGCCTGCTGCGCATGGAGCGCGCGATCAAGGAGCGTATGTCCTCGATCGAGATCGACACGGTCATGCCGCAGGACCTGATCAACGCCAAGCCGGCGGCTGCCGCCGTGCGCGAGTTCTTCGGTTCCTCGCAGCTGTCGCAGTTCATGGATCAGACCAACCCGCTGTCGGAGATCACCCACAAGCGCCGCCTTTCGGCGCTTGGACCGGGCGGTCTGACCCGCGAGCGCGCCGGCTTCGAGGTGCGCGACGTGCACCCGACGCATTACGGCCGCATCTGCCCGATCGAGACGCCGGAAGGCCCGAATATCGGTCTGATCAACTCGCTGGCCACCTTCGCACGCGTCAACAAGTACGGCTTCATCGAGAGCCCGTACCGCAAGATCGTCGACGGCAAGCTGACCAATGACGTCGTCTATCTCTCGGCGATGGAAGAGGCCAAGCACCACGTCGCGCAGGCCAACGCCGAGCTCGACAAGAACGGTGGTTTCGTCGACGAATTCGTCATTTGCCGCAGTGCCGGCGAAGTGATGATGGCGCCGCGCGAAAACGTCGATCTGATGGACGTGTCGCCCAAGCAGATGGTGTCGGTGGCCGCGGCCCTGATCCCGTTCCTGGAAAACGACGACGCCAACCGCGCTCTGATGGGCTCGAACATGCAGCGTCAGGCCGTGCCTCTGGTGCGCGCCGAGGCGCCGTTCGTCGGCACCGGCATGGAGCCGATCGTCGCCCGTGACTCGGGCGCCGCCATCGGCGCCCGCCGCGGCGGCATCGTCGACCAGGTGGACGCGACGCGTATCGTTATCCGCGCCACCGAAGATCTCGATCCGGGCAAGTCCGGCGTCGATATCTACCGGTTGATGAAGTTCCAGCGTTCGAACCAGAACACCTGCATCAACCAGCGTCCGCTGGTTCGCATGGGTGACCTCGTCAACAAGGGCGACATCATCGCCGACGGTCCGTCGACCGAGCTCGGTGATCTGGCGCTCGGCCGCAACGTGCTGGTCGCGTTCATGCCGTGGAATGGCTACAACTACGAGGACTCGATCCTCCTGTCCGAACGCATCGTGGCCGATGACGTCTTCACCTCGATCCATATCGAGGAGTTTGAGGTCATGGCGCGCGATACCAAGCTCGGGCCGGAGGAAATCACGCGCGACATTCCGAACGTCTCGGAAGAAGCGCTGAAGAACCTCGACGAAGCCGGCATCGTCTACATCGGTGCGGAAGTTCAGCCGGGCGACATCCTGGTCGGCAAGATCACGCCGAAGGGCGAAAGCCCAATGACGCCGGAAGAGAAGCTTCTGCGCGCCATCTTCGGCGAAAAGGCATCCGATGTGCGCGACACCTCGATGCGCATGCCTCCTGGCACTTTCGGCACCGTCGTCGAGGTGCGCGTCTTCAATCGCCACGGTGTGGAGAAGGACGAGCGCGCCATGGCGATCGAGCGCGAGGAGATCGAACGCCTCGCCAAGGACCGCGACGACGAGCAGGCCATTCTGGACCGTAACGTCTACGCGCGTCTTTCCGACGTGCTCGTCGGCAAGGAAGCGATCGCCGGACCGAAGGGCTTCAAGAAGGGCTCGACGCTGTCCAAGGATACGCTCGACGAGTATCCGCGTTCGCAGTGGTGGCAGTTTGCCGTGGAGAACGAAAAGCTCCAGAGCGAACTGGAAGCCCTGCGTGGCCAGTACGACGATTCCAAGAAGGCGCTCGAACAGCGTTTCATGGACAAGGTCGAGAAGGTCCAGCGCGGCGACGAAATGCCTCCGGGCGTCATGAAGATGGTCAAGGTCTTCGTGGCCGTGAAGCGCAAGATGCAGCCCGGCGACAAGATGGCCGGCCGTCACGGCAACAAGGGTGTCGTGTCGCGGATCGTTCCGGTCGAGGACATGCCTTTCCTCGAGGACGGCACGCATGCCGATATCGTGCTCAACCCGCTGGGTGTGCCGAGCCGCATGAATGTCGGCCAGATCCTGGAAACGCATCTGGGCTGGGCATGCGCGGGCATGGGCAGGAAGATCGGCGAGCTGATCGACACGTACAAGGCAGCCGGCGACATCAAGCCGCTGCGCAAGACGCTCGAGAGCTTCATCCCGGCCAACGACCGCAACGAGCCGGTTCGTGACTATGACGACGAGAGCATCGTTCGCCTCAGCGAGCAGATGCGCCGCGGCGTCTCGATCGCGACCCCGGTGTTCGACGGCGCGCATGAGGCTGACATCAACATCATGCTGGAGCAGGCGGGCCTGCACACCAGCGGTCAGTCGCAGCTCTATGACGGACGCACGGGCGAGCCGTTCGATCGCAAGGTGACGATGGGCTACATATATATGCTCAAGCTTCACCATCTCGTGGACGACAAGATCCACGCGCGTTCGATCGGTCCGTACTCGCTCGTCACGCAGCAGCCGCTGGGCGGCAAGGCGCAGTTCGGTGGCCAGCGCTTCGGCGAGATGGAAGTCTGGGCGCTCGAAGCATACGGCGCCGCCTACACGCTGCAGGAAATGCTGACGGTGAAGTCCGACGACGTCGCCGGCCGTACCAAGGTCTACGAGGCGATCGTCCGTGGCGACGACACCTTCGAGGCCGGCATCCCCGAGAGCTTCAACGTTCTCGTCAAGGAAATGCGGTCTCTCGGCCTCAATGTCGAGCTGGAGAACACCAAGCTCGACGACAACCCTGTCCGGCTGCCCGACGCGGCCGAGTAAACAAGACGCTCGGTCGCGGAAATCGCGACCGAGCGCACCAAATTCTTCGGCCGGTGGCCGACACACGACGGCGGGCGTTTGGCTCGCGACTAGATGCAAGGGGTCTTCGAGGATCCCGAAAAGGAGAACGGCATGAACCAAGAGGTCATGAATCTCTTCAATCCGCAGGCGCCTGCGCAGGTGTTCGATTCCATCCGGATATCGCTTGCCAGCCCTGAGAAGATTCTGTCCTGGTCTTTCGGCGAGATCAAGAAGCCGGAGACCATCAACTACCGCACCTTCAAGCCGGAGCGTGACGGTCTGTTCTGCGCGCGCATTTTTGGCCCGATCAAGGACTATGAGTGCCTGTGCGGCAAGTACAAGCGCATGAAGTACAAGGGCGTCATCTGCGAGAAGTGCGGCGTTGAAGTCACGCTGTCGCGCGTTCGCCGCGAGCGCATGGGCCATATCGAGCTGGCGGCACCGGTCGCCCATATCTGGTTCCTGAAGTCGCTGCCGTCGCGCATCGGCACGCTGCTCGACATGACCCTGAAGGACATCGAGCGCGTCCTCTACTTCGAGAACTACATCGTCACCGAACCTGGCCTCACCGCGCTGAAGGAGCACCAGCTGCTCAGCGAGGAAGAGTACATGATCGCCGTCGACGAGTATGGCGAGGATTCGTTCACCGCCATGATCGGCGCCGAGGCCATTCACGACCTTCTGGCCGGCATGGACCTGGAGAAGATCGCCGGTGACCTGCGTTCGGAACTGGCTTCGACCACCTCCGAGCTGAAGCAGAAGAAGTATCTGAAGCGGCTCAAGGTCGTCGAGAACTTCATGGAATCCGGCAACCGTCCGGAATGGATGATCATGAAGGTGGTTCCGGTGATCCCGCCTGACTTGCGCCCGCTCGTCCCGCTGGACGGTGGCCGCTTCGCCACGTCGGATCTGAACGACCTCTATCGCCGCGTCATCAACCGCAACAACCGTCTGAAGCGGCTGATCGAGCTGCGCGCTCCCGGCATCATCGTGCGCAATGAAAAGCGCATGCTGCAGGAAGCCGTCGATGCGCTGTTCGACAATGGCCGCCGCGGCCGCGTCATCACCGGCGCCAACAAGCGTCCGCTGAAGTCGCTGTCCGACATGCTCAAGGGCAAGCAGGGCCGGTTCCGTCAGAACCTGCTCGGCAAGCGCGTCGACTATTCCGGCCGCTCGGTCATCGTGACCGGTCCGGAGCTCAAGCTGCACCAGTGCGGCCTGCCCAAGAAGATGGCGCTCGAACTGTTCAAGCCCTTCATCTACGCCCGTCTCGACGCCAAGGGTTACTCCTCGACCGTCAAGCAGGCGAAGAAGCTGGTCGAAAAGGAGCGTCCGGAAGTCTGGGATATCCTCGACGAGGTCATCCGCGAGCATCCGGTGCTGCTGAACCGTGCGCCGACGCTGCACCGTCTCGGCATCCAGGCGTTCGAGCCGATCCTGATCGAGGGCAAGGCGATCCAGTTGCACCCGCTGGTCTGCACGGCCTTCAACGCCGACTTCGACGGCGACCAGATGGCCGTTCACGTGCCGCTGTCGCTGGAAGCGCAGCTTGAAGCCCGCGTGCTGATGATGTCGACCAACAACATCCTGCACCCGGCTTCCGGCGCGCCGATCATCGTGCCGTCGCAGGACATGGTTCTGGGTCTCTACTATCTCTCGATCGTCAACCAGAACGAGCCGGGCGAGGGCATGGTGTTTGCCGACATGGGCGAACTCCAG
Source organism: Mesorhizobium sp. M0618 (assembly GCF_040320765.1). Taxonomy (NCBI): domain Bacteria; kingdom Pseudomonadati; phylum Pseudomonadota; class Alphaproteobacteria; order Hyphomicrobiales; family Phyllobacteriaceae; genus Mesorhizobium; species Mesorhizobium sp. M0618. The sequence continues at coordinate 8,763 of NZ_JAMYQH010000054.1, read as the reverse complement.
CACGCGCTCGAGACCAAGGCCGTGACGCTGCACTCCAAGATCAAGGGTCGTTTCCGCACGGTCGACGCCGAAGGCAAGGTGGTGTCGAAGATCCATGACACCACGCCTGGCCGCATGATCATCGGCGAGCTTCTGCCGAAGAACGTCAACGTGCCTTACGAGACCGCCAACCAGGAGATGACCAAGAAGAACATCTCCAAGATGATCGACACCGTCTACCGCCATTGCGGTCAGAAGGAGACGGTCATTTTCTGCGATCGCATCATGGCGCTCGGCTTCAGCCATGCCTGCCGTGCCGGCATTTCGTTCGGCAAGGACGACATGCTGATCCCGGATGCCAAGATCAAGCTGGTCTCCGACACCGAGGCTTTGGCCAAGGAATACGAGCAGCAGTACAATGACGGTCTGATCACGCAGGGCGAGAAGTACAACAAGGTCGTCGACGCCTGGGCCAAGTGCTCGGAAAAGGTCGCCGACGAGATGATGGCCCGCATCAAGGCGGTCGAGTTCGAGGACAATGGCCGTCAGAAGCCGATGAACTCGATCTACATGATGTCGCACTCCGGTGCGCGTGGCTCGCCCACCCAGATGCGTCAGCTTGCCGGCATGCGCGGCCTTATGGCCAAGCCGTCGGGTGAAATCATCGAAACGCCGATCATCTCGAACTTCAAGGAAGGCCTGACCGTGCTCGAGTACTTCAACTCGACCCACGGCGCCCGCAAGGGTCTGGCCGACACCGCCTTGAAGACGGCGAACTCGGGTTACCTCACCCGTCGTCTGGTCGACGTGGCGCAGGATTGCATCGTCAACTCCGTCGACTGCGGCACCGACAAGGGCCTCACCATGCAGCCGATCGTCGATGCCGGTCAGGTCGTCGCTTCGGTCGGCCAGCGCGTGCTGGGCCGTACGTCGCTCGACGACATCACCCATCCGGTGTCGGGCGAGATCCTGGTCAAGGCCGGAACGCTGATGGACGAGCGTGACGTGGAACAGATCGAAAAGGCCGGCGTCCAGTCGGTCCGCATCCGCTCGGCACTGACTTGCGAAGTCAGGGTTGGCGTCTGCGCGGTCTGCTACGGTCGCGATCTGGCCCGCGGCACCCCGGTCAACCAGGGTGAAGCTGTCGGCGTCATCGCGGCGCAGTCGATCGGCGAGCCGGGCACGCAGCTCACCATGCGTACCTTCCACATGGGCGGTACCGCGCAGGTGGTGGACAGCTCGTTCCTTGAAGCCTCGTATGAGGGCAAGGTCGAGATCCGCAACCGCAACGTGGTGCGCAACTCCGACGGCCAGCAGATGGTCATGGGCCGCAACATGGCGGTGCTGATCCTCGACGAAGCCGGCAAGGAGCGCGCCTCGCACCGCCTCACCTATGGTTCGCGCATCTTCGTGGACGATGGTGACAAGGTGAAGCGCGGCCAGCGTATCGCCGAGTGGGATCCCTACACCCGTCCAGTCCTCACCGAAATCGAGGGCAGGGTGTCGTACGAGGATCTGGTCGACGGCATTTCCGTTCAGGAAACGGCCGACGAGTCGACCGGCATCACCAAGCGTGAGGTCATCGACTGGCGCTCGACGCCACGCGGCAACGACCTGAAGCCGGCGATTGCGATCCAGGACGCCAAGGGCAAGGTCGGCAAGCTGTCGAAGGGCGGCGACGCGCGCTTCCTGCTCTCGGTCGAGGCCATTCTTTCGGTCGAGCCGGGCTCGCAGGTTCGTCCCGGCGACGTGCTGGCGCGTATTCCGATGGAAAGCGCCAAGACCAAGGACATCACCGGCGGTCTGCCGCGTGTTGCCGAACTGTTCGAGGCACGTCGTCCGAAGGATCACGCCATCATCGCCGAGATCGACGGCACGATCCGCTTCGGCCGCGACTACAAGAACAAGCGTCGCATCATCATCGAGCCGCATGACTCGACGCTTGAGCCGGTCGAATACCTGATCCCGAAGGGCAAGCCTTTCCATCTCCAGGACGGCGACGTCATCGAGAAGGGCGACTACATCCTCGACGGCAATCCGGCGCCGCACGACATCCTGGCGATCAAGGGCGTGGAGGCACTTGCTTCCTATCTCGTCAACGAGATCCAGGAAGTCTATCGTCTGCAGGGCGTGTCGATCAACGACAAGCACATCGAGGTGATCGTTCGCCAGATGCTGCAGAAGGTCGAGATCACGGTGCAGGGCGACTCGACCTACATCCCGGGCGATCATGTCGACGTGATCGAACTGGAAGAGGTCAACGAGCGTCTGGTCGAGGACGGCAAGAAGCCGGCCGAAGGCCTGCCGGTGCTGCTCGGCATCACCAAGGCATCGCTGCAGACGCCGTCCTTCATCTCGGCCGCCTCCTTCCAGGAGACGACCCGAGTGCTGACGGAAGCTGCTGTTGCCGGCAAGACCGACATGCTGCAGGGACTGAAGGAAAACGTCATCGTCGGCCGGTTGATCCCGGCCGGCACCGGCGGCACGATGAGCCAGATCCGGCGGATCGCCACCTCGCGCGACGAACTGATCATCGACGAGCGCCGCAAGGCCTCGGGTGTGGAAGTCGCCGAGCCGATGCTGGCTGACATGACAACCGCCGCGCAGTAAGCGGACGGAAAGAGAAGAGGAAAAGGGGCCGAATGGCCCCTTTTCGCGTTTAGGTCTCCAATTGGATCGGAGAAGAAAACGATGAGCAAAAGAAGCTGGGCGGCAGTCGACGACTACATCGTCGGTTCCCTGTTTGAGGCGGACCCCGTGCTTGATGCCGTTCTGGCGACCAACCACGATCAGGGCCTGCCGGCGATCGACGTGTCGCCGGCGCAGGGCAAGTTGCTTTCCCTTCTTGCGCGGATGCGGGGAGCCAAGAAGGTTCTCGAAATCGGCACGCTGGGTGGCTATTCGACCATCTGGATGGCGCGCGCACTGCCTGCCGACGGCAAGATCGTGACGCTTGAACTCGATCCGCATCACGCCAGCGTCGCGCGATCGAATTTCGAGCGGGCAGGCGTCTCGGAGCGGGTGGAACTGCGGGTCGGGCCTGCCCTTCAGTCACTTGCAGCACTTGGCGCCGAGAATGCCGGGCCATTCGACTTCATCTTCATCGATGCCGACAAGCCGAACAATCCGCACTACCTGTCCTGGGCCATGCGGTTGTCGCGGCCCGGAACCGTCATCGTCTGCGACAATGTCATACGCGACGGTGCCGTGGTGAATGAAGATGGCCGCGACGCCAATGTCGAAGGGGCACGCGCCGCATTCTCGTTCATCGGCAGCGAGAAGCGTCTGGACGGCACCGCCATCCAGACCGTTGGCGCCAAGGGCTATGACGGCTTTGCCATTGCGATCGTGGAGTGAGACCACACCATGATTGTCTGAATGACGTTGATATGAGGCCAAGTCGGTCGTGCTCAGCTGTCATCTGCTGCTCGTTTGACGACCGGCTTCCCCCAATCCGTCGCTGCTTCGCAGCGCCACCTTTCCCCCCTCCGGAGGGAAAGGAAGCCGCGTTGGACGAGCGTTGGCGGCAATAGGTTCGCGCCCCTTCCTCTCCCCCGTTGATCGGGGGAGAGGTGGCTCGGCGTAGCCGAGACGGAGTGGGGGTCGACCCTTTGGTGCCGGGCGTGCATTCACGCCAGGTCCGCGATCCCGTCGCGTGCATAAGTCAATCGAAGAACGCCTCGACCACGTTGCGCTTGCCGAGCATGAAGGCGTCGGCGACATGCTGCAGGGGCGCGAGGTCGACATCTGAGGTCCCGGCACGCACGATCTCGGCGAAGCGCTTGTAGAGCATCGGGTACTCGGCCTCCGGCTCGTCATGAACTACCTTGCCGTCGATGGCGAGCTTCGACCCGCCGCCCGACAGCACCATGGCACCCTTGTCGGTCTCGGCCAGGATGTCCCAGCTTTGCGGGCCGGTCTGCAGCCAGTCGAGATCCATCGTCACCGGCAATCCATTCGAGGTGCGGAAGGCGACGCGCGCGGCAACCGGGGAGGCGCGGTTTTCGGGAAAATCCAGCACCGCCGAGGTGATGAACATCGCCGGCAGGATGTGGGTGGCAATCGACAGCGCGTTGATGCCGGGATCGAAGACGCCAAAACCGCCGGGCGCCCAGATCCATTCCTGGTTCGGGTGCCAGCGGCGCACATCTTCCTTCCAGTTGATGGCGGCCGACTTGATCTTGGTCGTGTCGAGAAATGCGCGCGCGGCCTCGACCGCCGGCGCATAGCGCGAGTGCCAGCTGGCGAACAGCGAGACGCCGTTCTGCGACGCCAATGTCTTGAGGTCCTCGACCTCGCTGACAGTGGCGCCAGGCGGCTTCTCCAGGAAGACATGTTTCTTTGCTATCAGCGCTGTCCGCGCCGCGTCGTAGCGGAACTGCGGCGGCATGCAGAGCGATACGGCCTCGAGTTCGGGCACCGCGTCGAGCATGGCTTCGATGTCAGGAAAATTCGCGATGTCATCCACCTTGCCGTGACGGCTGGCGGCCGCGATGAGGCGATAGTCCTGGTCCTTCGCCAGGGCCGGCAGGTGCTGGTCGCGGACGATCTTGCCGACGCCGACGATGCCTATCTTGATGGGCTGGGACACGGCCGCTCCGTCTGTTTGATGATGGTGATGGTTTCTTATCAGAACACTTGCCCCGGGCAAGCCGAAGCCGAGCAGGCAAGCTCAGCCTTCCTCGAGCGGCAGTGTGCACATTTTTGTCGGCTGGGAAGGCCTCGGTCGCCGATTCGTCTCGGTAGCCGATTCGAAAGCTGGACCGGGAGGTCGGGGTCAGATCGGCACGTCGAAGGTAACGATCGACACTTCGCCTTCGAGCGCGCCCTGGAAGGCGGAGATATGCGGCTCTTCGTCGGGGATGCCGTCCATGTCACCGATCTGGTCGAGCTCCGCCTCGGCGTACCCTTCGGCGGCAAGCGATTCGAGTGCCCGGCGCACCGCCGAATCGTCGTCGGGCGCAACCAGCATGACGTGGACGCCTTCCGGTTTGCCGCCTTTTTTCTTCCACACCCGGCCGGTGATGATGGTGACCGGGCGTTCTTCGTTGTCGTTCACGGGCCGATTCCTCTTGGCAGCGGGTGGGCGGGCGAGGGGGTTTTGACTGCTCATGCGGCCTTTTCGCATGAAGCAAGGCCGCGCAACAGCGCAAACCCATTCACTTTGCCTGAAGGCTTGTCACTTTCTTCCTCGCTCTTGCAAAAATGCGAAAGAAAATTACATGCGGTTTTCGCATGGCTGCCAAGCCTTGGTCGGCGTGCAATATTTGGTGCTCCGGGCTTGACGGTCCGCGGTCTTACGAGTAGAAGCCGCCCAGTCAGAACCGATGTGAGGCTCTCCCTTCCGAAGCGACACGCTTTGGAGTTTGCCTCAAACAGGGTTCGTTTTACGAGCGAAAAGACATTTCCGGCGTGCACGAAGCGGCTTCCGCTTCCTCTGCCTTTTGTTCGGGCAAGACCGCGAGGCGCGGTTTATGGCCCGAATTTGCGTATGGAAATGACGCTTTGAGCGGCCCTGACCGGGCGAGACACGGAATTGAGAGACAAGAGGGTTTAATGCCTACCGTCAACCAGCTGATCCGCAAGCCGCGCATTGCGCCGGTGAAGCGCAACAAGGTCCCGGCCATGCAGCAGAACCCGCAGAAGCGGGGCGTCTGCACGCGCGTCTATACAACGACGCCGAAGAAGCCGAACTCGGCGCTGCGCAAGGTGGCCAAGATCCGCCTGACCAATGGTTTTGAAGTGATCGGGTACATCCCCGGCGAAGGCCACAACCTTCAGGAGCACTCCGTGGTCATGATCCGCGGCGGCCGCGTCAAGGATCTTCCGGGCGTTCGCTACCACATCATCCGCGGCGTGCTCGACACGCAGGGTGTGAAGAACCGCAAGCAGCGCCGTTCGAAGTACGGCGCCAAGCGTCCGAAGTAAGGGGCGTCCGAAGTAAGATTTTCCGGCCTTGGCGCTGCTTGAGTGCGTCGGGCTATGAGATTGAGAGACAAAAGCCATGTCGCGTCGTCACAGTGCAGAAAAGCGTGAGATCAATCCGGACCCGAAGTTCGGCGATCTGATCGTCACCAAGTTCATGAACGCCGTTATGTATGACGGCAAGAAGTCGGTCGCCGAGACCATCGTCTACGGCGCGCTCGACCAGGTTCAGTCGAAGACCAAGCAGGAGCCGGTCACCGTCTTCCATCAGGCGCTCGACAATGTCGCGCCGCATGTTGAAGTGCGTTCGCGTCGTGTCGGTGGCGCCACCTACCAGGTTCCGGTCGACGTGCGCCCCGAGCGCCGCCAGGCATTGGCCATTCGCTGGCTGATCGCGGCGGCCCGCAATCGCAACGAGACCACGATGGTCGACCGCCTCTCCGGCGAGCTGATGGATGCGGCCAACAACCGCGGCACGGCTGTCAAGAAGCGTGAAGACACCCACAAGATGGCTGAAGCCAACCGCGCTTTCGCGCACTACCGCTGGTAAAGCGCGAACGAGACTGAGAGGCAGCTACGATGGCCCGCGAATACAAAATCGAAGACTACCGCAATTTCGGTATCATGGCGCATATTGACGCCGGCAAGACGACGACCACCGAGCGCGTCCTCTACTACACGGGCAAGTCGCACAAGATCGGCGAAGTCCACGACGGCGCTGCCACCATGGATTGGATGGAGCAGGAGCAGGAGCGCGGCATCACCATCACGTCCGCCGCGACCACGACCTTCTGGAAGGCTCGTGACGGCAAGATGCACCGCTTCAACATCATCGACACTCCCGGCCACGTCGACTTCACCATCGAAGTTGAGCGTTCGCTGCGCGTTCTCGACGGCGCCATTGCGCTGCTCGATGCCAATGCCGGCGTTGAGCCGCAGACCGAGACCGTCTGGCGCCAGGCCGACAAGTATCGCGTTCCGCGCATGATCTTCTGCAACAAGATGGACAAGATCGGTGCCGACTTCTATCGCTCGGTCGAGATGATCGGTTCGCGCCTCGGCGCGCATGCCGTTGTCATGCAGCTGCCGATCGGCGCCGAGACCGAGTTCAAGGGCGTCGTCGACCTCGTCGAGATGAACGCGCTGGTCTGGCGCGACGAGACGCTGGGCGCTGCCTGGGATGTCGTCGAGATCCCGGACGATCTCAAGGCTCGTGCCGAAGAATACCGCGAGAAGATGATCGAGGCCGCCGTCGAAATGGACGAGACGGCGCTTGAGAATTACCTCGAAGGCAAGATGCCGTCGAATGACGAGATCCGCGCGCTGATCCGCAAGGGCACCATCGCGGTCAAGTTCTACCCGATGTTCTGTGGCTCGGCCTTCAAGAACAAGGGCGTGCAGCCGCTGCTCGACGCCGTCGTCGAATATCTGCCGTCGCCGGCCGATGTTCCCGCCATCAAGGGCGTCGATGCCAAGACCGACGCGGAGATCGAGCGTCATGCCGACGACAACGAGCCGCTGTCGATGCTCGCCTTCAAGATCATGAACGACCCGTTCGTCGGTTCGCTGACCTTTGCCCGCATCTATTCGGGCAAGCTCACCAAGGGCATCTCGGTCGACAACACCGTGAAGGGCAAGAAAGAGCGCATCGGCCGCATGCTGCAGATGCATGCGAACTCGCGCGCCGACGTCGAAGAGGCTTTTGCAGGCGACATCGTTGCTCTTGCCGGTCTCAAGGACACGACCACCGGTGACACGCTGAGCGATCCGCTGCATCCGGTCATTCTCGAGCGCATGGAATTCCCCGATCCGGTCATCCAGATCGCCATCGAGCCGAAGACCAAGAACGACCAGGAAAAGATGGGCCTCGCCCTTCACCGCCTGGCCGCCGAGGATCCGTCCTTCCGCGTCAAGACCGACGAGGAAAGCGGCCAGACCATCATTTCCGGCATGGGCGAACTTCACCTGGACATCATCGTCGACCGCATGCGTCGCGAGTTCAAGGTCGAGGCCAATGTCGGCGCACCGCAGGTGGCTTATCGCGAGACCATCACCCGCAGGCACGAGCAGGATTACACGCATAAGAAGCAGACCGGCGGTACCGGTCAGTTCGCTCGCGTCAAGATCGTCTTCGAGCCGAACCCGGACAGCAGCGAGTTCGAGTTCGAGACCAAGATCGTCGGCGGCGCCGTGCCGAAGGAATACATCCCGGGTGTCGAAAAGGGCATCAACAGCGTCATGACCTCGGGTCCGTTCGCGGGCTTCCCGATGATCGGCGTCAAGGCGACCCTGATCGACGGCGCTTACCACGATGTCGACTCCAGCGTTCTGGCCTTCGAAATCGCCGGCCGCGCCTGCTTCCGTGAAGCCGCACCCAAGCTTGGCGTGCAGCTGTTGGAGCCGATCATGAAGGTCGAAGTGGTGACGCCGGAAGATTACGTCGGCAGCGTCATCGGCGATCTGAACGGTCGTCGTGGCCAGATCCAGGGCCAGGAAGCGCGCGGCGTGGCCGTCGTCATCAACGCGATGGTGCCGCTCGCCAACATGTTCAAGTATGTCGACAACCTGCGCTCGATGAGCCAGGGCCGTGCGGCCTACACCATGCAGTTCGATCACTATGAGCCGGTTCCGACCGCAGTGGCTCAGGAAGTCCAGAAGAAATACGCCTAAGGGTTTCTTAGCCACCGGGTCGCGCTCCTTGCGCGGTGCCGGATCTGAAGAGCGAATAACAATATCCCCTTAGCGGGTAGAATAGACGGAGAACGATTATGGCCAAAGGTAAATTCGAGCGTAACAAGCCTCACGTGAACATCGGCACGATTGGCCACGTCGACCATGGCAAGACGTCGCTGACGGCGG
>NZ_JAMYQH010000053.1:0-25789 GCF_040320765.1 Mesorhizobium sp. M0618 | reverse complement strand
TCAGCCAGACGGTGAAGCGTGTGAAGTTGCTTCGTCCGCCATCTCCCCACGGTGGGCCGTTGTCGAAAGCCATGCGCTGCGGCAGTCCATAGCGGCGAAAGGCGACAATCAGGTGGGCTTTGACCGTTTCGCCGGTCTCGTTGATGCAAGCCTGCAGCACGACGGAGAAGCGCGAATGGTCGTCGAGCGCGGTCAGCGGATGCAGCCGGCCGCCCTGCCGCAATGCGACATGGCCCTTGAAGTCCATCTGCCACAGATCGTTGGGGGCGGCATGCTCGAAGCGCCCGAACGGCTTGGCTCCACCCCCGAGCAAACCCAGCTCGACGCCATTGCGGTGCAGGATCCCGGTCACCGTGGAAGGTGCAGGCGAACCGGTTCCCTCGCGTTGCAGGACCTTGGAGATCTTGCGTCCGCCCCAGGCCGGGTGCGCCCGGCGCATGCCAAGAACCGCCGCCTCGACTGCATCCGGGCTGCGCGCCGGGCTCGTCGCTGGACGGCGCGATTGCTCCGCAGCCCAGCCTCGCCATGGGCGCGATACCGCGCGATCAACTTGTGACCACAGGTTCGGCCAATCCCGAAACGACGACAAAGCGCACTGACATTGCTGCCATCCTGCACCGCAAAACGCACAAACTCCAACTTCCCATCCATCACGCTGGTGTTCCCAAATGGCATCGCGAACCTCCCGGCGCAAAGCACGCCAAACTGTTCGCAATGTCCTCGCACACCTGTTCGCGATGTCTCCGGTCCAAACAGTGGGGAGGGTAAGCTACTCAATTCCTTCCGTAAAACGCGTTCTCGACATGCACCGGCCAGCGCCAGGGCAGCACCGCGACCATGTCGAAGCGCATCGACAATCTGCCGTAGTCCGCTTGGCGTGACAGCCAGATGTCAGCCGCGCCTTCTATGCGACGCTCCGATTCGTGACCGATCGCCTCCATGGCTTCCATCAGCGTGCGGCGCGCCTTGACCTCGACGAACAGCACCAGATCGCCGCGCCGCGCGATCAGGTCGATCTCGCCGAAGCGTGTGCGGTGGCGGCGCGCAAGAATCCTGTAGCCCTTCATCATCAGGGCTGCCGCCGCCAGCCATTCGCCGCGATGACCGCGTCGATAGGCTTTCAGGCGGCTGGAGCTCGGGCGCTCAGCCACTGTCGCTTTCTCCAGAAATCTCCCTGAGCTCTAGCAGCCGCCGATAGAGCGCCTGTTTCTGGCCGCCGGTCATTTTCGCGGCTTCCGCAGCCGCCTTGGAAGCCGGCATCTCGGCGGCGAGCGACAGCAGCAGGCGGTCGATATCGGCGGGCTCGTCCGCCTTGGCCTCGGGGGCCGGGCCGACGCAGACGACGATCTCGCCCTTCGGCGTATCGGCCGCAGCATAGTGGTCGGCCAGCGCCTGCAGCGTGCCGGTTCGCATCTCCTCGAAGGTCTTGGTCAATTCCCTGCCGATAGCCGCCTTTCGCTCGCCGCCCAGCGCTTCGACCATGGCACCGAGGGATTCGGCCAGCCGACGCGGCGATTCGAAGAAGATCAGCGTCGCCGGCACGGCTTTCAGTGCCTCCAGCCGCGTCAACCGCTGCCCGGTCTTCACCGGCAAAAATCCGGCGAACATGAAGGCATCGGAGGGCAGGCCGGATGCGGTCAACGCCGCAAGCGGCGCCGACGGGCCGGGGATCGGCACGACGCGAATGCCGTGGTCGAGCGCCTCGCCGACCAGCCGGTAGCCGGGATCGGATACCAGCGGCGTGCCGGCATCGGAGATCAGCGCCACGCTCTGCCCGGCCTGAAGTGCCGATATCAGCTTCGGCCCGGCCTCGCCGGCATTGTGTTCATGATAGGCCGTGGTGCGGCGGCGAATGCCGTAGCGCTCGAGCAGCACGCGCGACACCCGCGTGTCTTCGCAGGCGACGATGTCGGCCGCGGCCAGCGTCTCCAGCGCGCGCAGCGTGATGTCGGCGAGATTGCCGATCGGCGTCGCCACCAGATAGAGCGCCGGCTCCAATGGCCGTGCCGCGATCTCGGTCTGCCCGACCACATAGCTGCGCTTGCTCGTCTCTGCGGTCACCGATGACTTCTCCATTCAGCCCTGTTTGGCACGGCTGACGCGGGCTTGCAAAAGCTGACGCCGATGTAAGGAATTCGCCTTTCCTTTGCCACAGTGGGGAACCAAACCGGCGTTGGCAGATTAGCCCCCTGATTCCGGAGGAGGACAGGATGGACAGCCTGAAGATACAGGACGCTTTCGAGCCTTACTATGCCGGCCGCAAGCGCGGTGCCGCGCCCACGGCCAAGCGCCCGCCTGCCAAGACCGAGAACAGCCTGACCAAAGAGCGGACCGCGAGCACCTCGCCGACGAAGGGCAGGCATTCCGACAGCAACAAACCAGACAGCACGACGGAGCACTGACCGGACGATGCCCAATCGCTTCGACATCTTCATCACCCGTCTTGAAACAAAGAATGCCCGCAACGGCGCGCAACTAGCCTCGATAGGCGACCAGCACCGCGCCCGCCGCGATAAGGGCGACGCCAAGCCAATTCGCTCCGGACAACCGCTCGCCGAGAAAGGCCGCGCCAAACACCGCCACAAGCACGACGCTTAGCTTGTCGATCGGCGCCACCTGCGCCGCATTGCCGATCTTGAGCGCCCGAAAATAGCAGAGCCATGAGGCGCCGGTCGCCAGACCGGACAGGCCGAGGAAAGCCCAGGTCTTTCCCGAGATTGTAGCCGGCGACTGGAACTGGCCGCTGGCGAGCAGGATGGCACCGAGCACGATCAGGATGATGACCGTGCGGATGAAGGTGGCGAAATCGGAATTGATGTTCTCGATGCCGACTTTGGCGAAGATCGCCGTCAAGGCCGCGAAGGCAGCCGACAGCAATGCCCAGAATTGCCAGCAGGATACGGTCAGGTTCATGCCGGTGGCCTTTGCGGATGGCGTCTTAACCGAGATACCGTGAAACGCGTGCCTTCAGAAGGCTAATCAACTCAAGATCCATGAATTCATACTCGTCAGGTATATCGAGGCAGATAACACGGGCCTTCCTCAGGCTGGTCTTGAATTTCTTCTGCAGTTTGGTGCGGTGCGCCTTTTCCATGACGAAGATGAGGTCGGCCCACGCCACCAGATAATGCGTCAGCGGCGTGTCGGCATCGTGGTTGGTCCCCGCCGAGGCCACCTCGATATCCCGGCGCGTTGAAAACACCTGTTCGGCGGTCGGGCTGCGCAAGCGGTTCTGGCTGCATACGAAGAGGACGTTCTTCAAGGGTTAGCGCGCCAGGTCCGCCACTACGGCGTCGAGCACGATCATACCGGCCGGCGTGGCGCGCAGGCGCGAATTGCCGATCGGCGCTACCAGCCCCTCTCCCTGCAGCATCGACAGTCGCGCGCTCGACAGGCCGCGTCCGGAGAACGCTTCGTAGCGGGAGAGGTCGATGCCTTCGGCGAGCCGCAGGCCCATCAGCAGGAATTCGTCGGCCTCTTCCGAACGCGTCAGGATTTCGCCGCCGGTGACGCCATGGCCCTTGGCCTCGACCAGATTGGCCCAGGTTTCCGGCATCCGCTCGGCGATCGTCACCGTGCGGCGACCGTTCTCGACGAAGCGGCCATGCGCGCCGGGTCCAACGCCGACATATTCGCCATAGCGCCAATAGGTGAGGTTGTGCCGGCTCTCGGCGCCCGGCCTTGCGTGGTTGGAAATCTCGTAGGCCGGCAAACCATGCGCCGATGTAATCTCCTGCGTCAGCGCATAGAGGTCGGCGGCGTGGTCATTGTCGGGAATGATGAATTTCTTTGCCGCGTGCAGGGCGTGGAAGGGCGTGCCTTCCTCGATGGTCAGCTGATAAAGCGACAGATGGTCGGCGGCATGGCCGATCGCCTGTTCCAGCTCCGATGCCCAAGCGTCCGGGGTCTGGCCGGGGCGGGCATAGATCAGGTCGAAGGATAGCCTTGGGAATATTTCCCGCGCGAGGCCGATGGCGTGCAGCGCTTCCTCGACATTGTGCAGCCGCCCGAGGAAGCGCAAATCCTTGTCATCCAGCGCCTGCACGCCGAGCGACACGCGGTTGACGCCGGCTGCCCGGTAGCCGCGAAAGCGTTCGGCCTCGACCGAGGACGGATTGGCCTCCAGCGTCACCTCGATGCCGTCAGGCACAGTCCAGTTCTTCGCCACGGCGTCCAGAACCCTGGCCACCGTTTCCGGCTTCATCAGCGACGGCGTGCCGCCGCCGAGAAAAATGCTGGTCACCTCGCGCGGCCCGGTGCGTTCGCGCATCGTCGCCAGCTCGGCCTCGAAGGCGCTGGCAAAACGATCCTGGTCGACGGGCTGGTGGCGGACATGGCTGTTGAAGTCGCAATAGGGGCACTTGGCCGCGCAGAACGGCCAGTGGACATAGACGCCGAAGCCGGGCGCCCGGTCGAGCAGCATGCTCATGTCGAGCCCAATCTCGCTTTGGCGAATTTCTGGAAGGCGCGAGCGCGATGCGACAGCGCCGTCGGCTGGCCGGGCTTCCAGCCGTGCTTTTCCTCGGCCGTCATCTCACCAAAAGTCTTGTCGAAGCCGTCGGGGAGGAAGACCGGGTCGTAGCCGAAGCCGAGTTCGCCGCGCGGCGGCCAGACCAGCGTGCCTTCGGCCTCGCCGCGATAATATTCCGCCTCGCCGTCGGGAAACGCCAGGCAGATGACGGCGACGAAGCGTCCCTTGCGCTGTTGCGGCAAGGCCGCGCCGACTTCCTGCAACACCACTTCGGTGCGCTGCATGGCCATGCCGAAATCGCGCGATCCATCCGGGGTTTCGGCCCAGTTGGCGGTGTAGACGCCGGGCGCGCCGTCGAGCGCGTCGACGCACAGGCCGGAATCGTCCGACAGCGCCGGCAGGCCGGTCGCCTTGGCGGCGGCGAGCGCCTTGATGTAGGCGTTCTCCTCGAAGGTGGTGCCGGTCTCGTCAGGCTCCGGCAGGCCATACTCCTTGGCCGACTTGGCTTCGAAGCCGAACGGCCCCATCAGGTCGGCGAATTCGCGCAGCTTGCCGTCATTATGGCTGGCGACGACGATCTTCTTTCCGTCGAGAGAATGCATCAAAGGCCCCAGATTCGTGGCTCGGCGAATTCGATCGAATTGCCCGAGGGGTCGCGTATATAGATCGAACGGCCGCCCTGCGGCCATTCAAATTCGCTTTCGATAGCGATGTTCTTCGCCTCGAGATGCGCTTTCCAGCGCACGATTTCGTCGGCGGTCGTCGCAAAGCAGAGATGGCCTTCGCCGACCGTGCCGTGCGGCGGCACCGGCAGCCTGGCGTCGGACGCCGGCGGGATTTTGGTCGCCTCGGCGTTGAAGACGAGCAGCACGCCGGGGCCGCAGCGGAAGAAGAGATGCCGGCCGGCCACCTTGCCGAGGAGGGGGAGGCCGAGGATGTCGGTGTAGAAGGTTTCCGCTGCGGTCAGGTCGCTGACGTAGAGAGCTGATTCAAGGATGGCAGAGGGCATCACGAGGCACCCCCCTCTGCCCTGCCGGGCATCTCCCCCGCAAGGGGGGAGATTGGCTGTGGCCTCGCCGGCATTTCTCGCGCAACGTTGACTATTGGCGAAGGCCAAGACAGCATCTGATCTCCCCCCTTGCGGGGGAGATGGCCGGCAGGCCAGAGGGGGGTGTCTTGGCTCGGCATTCGAAACCTCAGGCCACTGCCATCTGCTGCAAACTCACCAACCGCTGGATGCCTTTCTTGGCCAGGCCCATCAAGTCCGCGAACTGCTCCTCGGAGAAAGGCTCGCCCTCGGCGGTGCCCTGGATCTCGACGATGCCACCCTTGCCGGTCATGACGAAATTGGCGTCGGTGCCGGCCGCGGAATCCTCAATGTAATCGAGGTCGATGACCGGCTGGCCGTCATGGATGCCGCAGGAGATCGCAGCGACATGGTCCTTCAGCACCTTGGCGACACTGGCCATCTGGCGCGCTTCCATCCAGCGCAGGCAATCATACAGCGCCACCCAACCGCCGGTGATCGAGGCGGTGCGGGTGCCGCCATCGGCCTGGATGACGTCGCAGTCGACGGTGATCTGCTGCTCGCCCAGCGCCTGCAGATCGACCACGGCGCGCAGGGAGCGGCCGATCAGCCGCTGGATTTCCAGCGTGCGGCCGCCCTGCTTGCCGGCCGAAGCCTCGCGGCGCATGCGCTCGCCGGTCGAGCGCGGCAGCATGCCGTATTCGGCCGTCACCCAGCCCTTGCCGGAATTGCGCATCCAGCCAGGCACTTTTTCCTCAAGGCTGGCCGTGCACAGGACATGCGTGTCGCCGAACTTCACCAGGCACGAGCCTTCGGCATGCTTGGAGACGCCGCGCTCGAAGGAGATGGCACGCATTTCGTCGAATTGGCGTTTGGAAGGGCGCATTCAGGCTGCTTTCTTGTCATTTTTCGGAATCTTGGCCGGCTTGTAACCGCATGGGACGCGTGGCGCAAAGGAAAATGGCCTGACGATCTGACGCAGACACCGGGTGATCTCACACAGACACCGGGTGATCTCACAAAGACACCGGGTTGCGCGGGTGCAGTGTAAGTCTATATCGTTGGGCCGGAGGTTTTTGGCCGTATGACCAAGGCAGTCGATCCCGCTTCGCAGTCGCCCGCGCTTCAGTCGCTCGATATGCGTTCCCGCGACATCTTCCGGCGCATTGTCGATTCCTACCTCAGGGACGGTGAACCGGTGGGCTCGCGCAGCCTGTCGCGTATCCTGCCGTCCTCGCTGTCGCCGGCGACCATCCGCAACGTGATGAGCGATCTCGAGCATCTCGGCCTGATCTACGCGCCGCACATCTCGGCCGGCCGGTTGCCGACGCAGGCCGGCCTGCGTTTCTTTGTCGATGCCTTCATGGAGCTTGGCGACCTTTCCGACGAGGAGCGCCGCGCCATCGAGGCACAGGTTCGGGCGTCCGGCTCGGGCGCGACGCTGGAGCACATGCTGACCGAGGCCAGCCAGATGCTGTCGGGCATGTCGCGCGGCGCCGGCCTGGTTCTGGCCGCCAAGAACGAGGTGGCGCTGAAGCACATCGAATTCATCCAGCTCGAACCGACCAAGGCGCTGGCGGTGCTGGTGTCGCAGAATGGCGACGTCGAGAACCGCGTCGTCGAGCTGCCTGCCGGCATCACCGTCTCGCAACTGCACGAGGCCTCAAATTTCCTCAACGCCCATATACGCGGCCGAACGCTTGCCGAGGCGCGGATCGAGATCGCCCGCATCAAGGAAGAGACCAGGGCCGCGCTCGACACGCTGTCGCAGGACCTGGTCGAGAAGGGGCTGGCGGTGTGGGCCGGCGCCGACAGTGGCCTGCCGGCACGGCTCATCGTGCGCGGGCGCGCCAATCTGCTCGAAAACGTCACCGCCCAGGCCGACATCGAACTGCTGCGCCATTTGTTCGAGGACATGGAGACGCAGGACGGGCTTATCCAGTTGCTTGACCTCGCCGAGCAGGGCTCGGGCGTGCGCATCTTCATCGGCTCGGAAAACAAGCTGTTTTCGCTGTCGGGCTCGTCGCTGGTTGTCGCGCCCTATCGCGACAAGGATGCCCGCGTCGTCGGCGCGCTCGGCGTCATCGGCCCGACCCGGCTGAACTACGCGCGCATCGTCCCAATGGTCGACTATACGGCGCAGCTGATTTCCCGCATGCTGCGCTGAGCTGATCCAACCGAGGAGACGACGATGGCGCTCGAAGAATTCAAGGCCCGGATCAGCCTGCTGCTGGAGGAGATGGTCAACCAGCCGGAGGACCAGCACGAGATCCAGGAGCAGTTGCGTGAAAAACTGCAGGAAATGCGCGCCATGGGATTGCCGCTGCCGGCTGACCTCGTCGAGTTGGAAAAACGCCTCGACGACGATTTTTACGCCGCCGGGACCTGAGCCGGGAAACCGGAAGCTTCCTCCACCTCATCGTGTGCCGTGGAACGATCGACGAGACCGCTCGTTCCTGTTCTCACGCCCAAACATTGGAGGACCGAATGATGCGTTTTGCCGGCCCCGCAATTTCCGCCGCACTGTTTCTCTCGACCGCTTCATTCGCCCAGCAGGCGGACGATCCGGTGCTCAAAGGCGCGGCCGCATTCGGCGACTGGCGAGCGGACAAGCCGGGCACACGCCGCCTGATCAGACCGGACGATCTGCCTAAGCCCTATGCCACCCGGTCGACCTCGAACAGCGCCGGCGTTGCGGACATGCCGGCAGACGCGAAGCTGCAACTGCCGCCGGGGTTCTCGGCCGAGCTGGTTGCATCGGGCATCGACAATCCACGCGTCGTGCGCGTCGCGCCGAATGGCGACCTGTTCGTCGCCGACAGCGAGGCCAACCAAGTCCGCATCTACCGTCTGGCCGAAGGCAGTGCGAAGCCTGCGCAGGACGGCATCTTTGCCGGCAATCTCAACCAGCCCTATGGTATTGCCTTCTATCCGCCAGGCGCTGACCCGCAATGGGTCTATGTCGCCAATAGCGACAGCATCGTGCGTTTTGCCTACCGCAATGGCGACCTGAAGGCCTCCGGCGATCCAGAAACCATCGTCGACAACATCCCGGCCAATCACCACTGGACCCGCGACATCGCTTTTTCGCCGGACGGCAAGACGCTTTATCTGTCGGTCGGCTCGGGATCGAATGTCGCCGAGGACATGGGCCAGGAGCCGAAGGGCGGACTCGACGCCTGGGCGGCGTCGCAGGCGCTCGGCGCGCCATGGGGATCCGAAGATGGCCGCGCCGATGTGCTGGCCTTCGATCCCGATGGCAAGAGCGGCCGCATCGTTGCCACCGGCCTGCGCAACTGCTCGGGCATGACCGTGCAGCCGGCGACCGGCGCGCTGTGGTGCGTCGTCAACGAACGCGATGCGCTTGGCGACAATGTGCCGCCCGAATACGCGACCGTGGTCAAGGAGGGCGCCTTCTATGGCTGGCCCTGGTACTACATCGGCGACAATGAGGATCCGCGCCACAAGGGTGCGCGCCCCGATCTTGCCGGCAAAACGACCGTTCCCGATGTGCTGATGCAGGCGCATTCGGCGCCGCTCAACATTGCCTTCTACGAGGGGAAGAGCTTTCCGGCTGAATACAAGGGCGATGCTTTCGTCGCTCTGCACGGGTCATGGAACCGCGGCAACCGGACCGGCTACAAGGTGGTGCGGTTGCTGTTCAAGGACGGCAAGCCAACCGGCGAATATGAGGATTTCATCACCGGCTTCGTCGTCTCAAACGGCGAGGTGTGGGGGCGGCCGGTCGGCGTGGCGGTGGCCCTGGATGGCGCGCTGATCGTCACCGAGGACGGCAACGGCACCATCTGGCGTGTCACCCATGGCGACGGTCGTTCCTGAGCGCAACTCGCACAGGCGTGGTGCAATCGAATCCGAGTTTCAGGGAATTCACGCCCGCCGGGCTTTGTGCGATAGGATGCCGTGATAGCAGCGTCGCGCAAGGCCGCAACCATGACCCTCACCGGATTCCTCGCCTACAGCGCCGCTCTCGGCATCGCCGCCGCGATTCCTGGTCCCGGCATCACCGCGCTGGTCGCCCGTGCGCTCGGCTCCGGCTTCCGCTCGTCGCTGGCGATGTCCTTTGGCCTGATGGTTGGCGACATCACCTATCTGACCGCCGTGGTGCTCGGCCTCGCCATCGTTGCACAGAGTTTCGGCATGGTTTTCCTGGCAATCAAATGGCTCGGCGTCGCCTATCTCGCCTTCCTCGGCTGGCGCTTCTGGAACAGCGGCATCACGCCCGAGACCGTCGAGGCCAGAAAAGGCAAGGGCGGCTTGCTGTCGAGCTTTGCCGCCGGCCTGACTGTCACGCTCGGCAATCCGAAGACGATGATCTTCTATCTCGCCATCACGCCGACCATCGTCGACCTGAAAACCATTACGCTGGCCGACTACGGCATTCTCGTCGCGCTGACGGTCGTCGTGCTTCTGGTGGTGCTGGTGCCGTATCTGGCGCTGGCCGCCAAGGCGCGCTGGTTCCTGAAATCGCCGCGCGCGCTCAAGGCGCTGAACCGTACGGCTGCCGGCTTCATGGTCGGTGCCGCTGCAGCGATTGCCGCCCGCCAATAGCGGGCTTTCGGCCAAAGCATTTCGCAAACAGGCCTTTGCGGGAAATGCTTTTCCGAGACGGCACTGTTTTAGACACAGGTCCCACTCGGATATTTTCAATCGACAGTCTATCTTGCGCGGTCGAAGGTCCTATGTTGCCCGCAAATCCACTTGCCTGAAATTCTGGGAGCGAAACCAATGAACAAGCCCACCACATCAGCCCGCGTGCCCGGCCGCGGC
Organism: Mesorhizobium sp. M0618; assembly: GCF_040320765.1. Taxonomy (NCBI): domain Bacteria; kingdom Pseudomonadati; phylum Pseudomonadota; class Alphaproteobacteria; order Hyphomicrobiales; family Phyllobacteriaceae; genus Mesorhizobium; species Mesorhizobium sp. M0618. The sequence continues at coordinate 15,503 of NZ_JAMYQH010000053.1, read as the reverse complement.
CGCGTCTACGATTCCATCACCGACACGATCGGCGATACGCCTCTGGTGCGGCTCGACAAGTTCGCTCGGGAAAAGGGCATCGTCGCCAATCTCATCGCCAAGCTTGAATTCTTCAACCCGATCGCCTCGGTCAAGGACCGCATCGGCGTGGCGATGATCGAGGCGCTGGAGGCGTCGGGCAAGATCTCTCCCGGCAAGACCACGCTGATCGAACCGACGTCGGGCAACACCGGCATCGCGCTTGCCTTCGCCGCTGCCGCCAAGGGCTACAAGCTGATCCTGACGATGCCCGAAACGATGTCGATCGAGCGCCGGAAAATGCTGGCGCTGCTCGGCGCGGAGCTGGTGCTGACAGAAGGCCCGAAAGGTATGAAGGGCGCCATCGCCAAGGCCGACGAACTGGCAGCGACGATCCCCAACGCGATCATCCCGCAGCAGTTCGAGAATCCGGCCAATCCGGAAATCCACCGCACGACGACAGCCGAGGAAATCTGGAACGATACGCATGGCGAAGTCGATATCTTCGTCGCCGGCATCGGCACCGGCGGCACCATCACCGGCGTCGGCCAGGTGCTGAAGAAGCGCAAGCCCTCCGTGCATGTCGTCGCCGTCGAGCCGGACTCCTCGCCGGTTCTGTCGGGCGGCCAGCCCGGCCCGCACAAGATCCAGGGCATCGGCGCCGGCTTTGCGCCCAAAATCCTCGACACGACGATCTATGACGAGATCGTCAAAGTGTCGAACGAGGATTCCGTGGCCAATGCCCGCCTCGTCGCCCGCCTCGAAGGCGTGCCGGTCGGCATCTCTTCGGGCGCCGCCCTGCAGGCGGCCATCGTCGTCGGCTCGCGGCCGGAGAACAAGGGCAAGAACCTTGTGGTGATCATCCCGTCCTTCGCCGAGCGTTATCTGTCGACCATCCTGTTCGAGGGGCTGGGATCGTAGTCCGACGCTCCTTCGCGTCCAAGCTGGCCCGCTGAAAAAACGCGCGTGGCCGCCATCGGCGGCTTGAGCGCGGCACCGCTTCCGGTTCATATCGCCCCCGGCCTGCTTTGCGCGGCCGGGGGAGAATTTCATGTACAAGCTTTATACCCGTCCCGGCAGCGGCGGCTTCGTGGTCGAGGCGGCGCTGGCGCTGGCCAATGTACCATTTGAGCAGATCGACGTGCCGAAGACCGACCGGCCCGATCCCGCCTTCCTCGACATCAGTCCGTTGAACCAGGTGCCGGTGCTGACCCTGCCGGACGGAAGCTCGATGACCGAATCGGCGGCGATCTGAATCCTGCTTGCCGAGCGTCATCCCGATGCCAATTTGGCGCCGGCGGCCGATGCGCCTGCCCGCGCGGATTTCCTGCGCTGGATGGCATTCATGTCGTCTGTGCTCTATTCGGCGGTGCTGCGTTTCTACTACGCATACCGCTACACGGCCGACCCCGAAGGCACCAAGGCGGTCAAGCAGGCGGCCGTGGCCGAGATGGACCGCGGCTTTGCCGTTCTTGATGCCGCTCTCCAAGGCCGTGACTGGCTGGTCGGCGACCAACTGTCGCTGGCCGACATCTATCTCGTCATGCTGGTGGCCTGGCATCCCGACGTCGATAGGGCGCGCGCGGCCTGGCCTGACATCGAGCGTCTGTGGTCGAAACTGCGCGACCATCCGCTGATGAGGACGCTCAACACATCGCATGAGATGTGGCCGGGCTGAAGCTCAATTTCTGAGCACTGCCCGTTTTCCCTGCAGGAACCGGCGCACCGCCGGGTCGCGCTCGAGGCCGATCGCCCGGTCATAGGCTTCGCAGGCTTGCGGTACCTGACCAAGCCTGGCCAGGAGACCGGCGCGTGCGGCCCAATAGGGCTGGTACTCGTCAAGTCGCTTGTCGTCGCCCAGCACGTAAAGAGCCGCCAATCCGGCCACTGCGCCCTCGGCCTCGGCGATCGCCACCGCGCGGTTTATCGCCACCACCGGCGATCCTGCGATCGAAAGCAGCGCGTCGTAGAGTTCCTGGATCGCCGCCCAGTCGGTGCGGCCGGTCAGCCTTCGTGCCGCATGCGCGGACTGCACGGCCGCCTCAAGCTGGTAGCGGCCGATGACGCCCTTGGCCGCAGCGTGGGAAAGCAGCGCCTCGGCCTCATCGATGAGGGCGCGGTCCCATAGAAGGCAATCCTGTTCCGCCAGTGGCACGAAGTCGCCGGCCGCATCGCGCCGTGCGGTGCGGCGCGCCTCGGCAAACAGCATCAGCGACAAGAGGCCCAGTGCCTCGGGCTCTTCCGGCAACAGCGAAGCCACCAGGCGGCCGAGCCAGATGCCTTCGGTCGCCAGATTGCGGCGGCGCGTTTCGGTGCCCGCCGGGTCGGACCAGCCTTCGGCGAAGGCGGCGTAGATCGCCTCCAGCACCGCGTCCAGCCTTTCGCCGAGTTCGGCCCGCTCCGGCACGCGGAACGGAATGCCGGTTTCACGGATGCGGGTCTTGGCGCGCACCAGGCGCTGGCCCATGGTTGCGGGCGAGACCAGGAAGGCGGAGGCGATCGTCGCGGCGTCGAACCCCAGCACCGTCTGCAGGATAAGTGGCGAGCGTACGCTCGATTCGATCGCCGGATGGGCGCAAGCGAACATCAGCCGCAGCCGATCGTCGGGCAGATCTTCCTCGGTCATGCGTGCCTCCGCCTCCTGCGCAATCAGCTTGAGATGCTCGCGGCCGGCCTCGCTGGTGAGCCGCCGCCGCACCGCATCGACACGGCGCCGCCGCGCCACCGCCAGCAGCCAGGCTTCCGGCTTTTCCGGCACGCCGGTTCGCGGCCAGCGCTCGAGGGCGGCGGCAAAGGCATCGGCCAGCGCGTCCTCGGCGGCGGCCACGTCGCGCGTGCGCGCCGCGAGCCAGGCGACCAGCTTGCCGTAGCTCTGCCGCGCGGGCCCCGCGGGGGGGGGGGGGGGCCCCGGGGGGGGGGGCCCCCCCGCTCCCTCGCCCCCTGCTGCGGCGCCGCCGGCGGCGGGGCCGCGGGGGCCCCCCCCCGGGCGATGTCCGGGCGACTGTCCATCACCGTCATTTCTTGGGCATGTAGTCGGCCATTTCCCAGATCGGCCGCAATTCGACCGTGCCGGTGCTGGCTGCCGGACAGCGTGCCGCCCATTCGATGGCTGTATCGATGTCAGCCGCCTCGATCATGTAGAAGCCGGCAAGCTGCTCCTTGGTGTCGGCATAGGGGCCGTCGATCACGTTGGTCTTGCCGTCAGCGATCCGCACCGAGGTGGTGGCCTGGGTCGGGCGCAGCCTTTCGCCAGCCAGCCACGCACCGGATTTCTTCAACGCTTCGGTATAGGCGCCATAGGCCGCGCTCATCTGCTGGGCCTTCTCGATCGGCGTGTTCGCCAATGCGGCTTCGTCGCTATTGATCAAAATCATGTATCGCATGGTCTTCTCCCGTTTTGCGAAGGCCGCGTCCTTGCGAGGCCGGACGTATGTCGCGCGGCAGTGGCCGATTTCGACAGGCTGCTCAAAAAACTTTCGGCCCCGATGGCTTTTTGTGCAAGCGGCCATCTATTTCCTGATCCCTCAACCGTTCGTCTAACGAGCGCAATTGCGGGTTGGCATTTGCGGCTCGCTGTCTAAACTCGCCCCGGTTCGCATCTAGGAGGCGGTGCGGTCGTCGATATTTTCAGGGAGGAGATCCGATGTTCAATTTCAAAACGAAATTCGTTGCAGCCGGCGCCGTGGCGCTCTCGCTTGGCCTGGGCACCATCTCAGCCAGGGCGCAGGAATTCATCAATGTGCTGACCGGCGGCACATCCGGCGTCTATTATCCGCTCGGCGTGGCGCTGTCGGAAATCTACGGCAAGGGCATCGAAGGCGCACGCACCCAGGTGCAGGCGACAAAGGCTTCGGTCGAAAACCTCAATCTGTTGCAGCAGGGCAAGGGCGAGATTGCGTTTGCGCTGGGCGATTCCGTCAAGCTGGCCGCCGAAGGCAATGCCGAGGCCGGTTTCCCCGGCAAGCTCGATAAATTGCGCGGCATCGCCGCCATCTATCCCAATTATATCCAGATCGTCGCCAGCCAGGAGTCCGGCATCAAGACGCTGGCCGACCTCAAGGGCAAGAGCCTGTCGGTCGGCGCGCCTGCCTCCGGCACCGAGCTCAACGCCCGCGCCATCTTCGCCGCCGCCGGGCTGAAATATGAGGATCTCGGCCGGGTCGAATACCTGCCCTTCGCCGAATCGGTCGAACTGATCAAAAACCGGCAGCTCGACGCCACGCTGCAATCGGCCGGGCTCGGCGTCGCCTCGATCCGCGACCTCGCCACCTCGGTGCCGATCAATGTCGTGGCGGTGCCAGCAGAGGATGTTGCGAAGATCGGCTCGCCCTATCTTTCGGTGGTCATTCCCAAGGGTACCTATGAGGGCCAGAGCGAGGATGTCGCCACCGCCGCCGTCGGCAATTTCCTCATCACCCGCGCCGATGTCTCCGACGAGACCGCCTACCAGTTGACCAAGCTGATATTCGACCATCTCGACCAGCTTGCCGCGGCGCATGCCGCTGCCAAGGCGATCGACCCGGCCAAGGCGCTCGACGGCATGCCGGTGCCGCTGCACCCCGGTGCCGAGCGTTATTACAAGGAGAAGGGGCTGTTGAAGTAAGACGCGTGGCAACCTGACATGTCTTCGCCAGGCGCCCCCCTCTGCCCTGCCGGGCATCTCCCCCTCAAGGGGGGAGATTGGACGTCACCACACCCTTCGCCAATCGCTAACGTTGCAGGACGTGCGCAGACACCAACGCTGCTGATCTCCTCCCTTGAGGGGGAGATGCCCGGCAGGGCAGAGGGGGGCGCCTCGCACTACACTTCGCTCCTTTTGGAGACCGTCGGATGAGCGAAGCAACGTCTGGAACAATACCCGACGGCAAATCCGCCACCTTCCATCTTCCTGTCGTCGAAGAGCAGGTCGAAGGCCTGCCGCCAGGCTTCGGCGACGGCATCGCCGGCAAGGCCGCCTTTCTCATCGCCGTCGCCTTTTCCGTGTTCCAGATTTATGTCGCCGCCTATGGCAGCATTCCGAGCCAGGTGGTGCGGGCCATGCATGTCGGCTTCCTGCTGCTGCTTGGCTTTGGCCTGATTGCCAATCTGCGCGCCAAGAGCCTGCCGGCGAAAGCCGCGTTCTGGACGCTCGGGGCGCTCGGCTTCGGCACCGGCCTGTACAATTGGGTGTTCTACACCGACCTCATCCGGCGCTCCGGCTTCCTGACCACGCCGGACCTGATCGTCGGCGCTGTGCTGGTGGTGCTGGTCTTCGAGGCGGCGCGGCGGCTGATGGGCCTGCCGCTGGCGGTCATCGCCTTCATCTTTCTCGCTTACTGCTTTTTCGGCAACCATCTGCCGCCGCCGCTCATCCATCGCGGCTATGATTTCGCCCAGCTGGTCGACACCTTCGCCTACGGCACCGAAGGCATCTACGGCACGCCGATCTATGTCTCGGCCGCCTACATCTTCATCTTCGTCGTCTTTGCCGCCTTCCTCGAACGTGCCGGCATGATCGCGCTGTTCAACGATTTCGCGCTGGGCCTTGTCGGCACATGGCGCGGCGGCCCGGCGCAGGTCTGCGTGCTGTCGTCGGCGCTGATGGGCACCATTTCCGGCTCGGGCGTCGCCAATGTGGTGGCCAGCGGCCAGTTCACCATCCCGCTGATGAAGCGCTTCGGCTTCCGCTCGGCCTTTGCCGGCGCCGTCGAGGCGACCTCCTCGATGGGCGGCCAGATCATGCCGCCGGTGATGGGCGCGGTCGCCTTCATCATGGCCGAGACGCTGAACGTGCCTTATGCCGAAGTGGTCAAGGCGGCGATCATCCCGGCGCTGCTCTATTTCGGCGCCTGCTTCTGGCAGGTGCATCTGGAAGCCGGCAAGGCCGGCCTGCACGGCATGGCCAAGGCCGAGCTGCCCAACCCGTGGGACGCGGTGCGGCAACACTGGCCGCTGGTGCTGCCGCTGGCAGCGCTGATCTATCTGCTGTTGGCCGGCTACACGCCGATCTTCGCCGGCACGATGGGCCTGGCGCTGACCATCGTGCTCATCCTCGGCACGCCGCTGGCGGCGGCGATCGGACCGCTCGCCTTCCGCATCGTCTTCTGGATCGCGCTCGGGCTTGCCGCCGCCTCGTTCATGAAGTTCGGCGTCAACCTCCTCGGCCTGGTGATCGCCGCACTGGTCGTTGCCTGCTTCACGTTCAAGGGCGGCCGCGAGACGTTGCAAATCTGCGTCGACTCGCTTGCCGAAGGCGCCAAGAACGCGCTGCCGGTCGGCATTGCCTGCGCCATAGTCGGCATCGTCATCGGCACGCTGACGCTCACCGGCATCGCCTCGACCTTCATCGGCTGGATCATCTCGATCGGCCAGGACAATCTGTTCCTGTCGCTGGTGTTGACCATGGTCACCTGCCTGGTGCTCGGCATGGGCATCCCGACCATCCCCAACTACATCATCACCTCGTCGCTGGCCGGGCCGGCGCTGCTGGAACTCGGCGTGCCGCTGCTGGTCAGCCACATGTTCGTGTTCTATTTCGGCATCATGGCCGATTTGACGCCGCCCGTGGCGCTGGCCGCGTTTGCCGCCGCACCGATGGCTAGGGAAAGCGGCCTCAAGATCGGCATCCAGGCGACCAAGCTGGCTATTGCCGGCTTCGTCGTGCCGTTCATGGCGGTCTATACGCCGGCGCTGATGCTGCAGGACGCCGGGCCAATCGCCGCCCAGTTCGGCTATCCCGCCGAGGTCGCATACATCGTCGCCAAGGCGTGCATGGGCATCGTGTTGTGGGGTGCCGCCGCCGTCGGCTTTCTCGCCCGCCGCATGGCGTTGTGGGAACGGCTCATCGCCTTCGCGGCCGGCGTGCTTCTGGTCGCTGCGGTGCCGCTCACCGACGAGGCCGGCTGGGTGCTGGCGCTGGCCTGGATCGGCTGGCACTGTTTTCGCTCACGGCAGGCCGCTAAAGCATGAGCCTGTGCATCCTGGCCGCCGGCAAGACGGTGACGCTCTCCGTTGCCGCCTTCACCCTGTCCTGGACGCATTCGGTGGAACGGACGCGGTGGGAGGAAGACTGGAAGGTCACGCCTACCGGCCTGCAGTTGGTCGAAGCCCGGATCGAGGGCTCGGGCGCCGGCATGGAGCCACCGGAAGGCGCGCTGCTGAAGGAGGGTTGGTGGAGCTATGCGCCAGAGATCGACCCACAACGACGCGTTGTGCTCGCCGCTTCCGGCGCGACCGGCGACGGCTGGACACTGTGCACGGTTCAGGGCTGCAGGGAACTGGGCATGGCTGCAGGCGGACCGATCGTGCTGGAGCCGTGCGGGCCGGATGGCACGAGCCAACCACGATAATGCGTGATCGGCCTTCAGAGCAGATGAGAAATCTCGCCGGGAACGCGGAAGCGGCTTCCTCGGCGGCTTCGAACGAATGGACGATGCGGGCGCCAGAAGCGTCAACGTCGACGATGAGACGCTTCAAGCGCTGCTCCCCATAGCCACGTTTTCTAGCCAAGGAACCGTTCCCGCAGCTCGGGTGCGGGGATTTCGCAGCTGTCCTTCCTGCCGAACAGGGCGTAGCGGTTCTTGGCGATGCGATCGTAGAGCCAATCACGCAGCGGGCGCGGCAGCAGCAACAGCGCTTTTGCCGCCCGCCAGGGCCAGCCGAGTTCCGCCATGACGGCGACGAAGCTGTCAAGCCGCGTGAAGGCGACGCCGTCGATCAGGACGAGATTGGTTTCGTAAGAGTCCGTGCGCAGTCCATGCTTCCGAAACAGCGTTTCACCGAAGGGCGACTGCGCCGTGGCGAAGCGGAAACGGCCTTGGCGGTCGAGCCTGACCACCATGCGCACGAAGCCGGAACAGAGCACGCAGACGCCATCGAAAACGATCAATGGATGGCGTGCGTCGAGAGTTGTTCCGGAGGGACGGTTTGACTTGGGTCGACTGGGTTGGGAATGGTCGGTCAAGCTGGCCTCGGCTGCTCGTGTCCTACGACACTAAGCCGGGCCAGCGTCGGTATCAAAGCCGTGGCGATGTCGCACGGCGCCTGTCGGCGAGAGCGGGACGCTCGGCGCGATAGGTGGTGGCGCGGGTAGAGGCGGCGGGCCTGCAGATCCGGCTGTCGTGGCGATTTTCGAAAGCCATGATCAGTGCGCGCCCAGCGAGTTGCCGCGACGGGCGCAGGCCGGGCCGGGGCCGCGCATGTAATAGCGCTCGGGCCGATAAGTCGGCGCGATGAATTCGCGGATTGCGGCGGCATAGCCGATGAGGTGCGCGAGGAAGTTCATTACCCTGGTCCCTGTCCCGATTTCGGATGTCCCTTCCGAATTGCGGTCATCATAGCGTCGAGGCGTGAATAGTCGGTGAACGTGATGTTAATATCTGGTCGAAAATGCCTCGCTTCGTGGCTGGAATGCGGCTGATTCGGGGTCTTTCGGTGCAGTTGGTCGGCATTCCGGTCAATGTGACTTTTGCATCACATATGTTTCGTTTGAATGTCGCCCGTGCGCGGTTCTGTTTCAACTTTTGCCGCGCTCGCGAAATTTCCGTGCTGGCGACTTGGCGCCGGGGAAAACGACCCTTTGCATCTGAACGCCCGCGCGGCGGAACTGGAGCGCGGTCCGCCCGTTCTCACCTTCATCTGGTTCTGGAAGGAAGATATCATGGCGCCGCGTCCGGCCTGGAGAGGCTATCTGAAGCTTTCGCTGGTCACCTGTGCCGTCGAACTCACCAATGTCGTCACCCACACGGAGCGGGTTTCGTTCCGCATTCTCAACCGCAAGACCGGCAACACGGTGAAGCGCCTCTATGTCGATGCCGAAACCGGCAAGCCGCTGGAGGAGGATGACGAGATCAAGGGCTATGAACTCGACGGTGGCGATTTCATCCATATCGAGGAAGATGAGATCGAGGCGGTGCAGATCGAATCCTCGCACACGATGGCGCTCGACGGTTTCGTCGACAAAGCTTCGATCCAGCAGATCTATCTCGATACGCCCTATTATGTCGCCCCGGCCGACAAGGTGTCGGAAGAAGCGTTCGCCGTCATCCGGGACGCGATGGCGAGCAAGAAGATGGCCGGGTTGGCGCGTATCGTGCTCTACCGACGCGAACGGCCGGTGGTTATCGAGCCGCTCGGCAAAGGCATGGTGCTGACAACGCTGCGCTACGACAACACGGTGCGCCAACCGGACACCGTCTTCGGCGACATCGAGTCGGTGAAGACCGATCAGGAGATGACCGACCTCGCCGAGCTGATCATCGACAAGAAGAAGACCAAGTTCGATCCCTCGAAATTTGACGACAAATACGAGGACGCGCTGCTGGAACTGATCCGCGCCAAGAAGGCCGGCCACAAGGCGCCGAAGGCCAAGGCGGCGCCCAAGCCTTCCAATGTCGTCAATCTGTTCGACGCGCTGAAGAAGAGCCTGTCGGATTCCGGATCATCGAAAAGGTCTTCGTCGGCGAAAGCCAAGCCGGCGGCCAAACGCGCCAAGCCGAAAGCCAGCGCGCCCAAACGCAAATCGGCCTGAGGAACCCAACGAATGGCCAGCCTCGAACAATATCACTCCAAGCGCGATTTCAAGAAAACCGCCGAACCGGCCGGCAAGGTCGCCCGGACCAAGCAGCGCGGCGCGGGCGGCATCTTCGTCATCCACAAGCATGCCGCGACGCGGCTGCATTACGACCTGCGGCTCGAGCATGACGGCGTGCTGTGGAGCTGGGCGGTGACGCGCGGCCCGAGCCTCGACCCGCATGAGAAGCGGCTCGCCGTGCATGTCGAGGACCACCCGATCGACTATGCGCCGTTCGAGGGCACCATTCCCAAGGGCGAATATGGCGGCGGTTCGGTTATCGTTTGGGACGAGGGCACCTGGACCCCCGAGATCGACCCGGCCAAGGCGATGAAGAAGGGCCATATCAGCTTTGAGCTTGAGGGCCACAAGCTGCATGGGGCATGGCATCTGGTGCGACTGAAGCCGCGTGCGGGTGAAAAACGCGACAATTGGCTGCTGATCAAGTCGGACGATGCCGCAGCGCGTCCTGGCGAGGATATTCTCAAGGAGGCGCCGGAATCGGTGAAGTCCGGCCTGACCATCGAGGAGGTCGGCGAGGGCAAGTCCGCAAAGGGTGAGAAGCCAAAGGTCTGGCATTCCAACAAGCCGGCCGCCGGCAAAGGGAAACCCGGCAAACGCCTCGACTTCATCGAGCCGCAGCTGGCCACGCTGGAGCGCGATGCACCGCCGGGCAAGGACTGGCTGCATGAGGTGAAGTTCGACGGCTATCGCATGCAGGCGCAGATAGCCGGCACCGATGTGCGGCTGCTGACCCGGACCGGCCTCGACTGGACGAAGAAATTCGGCAACGAGATCGTGGCGGAGCTGGCCGGGCTGAAGTGCAGCGACGCCATCATCGATGGCGAGGTGGTCGTGCTCGCCGACAGCGGCGTTTCCTCCTTCGCGCTGCTGCAGCAGGACCTGTCGGCGAAGCGGACGCATCGGTTCATCTATTACGTGTTCGACCTGATGCGCCTCGACGGAAGGGATTTGCGCCGCGAGCCGCTGGTCGAGCGCAAGCAGGCCTTGCAGGAGCTGCTCGGCGAACAGTCCGACAATCCCGCGGTCCGCTTCAGCGACCATTTCGCCGAACCTGGCAAGATCATGCTGGAGCATGCCTGCCGCATGGGCCTGGAAGGCGTCGTCTCCAAGCGTGCCGATGCACCCTACCGCAGCGGCCGCGGCCCGACCTGGGTCAAATCGAAATGCACGGCGCGGCAGGAATTCGTGATCGGCGGCTACCTGCCGTCCGACAAGACCGGGCGCGGACTGCGCTCGATCCTCGTCGGCTTCCACGAGGGCGGCAAGCTGCATTATGCCGGCCGCGTCGGCACCGGTTTTTCGGGCAAGGGCGCCAATGAGCTGAAGGCAAAACTCGATGCATTGACGGCAAAAACATCGCCCTTCTCCACCGCCGTGCCGAAGGGAAAGGGCCTGGTCTGGGTCAAGCCCGAGCTTGTCGGCGAAGTGGAGTTTCGCAGCTGGACCTCGGACCGTATAATACGCCACGCCTCGTTCCAGGGATTGCGCGAGGACAAGGCGGCGGAGGAAGTCGTGCAGGAAAAGCCCAAAGCGTCGACAGGCAAGCCATCGACAGGCGAGAGCACGGCCAAGCCGGCACCGGGTGGCAAAGCCGCTAGATCGATGACGACCACGGTAAAACTCTCGCATCCCGACAAGCTGCTGTGGCCGGACGAAAACATCTCCAAGCGGGGCCTGCTGGACCATTACGCGCAGGTTTGGCCGCGCATGGAACAGTTTGTCGTCAACCGGCCGCTCAGCTTGGTGCGGGCGCCGGACGGTGTCGGCGGCCAGCGTTTCTTCCAGAAACATGCCTCGGCCGGCATGAGCGACAAGATCGCCCGCATGAAGGACCCTAGTGACGGCGAGGAGATCCTGTACATCCGGGATTTCGATGGTGTTGCCGCACTGGTCCAGTATGGCGTGGTCGAGATCCACATTTGGGGGTGCACGATCGATGAGATCGAAAAGCCCGACCAGATCATCTTCGATCTCGATCCCGATGAAGGTGTCGACGTGAAGGCGGTCCGCGAGGCGGCACTTGATATCAGGGGCAAGCTCGACGAGCTGTCGCTGCCGAACTTCGTCAAGACGTCGGGCGGCAAGGGCTTTCACGTCATGGTGCCGCTGAGACCAGCGGCGGATTGGGAGGAGGTCAAAACCTTCGCCCATGATTTCGCCAGGGCGCTGGAGCAGGGTGCCCCCGACCGCTACACGGCGACGCTGTCGAAAAAAGCGCGCACCGGAAAGATCTTCGTCGACTATCTGCGCAACGGCAGGGGCTCGACGACGGTCGCGCCCTATTCGTCACGCGCCAAGAAGGGCGCCACCGTGTCGATGCCGGTGACCTGGGCCGAGATCGAGGCCGGGCTGGCGCCGAACGCTTTCCCGATCGGCGACAAGACGACGCTGAAGCAGCTGGCGAAAGCCGATCCGTGGGCGGATTTTTTCGGGCGGGGGAAGGTGTTGAAGCGGGGGTGATCCTCGTGATTTCGTCATCCTAGGGCGAAGCAAGGAGCGAAGCGACGCGGCGCAGACCCTAGGATGACGAAGGTGTGGGCGAGCCCCACCACCATCAGCTCAAAAACGCCCTCTCAAACGCCTGCTTGCCCGGCGGCGAGAAGATCACCGCGCGGCTGTCCTTCTCGCGGCGCGCCCATTTCTCGGCAAGGATCTTGTCGAGGATGGCGGCGCCCAGCGTGCCGGCGAGGTGTGAGCGCCGCACGCTCCAGTCGAGGCAAGCGCGGCACACCGGCCGTCGCGGCTTGGTGTAGACGTCGATGCCTATCGCAGCGAAATGCGAAGCCGCCGATGGCCCGAGCCTGATCTCCTGCTCGTCGCGGACCAGTACGTTCTTGGCGACGAGCCGATCGAGCATCGCCACCGCCTGCTCGCCGGCGAGGTGATCGTAGCAGACGCGCGCCACGCGCATGGCGCCATCGCGCGGACCCGGGCGCACACGCTTTGGACCGACGGCTTCCGCGACGCCTGTGATGGCTTCGATCATGCCCGCCACCTGCGGTCCGGCGAGGCCGTAATAGCGATGCCGGCCTTGGCTCGCCACCGTGAGCAGCCCACCTTCCATCAGTTTGCCCAGGTGCGAGCTGGCGGTCGGCAGCGAAACGCCGGCCTCGAGCGCCAGTTCGCTCGCCGTCAGCGCCGTGCCGCCCATCAGGGCATTCAGCATGTTTGCCCGTGCCGGGTCGCCGACCAGGCTGGCGATGCGGGCGATGTCGGGGCCTTCTCGCATAGTTCGTTCCTCATCGAAGCATCCCTGTCAGATAACCACTATTCTCCGGTGAGATCAAGGAGACGACGATGACCGCACGAACCGCTTTCCCCTCGGCGCTCCCCAGCCGACAATCGTTCCCGTTCGTCACCTGGTTGCGTTCGCGGCTGCTGGCCCGCTGGTATGACCGTCATCTGCAGCGCCTCGACCTTGCCGAGATCGACGATCATCAGCTGCGCGATCTTGGCCTTACACGGCAAGACGTGCGCCGCGAATGCGCGAAATCCTTCTGGCAGCCCTAGCAGGCCGGGCGGCAGGACGTTTCGATGCGGCTCGAACTATTGACGCAATCCCGAGGAGACCACAATGACCATCACTTGCTTCATCCGCTATGAGATCGACCCGTTCGGCAAGGCGGCCTTCGAGGAGTACGCCCGCAACTGGGGCCAGGCCATTCCACGCTGCGGCGCCGATTTGATCGGTTATTACGCGCCTCATGAAGGCTCGGCGACAACGGCCTATGCCGCCTACAACATCGACAGCCTGGCGGCCTATGAGGCCTACCGCGCGCGACTTGCCGCCGATCCCGCCGGCAAGGCAAACTACGAGTTTGCCAAGCGTGAAAGATTCATCCTCAAGGAGGACCGCATGTTCCTGAAGCACGTCTCGGGCCCGCACGCGAAACTGGTGCTGCCGTGATTGCCGTCATCTTCGAGGTCGAGCCGGCGGCGGGCAGGCGCGATGCATATCTGAGCATCTCCGCCGATCTGCGGCCGCTGCTCGACGGCATCGACGGCTTTCTGTCGATCGAGCGCTTCCAGAGCCTGGCCGATCCGAACCGCGTCCTGTCGCTGTCGTTCTGGCGCGACGAGGAAGCGGTCAAGGCCTGGCGCAGCACCGAAGAACACCGGCAGGCGCAGCAGGCCGGTCGTGGCGGCATCTTTGCCGGCTACCGACTGCGCATCGCCCATGTGGTGAGGGATTATGGGCTGACGGAGAGGGATGAGGCGCCAGCGGATAGCCGGGCGGTGAATGGGTGACTGAGGCTACTCAAGCATTGCCGATCAGCACGCCGGCCGCGAATACCAGCGCGCCGCCCAGCACCACCTGGAAGGCGGCACGCAGGAAGGGCGTCTGCATGTAGCGGTTCTGCACGAAGGCAATCGCCCACAGTTCGAAGAACACCACCACCGCGGCGACGGCCGTCGCCGTCCAGAAATCCGGGATGAGATAGGGCAGTGCGTGGCCAAGGCCACCCGCCGACGTCATGACGCCGGTGGTGATGCCGCGCTTGATCGGCGAGCCGCGGCCCGAGAGCTTACCGTCGTCTGAGGCCACTTCGGTGAAGCCCATCGAAATGCCGGCGCCGATCGAGGCGGCAAGCCCGACCAAAAGTGTCTGCCAGGTGTCATGCGTGGCGAAGGCGGCGGCAAAGATCGGCGCCAGAGTGGACACCGACCCGTCCATCAGCCCGGCCAGCCCCGGCTGCACATAGGTGAGGATGAACTGGCGCTGCTCGGCGGCGGTCTCTTCATCCTTCACTTCGCCCGGCACATGTTTCTGCTCCAGACGCTGCGCCAGGGTCTCATGGCCCAGTTCGGCCACCGCCAGATCGTCGAGCAGTTTTCGCGTCGAGGCATCTGCCGTGCGCTTGGCCGCCTCGACATAGAAAAGGTAGGCTTGCCGCTCCATCGCCTCGGCCTGGCTGCGGACGTGCTCGATGCCGAGCGGCCGGACCAGCCAGTCGGGCTTGCGCTCGTAATAACCCTTCACATGTTCGCGCCGGATCAGCGGTATGCGCTCGCCGAACCGCTTGCGGAAAAGCTCGATCAGCGCATCGCGATGGCCATCCTCTTCCCCGGCCATCTCCTCGAACACTTTTGCCGATTGCGGGAAGTTTTCCGTCAGGCCGTCGGCATAGGCGCGGTAGATGCGTCCGTCATCCTCCTCGGACGAAATGGCCAGCGCCAGGATCTCCTGTTCGGAGAGCGATTCGAAGGGACGGCGGCCGAAGCCGAAAACACGGGAAAGCATGAGGAATTCACCCTAGTTTAGAATAGTTCTAAACTAGGGTTTTGAGCGCCTCCGGTCAATTGCGCGCTCGGTCGCGGTCAAGAATTGTTGAAGCTCGTAAGCCGGGCTGGCCCTTCATTATCAGTGGAATGTTCACCTATATAATTTTACCTAACCAGAACAAGGAACCGGCAGATGACGGCAAAACAGCCTCCGCATCCCTATGACCCAAAGCCCGTTCTCGATCTCATCGCCAGCATCGAGGCAGACCTGCAGCGCCTGAAGGGCCTGGTCGAACAGCAGGTCGAGAAATTCGACCCCGCCAATCCGCACAACAAGGGGCCGGATGGCAAACTGACCGAGGAAGGCGCCGAGTGCTGCTACCGCATGTTCGACGAGGGCAAGTCGCGCTACTCGGTCGCCCAGCAGATGAAAATCTCCTTTGCCGCCGCCAGCCACCGGTTCAACAACTGGCGAAAGCTGGGTGGGAGCAAGAGGCAGAGGACGTTGCTTGGGTGAACTGGCGAGATGTCGGCGCGAGGCACCCCCCTCTGTCCTGCCGGACATCTCCCCCGCAAGGGGCCCGTTGCGTTATTAAGTTATACGGGCAAGGAGGGAGGGTCGGGCCAATGTGGGGTGCCTTGCGGCTCGGGTTTGAGGCCGGATTGGCTGGGGTTTGACGGGTTCGGC
>NZ_JAMYQH010000052.1:0-29549 GCF_040320765.1 Mesorhizobium sp. M0618 | reverse complement strand
ACAAGCTGGCTGAGAACTATCTTGCCGCCCTCAAACTCGTCGCAATCCGCATCTGGCTACGCGGTAATGAGTCTACGTCCTAGCACGCAGCGCCCGCGGCAGCTCGACTTCCTTAAAGGGATTCTCCAGGGGCGATCATTGCCAGCATGTGTGGCCAGTTTGAAAAATCGCATCCATATAGCATGCGATCTCCCAAGTGAGACTTTCAACTATATCTCGCGGACGCGTTGGAATATTCTCGCATAAACAAGCTTCGAAGGGGGCACTGTTCCCGTTCAGTGTGTTTTCCCTCTGTGAGACTGTCCGCCGCCGAACGGTGGCGGGCCTTTTTGTTGGGACGCAACCTTGGACATCATAGCGACTTTAGCCGGGCACGCGCGACGTCGCTTCCCATCATCGGTGCCCAAAGTTGGCGACAGCTTTCGGAGTCTTTCCGAGGCGATCGCAATTTTTCGGGACGGATTTCCGTGTGGTGCGTGTCGGCGACCTGGACGCTGCATACCAGAACCGGCCTCTTCCGTTTCCGAACCATGGCGCAGGCTTATTTTGCCCGATCCTGGAACCTGATGCAAAGATCGATGTTCGGTATGCGGCTCGGTCTGCGCAGCCAAACGTCTGGTGAAGGCCTGCTTGTCCCGTTCAGCGACTTTGCGTGGTGGTGACGCCACCGGCATTATTTGCCCAAGCTGGGAACCTGGGTCGGGAATCAAAATTGGGGCGACAGCTTGGCTTACAACCCCGGGGCCAAGTGGTCTCAAAGCAAGACCCGTCATTGCTGATCAATGACGGGTCTTCGCTGCGCGTCGATCGATTGACCGAACATCCCGAAGCTGAGCGACGCGCCCGTCCTTCGCACAGAGAGGGAGTATCTCCGCCACCTCGGCCAGGATGTCGTTTACGATCCCGTTCATCTGCGTGCCTGCTGCGAAAATATCTCCTCCCGAACTTCGCTATTGCATCAAAGTTCCGGCCCCGGTGCAGCATCTGCGAATTGAGTAATTTTGAAGCTTAGCAATCTAAAGGCATTGCCGGCGCGTTGGGGAACAGGCTTCGGGTCGAGCCTTTGCCATTGACCGGCTGCGAAATTCCTCGCGAATTCCTCGGTCTCGAAAAGCTGCTGCGTGATCGCGCCGTCCTAGACGATCTGAACCGCCCACTGCCCGTCTAATTGCTCAATCGAAACACTGTTCTTTGGTTGGTGGTCCACCGCCGCACTCCTCCACAGGTGCAACAGTAAAAAACAACCTTAGCGGCCGCCGCTAGCAATGTTCGAAACAAACCAAATTTCCGCACCCGCTCAGACCGGGGAGACCATCCATGCCCGCAAACGAGTTGACCCCGAAGCAAGCGCGCTTCGTTGACGAATTGATGATCGACCTGAACGCCACGCAGGCGGCAATCCGGGCCGGTTACAGTGAATTGACCGCAGATGTGCAGGATCCGCGTCTGTTAGGGAATGTTGGTTGCCGCCGCCCTCGCAGCCAGGCAAGCAGCGTCATCGCACTGCTGCGCCGACTCGGGAGCATCGATGCCATTGAAGCGAATGCGCTGGCCATGAACCTCGATCGTGTCGCCGTCAATGATTGAAGCGACACCGGTGATCACCTCCGGCCTCGGCGCGATCCAGTTAGAAACATGGAGGTCAGGGGCGCCTTCGCTGTGCTGCACTGCGAACTGCGCTACCAAGGCGGCTGCCGCAGCCACCGTCACGAAGACAAGCCGCTTAGGAACGCTTGCAGCAAGCGCGCACGTGCCCGCTGCGCACCACGCCGCGTGCGCTACCGATCAGACATGTTGTCGTATCGATACTTGTCCACGCCCTTCGCCCACGGACAAGATGGGTCGAGTCGGCTCGCGGTTCGCGGCAGCGGCGCCCGGCGGGCCTCATCCAGGGAACAAAAAGCCCCAGCGCTGGGTCGCGGCACCGGGGCTTATGGCATGTACGAGCTACCTAGCATGTCCGCATATGAGACTGCGCTAATCGTAAATGAATGGTGAACCGAACACTCCGCCGGAGGGGAAAGGCGGCCCTATAAATAGGCTGCTTTCCGTGGCGCTTGCCGCGGCAAGAGCGCGGAAATGCAACCAAGGCCTCCGCCATTCGTTGGACGCCATGCCGTCGACCTCGATACGCAAGTTCGACTATGACCCGAACAACATGGTTCTCTCAGTCTGGTTTGTAGCCAGCGGGAAGCACTACGAGTTCTTGGACGTACCGGTTGAGACCTTCACCGCGTTCAAAGCTGCCTTTGCCAAGGGCCGATATTTCAACGACCACGTCCGCAATCGCTACCCATTCCGGCTCGTGACATAGAGCTCCAGTTCCAACGGCTCGTGTTGGGGCTGATCGTGCCAAGCGATCTGGCGGAAGTCACGCATGTCGAGCCGCTGGCCGCATACCGGGCAAATCATAAAATTCTCCCGTTCGTCGGCAGGCTCGCCGCCGTGCTGCTCGCCAAGGATCGGCGGGCCAAGGTCTGACAGCTTGGTCATCTACTGCCCAGCGCTTTTGCTTCTCGTTCCAGCGTCTCCCGGTCATTGCCGTATTTTTTTATAAGTTCACGCACCTCGGGGATCGTAAGCTGAAACTTGCTGGCGAGATAACCGACCTCATATTCTTGGTCGCCTGATACCCGGTCGCGGTCGTGGAAATCACGCTTGCTCTTGTCGTCTCCCATTGGTGTTCCTCCTAGAGGTTGTCGATCCGCAACGCGCACCTGGCCGCATTGTTCATCCTTCTTGGAACTATTTTAGCTAAAGCTGATTGAATCGCGGGTGGGGTCAGTTCATGCGGTTGAAGTTCATCAAGCCGATGGAGCCGGAGCTTGTCGATAACCCACCAGAGGGTGACGACTGGATTCACGAAATAAAGTTCGACGGCTACCGCACGCAGCTCATCAAGGATGAAGGCGGCATCCGCCTGCTGACGAGGAGAGGGTACGACTGGACTGCACGCTACCAGATCCTTGCCGACCAAGCTGCGGCGACCGAGGCCGACGATTTCATCATCGAGGGTGAAGCCATCGTGGTTGATGAGGCTGGACGCTCCGATTTCCATGCCCTGCAGTCGGCGGTCAGCAGCCGCGAGACCTATCAGGACTATTATCTCGTCGCCTTCGATTTGCTGCACCTAAACGGACACGACCTGCGCAGCATGCCGCTCGAAGACCGGCGCGAGATCCTGCAGGGAATGATCGAGGCCGGCGGCCGCATCCAATTCAGCGAGGCGATGCCCGGCACGGGTGACGCCGTTTACTACGTCGCGGACCAGACTGGACAGGAAGGCATCGTCTCGAAGCGCCGGGACAGTCTTTATCGCAGCGGCCCGACGATGAACTGGCGCAAGATCAAGTGCTACGATGAAAAGGAGATGAACATCATCGGGGTCCAGCGTGATCCGGGGCAGGCGGCAAGAGTTCTCATGGCCGACAAGGGCCGCTATGTCGGCACCGCCAACGTCAATCTTAAGTTCGACAAACGCAGGCGCCTATGGGACCGCGTGCAGGGCAAAATCGGCGGACCAGTGCCGAAAGGCCTGAAGAGAGACAAGGCGGAATGGCTGAAGCCGGGTCTTGTCGGCCGCGTGGAGTTCCTGAAAGATGAGGAGCAACTACGCCACGCGAAGCTGCTGGACTATCGTGAGGAATGACAACGCTGGCGACGAGGGCTCCCCCAGCGGAACAGAACCGTGTGCCTTGCGTTGTGCGGAACATCGGCACGTCTAGGAGAAGGGGCATGGTGGCGCCACGCGCGGTCTGGAAGGGCTTTCTGAGGGTCGGTTCCGTGTCATGCGGGGTGAAGATAGTTGGTGCCACAAGCGAGGCATCCAAGATCCACTTCAAGATTTTGAACCGCAAGGACGGTTTACCCGTCAAAAGCGCCTATGTCGATGAAGAGACTGGCGACGTTGTCGAAGCCGAGGATCAGATTAAAGGCTATGAAGCGGACAAGGACGATTTCATCCACGTCGAGCCGGACGAGATTAAGAAACTGAAACTGACGTCGCAGCATACACTTGACGTCGATTCCTTTGTTCCGGTTGCCGAGATCGACACACGTTTTCTGGAGAAACCATATTACTTGATCCCGGCAGACGGTGCCTCCCTGGAGGCCTTTGCCGTCCTGCGCGATGCGATGGCCAAGAAGCGCGTTGCGGCACGCTCCTGCGTCGTACTCTATCAGCGCGGGCGCGAAGTGTTGATACAGCCCCTTGGAAAAGGGATGTTGCTGACCGAGCTACGGACCCACAATGAGATGACATCGGAAGACACCGTCTTCGACGATGTGAAAAGCCCGAAATACGATGCGGATTTGCTCGAAATCGCTGGGCTTCTTATCGACAAGAAGGTGACGACGTTCGATCCTTCGAAATTCGAGGACACCTACGAGGATGCGTTGATTGCCATGATCGACGCCAAGCGCAAAGGCAAAAAGCCTCCGAAACCGGCGCCGAAACCCAAAGAGAACGTGGTCGACCTGGCCTCGGTTCTTCGAAAGAGCCTCGCCAACGAGGGCATCAACCAAGACCGGCCAAAGGCGAAGGGCCGCAAGTCAGCATAGTTAGAGAGGATTGATAGGCCCGACCAAGGCGGGATGGTCATTGGGCTGCTTGTTGATTAGCGTCGAGTTGACGTCGCGACCGACGCGATTGAACTGCAGTTGGCCGTCGAGGTCGTGGCTTAGGATATCTTTCAGGTAGTCCTTGGGTGTCGTCGGATCCAGCCACGCGTCGTAATAGCCTTGATCGAGAATGATCGGCTGTCGATCGTGCAAGTTCTTCATCGGCTCGCCGGCCGGCTCGGTGATGATGGTGCAACTGGTGATGTCGAGGTTCGAATTGTAGGCCCACAGGCCGGCAAACGAGAACGGCGCGTGTCCGGGCAGATAGATATGCCAAGGGTCCTTCTTGCCTTCTTGCCGTCGGCCAGCGTGGTCCATTCGTAGAAGCCATCCGCAGGAATCAGACAGCGCTTCGACTTGAATGCGTCACGGAATGCCGGGGCTGCATCGACGCCTTCAATCCTGGCGTTGAACATCGCCGCCTTGGGCATCTCTTTCGCCCAGAACGGCACGAGCCACCAGCGGCCTTCGCGGAGCTTGTGATTGCCGTCCTCGCCTACGGTGACGAAGGGGACTTCCTCCGTCGGTGCGATGTTATAGCGAGGGGCGTCATTGCGGCCGGTCTCAGCCGGCGCCGTCAGGCGGTATAGCTGGTGGATTTCGGACCAGGTCAAGTATCTGGTATAGCGGCTGCACATGCGTTGCCCCTGTTGCCTCAATGCGATGTGGACATCTCGGTCGCAGCTTCAAGGGCGTCGACCGCATCATAGACGGCTTGGCGCTTGGGCTCGATCGGCTCGCCTGGACGAAATCCCGCAAGCTCCAGCCTGGTAAAGGCAACCGTCACCGCCGCAATTAGAGCGCTCGGATTGTCCACATCGACAGCCAACCTGTCCGCCAGTATGCCGATTTGCGAATTCATGAATTCGCCGTTGCCCTCTTGCGCGGCAGTCAGAGCGCGGAGCATGGCCAATGCCGTTGGCCGGTCGGCCAATTGTGTTGCCGGGTCCAACAACAATTGCAGATCGGCTGCAACCGGACGCTTTTCGGCGGGCCAGTCAGCGCAACATGCCTCTAAGGCTGCCCGCGACGCTTCCATCCAGGCGCTCGCTGCTTCGTCCTCTTCCACTGTTGGCTCACCCTCGTCAGGGAAACTGGCATCGTCCGAACCCTCAAGCGCAAACATTCCATCTGCCGCCTCAATAGCTGTGATGCCCGCCCGGTCCAGCACCGCCTGCGCCGCAGCGATGCCGCGCGCATTCGGGCGATGCGCCCGGAACTGTCAAAAGCAGGTCCATATCTGCCTCCTGTGTCTGTCCTGCCATCAGTGAACAAAATGAGAACAAAAGAGTCAAGGGCTCTTGACCTGAGAGGAATATGTTCCTCTTTTATCAGCTATAGCGCATGATCCGATCGACACGCTAGGCAAGGCGACCCGGCACAATATGCTGGTGAAAGCAGAGTGCAGTTGCGGCAATGTCCGCTACTGCCGGTCGGCCGACTTAATGATGGTCTACGGAGGCGGCGTCGATCCGCAGACGCTGAAGTTCGATTGCAGTCGATGCAAACCGCAGATCAAAATTACCCTCATGGAGGTGCATCCGGAGCACTTGCCTAAGCGCTTGATGATTCACAAGCCGATGAAGGTCGACGGCAAAATGATTTGGTACACCGAGCGCTTCAGAGGATGAGAAAAACCCGGCTAACATCTGGCCGCCCGCGAAATTTTCTATGTCAATTGCGGGCATACGATGTGCTGAAATCCCCCGATCTCAGCTCTGTAAATTTCTGAATTTCAGAAAGGGTCTCGGGGAATTTCTGCGCGAGGAATCGGACGACGCGCACGTTTTCCAGCAGATGGTTAAGATACCTCCCTGTCGAAATGTGCTCTAGGGCCAAAACTCCGTAGTGCTTCATTGTATTTCGAACGCGTTTGCTAAGATCTTCGAATTCGGTTTTCAACGCCGCCAATTGCGCATCGGTGAGGCGGGCAAATTTCCATCCGGGATTCGATGAATCGGCCAACTGCGATTGTGAACTCAGGGCGACGGCCATCTTCGCGTAGTTATAGGTTACCCTGTTCATGGCGATCATAAGTTTGGTGACTTCAAGCTGCCGAGTGGGAGCTAGCTTTCGCAGCACGCCAAAGATTTTGGGCGGCAGATAACAATCCTGGAACAGTTCAATTACTTCGGGAACAATGCCCCCTATAAGCTCTCCTCCGCCTCTGCCGACGCCACTTGTCGGCGTCCGATCATCAACCCCGAAAGTCGCCAGATCGTACGTCTCATGCAGAATTCTGGCGGCCAGCGTTCGTGGCAATGTTGCGAGATTTTGCGCAACAAGCAGGTCGCGCATTTGTTCGTCTGCCAGCAGGGGTCGAAGAATTTTGGCGACCCTACCCATCCTACGTCGCATCAGGTCGCCCTCACGAATGAAGGCGCGCTTCCTCTTGCATTCAGCTTTGTATGTTTTGAGGAAAAGCGGAGTGGTGAAAGCAGCGACCGGCTCGTCTGGCTTTCCACCCGCCAACTTGACGTGCCTTCCTCGGCTGCTTTTCAGTGTTTGATTACCCAAGGCCGAAACCATTAGCACAACTCCCGGATTGCGGTACGCTCAGCCAATGCGACAAGTGGCCCGAGCGACGTAAAAAGAAACGCGTCGAGCTTTGCCCCATTATTTGCTGTCAAACCCGCCGTCAGGTATTTCATTTCGCTTGTGGCGGCGATTAGGTAGTCTCTGATTGTCTGATTGTCGGGATTCATCCGTATTAAAACGGAAACGTCGGGCTCAGGTTTTCGCTCAGTTCCTGTCACCCATCGAGGATAGCCACAACAAGTGGCTTGGCAGCGGGAGGTTGCCATAGCGACCGTCATCTCTCCGTTAATACGGATAAGGTCGTTTTCTTCATCATGCACAGCATGTCCGCCCACATTTTCAATTGCAGTCAGCAGATTCCTGATGATCCCCGCCCGTATCGCTCGAAGGTGTTTGTTGGTCTCGAACCACGTGAAGTCCCGTCGCGGATTGTGATTAATCATGGCATAGGTTCGTAGTAGATCGCCAAAGCGCGCCGTGTATCGGGCGGCGGGCGGGCATTCCGGCGCCGCGTCGATGATTGAACGGGTTAACTTCCCGCGCCTTTCAAGAAGCTTGGATAGGGCCGCCAGCATCTGCTCCCTGCTCATGAGCACAGATTGGGCTCTCACTATGGCTTGGGCTCGGCTGAAGAGCTTTGGGTCAACAATGGCGTCGAAAGCGTTGTCTGCGCGCACCCATTGGGACGGCGGATTGAAAACCCATTTCAGCTTGAGTTTTGCCGACCGCCGGTTCCAAACATTGTGGCCGATATATTTCTCGCAGCCGATGATGTGATTCACCGATTCCCGCGTCCAGGCCCTGTTGAGATCCGTGACAATTCCACGCTTGTTGAGGAGCCTTGCTATCTCGAGCTGTGTTTTGCGGGCTCTCACGAACTGATCAAATATCAACCTTACAACGGCGATTTCCTCGGGCGGTCCGGGCACGAGGACGATCCGATCCGTCTGCAGGTTTTTGTATTCGTAGCGAGCAAGGATGCCTTTTGGTTGGCCCGCTTTATCAAGCTGCAATCGCCTTAGGCCAAGGCCAGGAATGCCCCCTTGCCAAAAACCCATTCTCACCAATCGGCATTGTCCAACGAAAACCTTCTGTGAGAGCACCCTGCTATAATCTGCCGCCATGCTCCGCTTGATTGCCTTCAGCACATCGGACCCGATGCTGCCGTCGTTTACGAATTGCTCGGCGCAATATTCGATTCGTACACCTGCAATCTGGCATCGGTATTCGTAGGAGGCACTTTCATCGATGTTCTGAAACCGGCCCCATCGGCTCACGTCGTAGACAATGACGGTTTCAAAATTCCCGAGTCTTGCTTCAATGTCGGCCAGCAGGCCTTGCAGCCCAGGGCGGCCGCCAATCTTTAGACCGCTTTTGCCCGCGTCTTCGTACGTGGCGACAATGTCGTAACCCATAATATCAGCGTAGTCGCTGATCGCGTCCTTCTGGTTCTCCATGGAATAAGTCTGGAGGTCGGTCGACCTCCGGACATACTGCGCCGCGCGGATTCTTGGCTTGAACGAGGAAGCCTTGGGAACGCCTGGATCTTTGCCCATCGTTATCGCGCCGGCACGAAGTTTCTGCGACAGTTTACTGAGACTGCCCTGCCGTTTGGTTACCAATTTGCAGACAGTTTATGTCGAATGGCTGCCGGGACTCAGCCTTATTTCCGGATTGAAAAACCTTATCGTTCAACGAGCGAGAAACCATGTCTTACATCGTGAGACCTCCCGCCCCCGTTCCGCCGCAATGCGATCGCACGTGGCCAGCCGTAGGGATTTCAGGCCTTCAAGGGAGACCGCACATGAACTTTCACAAAGCCATCGCCGCCGTGCTGATGACCGCAGCACTGGCAGGCTGCGCGCAGACCGAAGGCCAGCAGCGGGCCGGAACCGGCGCGCTGATCGGCGGCGCCGGCGGCGCTCTCGTCGGCCAGGCCATCGGCGGCAACACAGAAAGCACGCTCATCGGTGCGGGCGCGGGCGCCTTGCTGGGCGCGGTTGTCGGCAGCTCCACCACTCCGCAGCGTCGTGGCGAACAGATGTGCCGCTATCAGGACCGCCGCGGCCGCATCTACACTGCCCCCTGCGACGACCGTTATTACAACGGCGATTACTAAGCAGGTATCGCTGAACCCAGCGTCTTAACTCAGCCAGCGCCGCTCTGGGGAGCGGCGCAACCATGTCATTTTTTGCCCACTTGCTTGGGCTAGACTGTTCCTCGCGGCGGGTTTGGGAGGAGGTCGATGTGACGACAAGCCTTGCCGCCCTGAAAAGCCAAAGCAAACGCGCCGTGAAACGGCTCATCGGTTACGATTCCCGCAACTGGCTGCGCATCCGCCAGATCGAGGCATTCACGCTCTTTCTCGAAGCCGGCAACCGCAAGGCTTCCGACGTGATCGAGATCTCGCCCGGCTGGAACCGCTACTGGCGGGCGATGTGCCCCAATTACCGCTCGGTCGATTTTCCGGCCTTCGACATCTGCAGGGATCGCACCGACGAGCAATATTCGATCGTCATCGCCGATCAGGTGCTGGAACATGTGCGGCGGCCGCACGCGGCGGTGGAAAACATCCACGCCATGACGAGGCCCGGCGGCTGGGCGATGGTGGCGACACCTTTCCTGTTTCGCGTTCACGCCAGGCCGCACGACTACAACAGATGGACCCCCGCCGGTCTCAAGCAGCTTATGGTCGAGGGCGGCTTCGCGGAAGCCAACGTCAAGGTCCACGGCTGGGGCAACAAGGCCTGCGCCAGGGCCCATATCGGCGGCCCCGTCCGCGCCTACGGCCTGTGGCGGGATTTGAGCAATGACGAGGAATACCCGCTGATGGTCTGGGCGTTTGCGAAGAAGGCGTGAGAGGCTGACCGCCAAGGACAAAGCTAAGAGCCTTGGATCTGGCAAAGGAGGTCGACAAACGGCGGGGTTGCGCAACGCGCGCTGGCGAGACTCTGGGACGCCCTCTACGATGCCGGCGGGCGATAGCGGATGGACTTCGCCTTCCCAAGGGCTTCTATCGTCTCTTCGACGCTTAGGAGGACGGTGGTCTCGTACGAGCTGAGCGCTCCCCCCGCACCGATGGCAAGCGCGACGGACGCCATCGACACGTTATCTGGCGCCTCCCACAGGTTCCAGCCATCGCGCCCTCCGAAGGCATACCAGAACCCATGCAACTTTCCGCCCACTGACTCGATGTAAGAACGGGCCGCCTCGCGTCGATCCTCGGGGTTTTGGATCAAGCGCGCCCATGTCTCGGGCGTATAGCTGAATCGGGAGAGATACATGGGCATGGTTCACCTCCAAAGTCGCCGCTTGACCAGCTTACGGGTAGGCTCGCCGGCCGACGAAATATGCGCTCAAGCTAATGGAAGCGCAACGTCCCGGCTATTCGCAGCCAGGCCCCCGCGAGTTTCAGATTTGGATGTACCGCCGAGCCTTCCAATCGAACGACACGCCGGCCGGGGTCTGAAAACATCGCGCCGGCTTTTTTTGTGCCTTCGTGCCGGGCCTGCTGACGCTTGGCCTTCCTCATCCTCGGCAAGTCCTGCGTTTGGGTCTTGAACTCGCCGCAAGCTAAATTAGCTAGGACGTAGTTGGTGTTCACGTCCGGGCCTTACAAGCCAAGGGCACGCTTGTGCTCGATCACCCAACGGCGTTGCGGCGGTGGAAGGGCTCGCCACACAGACAGCATGGCGCGACGTTGTGGTGGGTGGCGTGCTAGGAAAGCCATTAGTTAGGCTGAGAATTTTGGGCCATAAAGGATAGGGTCTAATTGTACCCGAGCAGATGGCGAAGCCCAACTATCGGCAGATAAACGGTCCAAATCATGCCGATGGCGGCGGCAACGCCAAGGCCGATTGCGGGAGCCCAAGCCTTCCAGTGCATCTGGAGCCGCGCCGCTATTTCAGTCAAACTGTCTTCCATTGATCGCTCCCCAAGTCGATTCGAAGGCGAGAATGCCAATGAACTCCAAGACTGCCGCTCTTGCAATCACCGCAAGTGTTTGCATCGCGGGTTTCGCCTATTCCAGCGGTCACAAGGCCGGTCGGGTGTCCCAATTGAAGGACACCGTGTCGGCTTACAACCGACGCATGGGGATTGACAAGGCCAACAGCCTCGGCCGCGTCGATCTCTGCCTGGAGCTTGGTGGCCTACTTGATGAATGCGAGCGGATAGACCGCTGATCTGCTGAACGGCTGATTTCAACCCTCCCACCTTTATTGCCGACAAGCGGCAATCGGCTCGCTGAGGTAGTGTGCTGAGAGTTCTGCAAATTCGCTGAGAGAGGGCGGTCATGGCAGGCTGGTGATGTTCAACGTCACCTGATTCCCGCGAAGGAACGCCACGCGCTGGCGGCCGAGCATGCGCTGCCGGTGCGTGGCTATGTCTCTTGTGCCGTCGACTGTCCCTATGAAGGCCCGATCGACCCCGGCGCGGACGAAAGTCGTCGCGCGTCTGCGCGATCTCGGCTGCGTGGAAATCGCCGTCGCCGACACCATCGGCAAGGCGACGCCCGAACGTGTGCATGCGATGGTTCTGGCCGCGCTCGAAGAGGCGGCGCCTGGGCTGCTCGCCGGCCATTTCCACGATACCGGTGGTATGGCGCTGGCCAATGTCGATGTCGCCTGGGATCTCGGGCTCAGGATCTTCGATTCCGCGGCGGGCGGCCTTGGCGGATGCCCCTACGCACCCGGTGCCGCCGGCAATCTTGGCAGCGGCGCGCTGGTCGCGCACTTTGCGTCGAAAGGGATCGCCACCTGCATAAACCGCGAATTGCTGGCCGACACCGAAACCATGCTCGAGGCTATGTTCATCAGCGAGCGATGACGGCCAAGGCAACAAGCCACCCACCTTCGCCATGCTGACGACGGAACCCGGGCCTGACGTGGCGCCCATCCACAATCGCCAGATTGTGGTGCTTCGCCCTGAGGACTAGGCCGCATGGATTTACCTCACCAAATCCGAGACAGAGCTTTTGCAGGCCCTGCCGGCCGGGTCGTTGGCGGTAGAGACCGTACGACAGGGCAGCGACTGACTGCGGCTCTTGCGCCAACCCGTCACTCGTCAACACGGATTGAAGAGATGCGAGGCGTCGAACAGGATCGCAAGAAATCGCGCCTGCTATGTTCGCAGTTTGCGAATCAGCCGATATGCCGCACAAAGATGCCAGCCAATACGAGCCGGGATGGTGATCTGACGCAATGTGCAGGTCGCAAGAGGATGAGCCGTGACGCAGAAGGGGATCACTCTCAAAGACGTGGCTGCCGCAGCCAACGTATCGCGCGCGACAGCTGCTCGGGCGCTCAACAGCTATGGCTACGTTGGTGACGAGACGGCGCTGCGCGTGTTGGCGGCGGCGGAAAGACTGGGCTATCGGGCGAACCTCGTTGCCCAGGCGCTGCGCAGTGGACAGTTGCCGATCGTCGGCTTCGTGCCGGGCGACATACAGAACCCTTTCTTCGCCCGAATCGCTCACGACATCGAGGTGGAACTGCGCAAGCACCGCCATAATCTCCTTATCGCCAGCAGCGAGGAGAATGTAGAACAGGAAAAAGAATTGCTTGAGAGCCTGCGCTCGCTCAGCATTCGTGGGTTCATCCTTGCCCCAACGTCTGCGACCGACAGCGAGCACATCGTGCAACTGGCACGCGAAGGCGCACCGATCGTGCTCATCGACCGCGTGGTAAAGGATCTGCAATGCGACAGCGTCGTCGTCGACAACGAGGGCGGGGCGCGCGAGGCAGTTGACTATCTCGTTAGCAATGGTCACGACCGGATCGGTCTTCTGCGCGACGAGTCACGCATCTTCACGGCACAGGAGCGCCTGGCTGGCTACCAAAACTCACTCCAGTCGCATAGGATCGCAATCGATGAAGCGCTCATCGGCATATCGCGCTCGACCGTCGAGCATGCCATCGAAGCCACGATCCGCCTGTTCAGCCGGCGCAATCGTCCAACCGCACTGTTCACGGTTGACAGCCTCATGACGCAAGGCGCGCTTCTTGGCCTGCGTTCAATGGGGCTCTCGATTCCCCATGATGTGTCGGTGGTTGGATTCGATGACTTCAATCTCGCCACCTTCACCGATCCGCAGATAACGGTCGTGGCGCAACCCATCTCAGAGATCGGACCGCTCGCTGCCAGATACCTGCTGGAGCGGCTGGCCGGCAAAAAGATTGCACCGCGGCGTACCCGATTTCAGACTCGCTTGATCGTGCGCGGATCGGTTGCCCGGCGTACCAAGCGCTAATCGGCGATTCCTCATTTCCGGAAAATTTCGTCTCAAGGACTTGCCATTGGCGAAATTGCGTGCCCATTATTGCTTGTGAGATCGATCTCACATCGAAAAAACGAATTGGACGGCACACCGATGCCTGACGCGAGGCAGAGGCCTGTCGCATGCGAATACAAGGAAAACGTCATGCTGAACTTCGATAGGGACCGCTTCGTACAGATCCAAAGCGGGGCCGTCGCCGTCGCAGGTGAGGTCCGCTCACTGATGCGCACACTGCGGGCGGACGGCGTCGAGCGGCTGTTTTTCATGGGCACCGGCGGCGTGCAGCTTCTAACCTTGCCAGCGATCGAGCTGGCGCAGCGCTGTTCCACATTCCCGGTGAGCGGTGCCTATCCGGCGCAGGTCGTGATCGATCCGCCCGCCGGTCTCGACAGCAAGGCCGTGGTGGTCATCCCGTCCTTGTCGGGCACGACCAAGGAAGGCGTCGAGCTCATGGCCTTCCTGAAAAAACGCGGCGTGCGCACGATCTCGCTTACCGGCCATTCGGATACGCCGATCGCGCGGGAGGCTGACCACAATTTCACGAACTTCGCCGAAGACGACACCTCGTCGGAATCCTTCTACCTTCAGACGCTGCTGATAGTCCTGGCCCTGCTGGAAGAGCGCGGCGAATACGATGATTTTGATGGCACTGTCGCCGAACTCAAACTGCTGCCGGACCTGCTTGCCGACGCCAAGGCTGCCTTTGAGGACAAGGCTGCCGAACTGGCCCAGACGATCAAGGACGACACCTATCACATCTTCACCGGCGCCGGCTCGGTGTGGCCGCAGGCACACTATTACGGCATGTGCATCCTCGAAGAGATGCAGTGGATTCGCACCCGCCCGGTGCACGCCGCCGACTTCTTCCACGGTACGCTCGAGCTGGTCGAGCCGGGCGTCAGCGTTTTTGTGTTCAAGGGCGAGGATGCCCTTCGGCCCTTGACCGACCGGGTCGAGAACTTCGCCAGGCGTTACACGGACCGCGTTCGCACGCTGGATGCGGCCTCGGTCAAGTTGCCGGGCATCTCCGCAAAAGTCCGCGGCATGATCTCGCCGGTTCTGCTCGCCACCTTGCTCGAGCGGCTGAGCGCCCATCTCGAGGTGCTGCGCAACCACCCGCTGACCACCCGTCGCTACTACAAACGCGTTGAATATTGATCCCTCTCACCTCTGAAGGAGCTATCTATGAAACGTTCGCTGCAAGTCGTGGCGGTCACGGTGGCCGCTGTATCATCATTGGGATTGTCGATAGGCGGCAGTTCCGCCGCTTCGCCGGTTGTCGCGGCCGACCCCACCGCCAAGGTGGAATACACCGGCACGCTGTCGGTCCTGACCAAGTTCGGGCTGCAACAGCTGTCACCCTATTTCGTCAACCTGGCGCAGGCCTTTCAAAAGCTCCATCCGGATGTGAAGGTCGAACTTATCCAGGAGAGCGACGACAGCGTGAAGGGCAAGACCAAGACGCTGGTCGCTTCCAACTCGCTGCCCGATATCTATTTCTCCTGGACAGGCAGCTGGGGCGGCAATTTCGTGCGCGGCAATCGCGCCGTTGATCTCACGCCCGTCATTGGTCCCGATACCGAGTGGGGCAAGTCGCTGTCTCCGGCCGCCGTCAAGGCGTTCGAATACAACGGCAGGTTCTATGGCATTCCGCTTTACCAGGACGCCAAGTTCATGGGCTACAACAAGCAGATCTTCGCCAAGCTCGGCCTCAAGGCACCCGCCACTTTCGAGGAATTGCTGACCAACTGCGACGCCATCCGCAAATCCGGCGCGACACCGATCTCCTTCGGCAACAAGGAGGCCTGGCCGGCAATACACTTTGCAGGCCAGCTGCTCGCCTACAACGTGCCGCAGGCAACGCTGGAACGGGACTTCGATCCGGCCACCGCCCAATACAGCGATCCGGGCTATATCGCAGCACTCAAGCAGTTCAGCCAGCTTGTCGAGCGCTGCACCGATGGCGCCGGCGTCAACGGCACATCCTATGCCTCGGCTCTCCAGGCCTTCACCAACGCGCAGTCGGCCATGTACTACCAGGAGATCATCGAGTTCGATCAGGCCGCCACGCCGGAGTCAGCGTTAAAGCCCGCCGATTTCGGATTCTTCCGGCTGCCGGTGGCCGGCGGCGCCAAGGGTGACCCCAAGTCAATCGAGGGCGCGCCGGAGGGCTACATGATCAATGCGGCGTCGAAGAACATCCCGCTGGCGATCGAATTCATGAAGTTCGTGACCTCGAAGGAAAACGCGCAGGTGCTTTCCGCGCCACCCTATGGCCAGCCGAGCGCCACCATCGGCGGCGCCTCGGAATCGAACATGAGCGCGGCTGTGGTCGACGGCCTCAAGGATATCAACGCCGCCTCATACCTCATGCCCTGGCTGGATACGGCCAACCCACCGCGCGTCGCCGCCGTCTGGCTGTCCAGCCTGCAGGCGCTGGCGGGCGGCTCGATGACGCCCGAGCAAGTGATGGACGAGGTGCGCAAAGCCGCATCCGCGACCAAATAAAGCAGACCATGTCAAGGGCCTGGGACACAGTGGACAGCGGCGCCGAGATTGGCGGCGTCGCCAGGCCGCAACGGCCAAAGAGCCGGCGGGCGCGCTTCGCCAATCTGTTGTCGTTGCGGTGGGCCGCGATTGCGCTCATCCTCATCGGCTGGTTCGTCTACTATCCCATCGTCGACAATTTCATCGTCAGCACCACCGACCAGGACATCTACACCGGCGAGGTCACCAGTGTCGGCCTCGCCAATTACGACCGGCTGCTGCATGACCCGGTCGTGTTGCTGGCGCTGTGGAACAACTGCCTCTACGCCATCATCTCCGTCATCTTCCAGGTCTTCGGCGCGTTCCTGCTGGCGGCCATCATCGAGGACCTGAAAAGCGATCGCTGGCGCCGCCTTTGGCGCGCGGTGTATTTCGTGCCGTCGGCCATCTCGATCACGGTGACCGGCCTGCTGTTTTATTTCATCTACCAGCCGCAGATCGGCTTGCTGGATGCAGCCCTCAGCCGTGTTGGTCTCAGCCAGCTCGTCATGCCCTGGCTCGGCAATGAGCACACCGCCATCTATGCCATCATTGCCATGAGCCAATGGCAGGGTTTTGGCTATTCGACGCTGCTGTTTGCCATTGCCATCCAGAAGATCCCGCGCGACCTCTACGACGCCGCGACGATCGACGGCGCCGGTCCGCTTCGCCGCCTGTGGAGCATCACCTTTCCGCTGACCCGGGAAATGACGGGATTGATGATCATCGTCACCATCACCGGCGCGTTCCAGGTGTTCAACGAGGTCATGGTGATGACCGCGGGCGGGCCCAACAACAGCAGCCAGGTGCTGGGCACGTGGCTCTACCAGAAGGCCTTTATCGAGGACAATTTCGGCTATGGCGCGGCGATTGCCGCCGTCATCTTCATGTTGACCATGCTCACAGGTGCGGCACAGCTCTGGTACACCAAGCGCCGCCGGGTGCAGCTATGAGCGCAACGATCGCAGCCGGTCGCGGCCGACACGTCAATGTGTGGTCGGTCATCGCCAGGACATTGCTCTATTCGTTCCTGGTCTGCCTCGGTGTCGTTGTCATCTATCCGCTGATCTGGATGGCGCTGAGCGGCTTCAAGGACAATGCGCAGATCTTTGGCGATCCCTTCTCCCTGCCCACCCATTGGGCGTGGAACAACTACGTGCAGGCGTGGAACCAGGGCGTGCGTGGCTATGTAACAGTCTCGGTGCTGGTGACCGTCGCTTCGGCCATATGCACCGTGCTGATCAGCGCCTGGACGGCCTTCGGCCTGACCCGCACGAAGATGCCGGCAAAGCCGCTGGTTATCGCCATCGTTCTTGGCGGGCTGATGCTGAGCCCCACGGTGGCGATCATTCCACTGGTGAAGATGTTGCAGGCGCTCGGTCTCTACAACACCTACTGGGCGCTGATCATTCTCTACACGGCGTTCCGGGTGCCGTTCACCACCTTCCTCATCCGCGCCTACATGCTGGATCTGCCTGAAGACATCGACGAGGCGGCGACGATGGATGGCGCCAGCGAGGGTCAGATCTTCTGGCGCATCACCTTGCCGCTGTGCCGGCCGATCATCATCTCCTGCGTCATCCTGCACGTCCTGTTCGCCTGGAACGAATATCTCTTCGCCATGATCTTCACGAGCGGCTCGGATGTGCAGACGCTGCCGGTTGGACTGACGTCGATCATGGCAACCCACGGGACCAATTACGCCGTGGTGTTCGCGGCCATGACGATCTCGGCCCTGCCTATCGTGATCGTGTTCTTTGCCGCGCAACGCTACTTCATCCGTGGCCTGGCCGAAGGCATCGGCAAATAACAATTCCCGAAAGGAGCCTTCATGCCGCAGCTCGCTGCCCACCAGCTGATCGGAGCCAATTTCAGCTTTCAGCACATCCCCTTCGATGAGGTCGCCAGGACGATCCGCGACTTTGGCATGCGCGAGATCGAGCTGTGGGGGATTGCCCCGCATCTGGACCTGTTCCATGCTACGGGCGCTCGTGTCGAATCCGTTCGCCGGGTGCTTGCCGACAACGAGCTGTCGGCCTGGTGCTTCACCCCAGAGCAGGTGTTGTACCCAATCAACATCGCCTCCGGCGACGCCGCACTGCGCCAGGACAGCATCGAGCGGTTTTGCCGTGCAGCCGAAATCTGCGCGGCGCTTGGCGCCCGCTATCTCTTCCTGACGCCTGGCCGGGGCTACGAGAGCCAACCCCGGCAACCGGCATGGGACCGCGCGGTCGACGCGATCGGCGAGATCGCCCGGCGTGCCGCCGCAAACGGGGTGCGCTGCCTGCTCGAGCCGTTGCAGCGGTTCGAGAGCAACCTCGTCAATGATGCGGCGGGCCTGCGCCAAATGCTGGATGAGGTGGGCGCCGGCAACGTCGATGTCGTGCTCGACACTGTCGCCATGGCCACGGCCGGCGACACCGTGGCCGGCTATGTTGACCTGTTCGGCTCGCGGCTGGCGCATGTTCATCTGGTCGATGGCACGCCAGGCGGGCATCTGGTGTGGGGGGAGGGCACGCTGCCGCTCGGCCATTATGTCAGCGAACTCGCGCGCCTCGGCTATGCCGGAAAGTTCACCTTCGAGCCGTTCGGCAACGGCTCCTACGCGCTCGATCCGATAAAAGCCTGGACACGCTGCCTTGGCGCCATCGCGCCTTATCTCGATCGCGCAACGGTGCCGGCATGACGTCGAAGAAGCTTGTCGCCGTCGGGGACAATTGCCTCGATGTCTATTTGACCAACAACTTGATGACGGTGGGCGGCAACGCCTTGAATGTTGCGGCGCAATGGCGGCGCAACGGCTGGTCCGCGCGCTATTTCGGGGCCGTCGGGAACGATCCCGAAGGCGACGTGGTGCTTGCCGAGCTGGCAGGTGCCGGCCTATCGCGGGACGATGTCGAACGGCGTCCCGGCGATACGGCCGTCACCTTGCTGCGCGATGAATGCGGCGACCGGAAGTTCCTGCACGAATCCTTCGGTGTCGGCGAAAACTACATGCCGGCGCCCGCCCACTATGCGGTCATCGCCGCGGCCGACTGGGTGCATCTCGGCACCAACGCCAACAAGCACCTTGTCCAGCGACTGGTGGCGGACCATGTGCCGTTCAGCATTGATCTATCGACCGCCCATCTGGCGCTGCCCCTCAACGGCGTCCCGCTTTTGTTTGCGTCCGGCTCGGACGATGTCGATGTTTCCATAGAGCCATCGCTCGGGGCGCTCAGGGCTGCCGGCGCAAGGCAGGTGGTTTTGACCTGTGGCCGCCGCGGCTCCTACTTCGACGACGGCACGAATGTCGTGCATGCGCCGGCAACGCTTGTCGATGTCGTGGATACGTGTGGCGCCGGCGACAGTTTCATTGCCAGTTTCCTCGCAGGCTTCCGTTTCGGCGGCCTTGGCGCCTTGGAGGCACTGCACAGCGCGTCGATCGCCGCGGCGCAGACCTGCACCCATCTTGGCGGGTTTCCCCAGACACCGCGTGCCATACCCGATTGGCTGCCGGCCAAATATGCCAGCTTCATTGTCGATGCGCAGGGAGCCCAAGCGTGAGTACACTTCGTTTGCGGCAGCCTGCGGTCGCGCTTGCATCTGACCGGTCGTTTTGGCTGCAGGACATTGCCGCCGCCCCTGCGACCGAGCCATTGCGAGGCCACGAGCGCGCCGACGTGGTGATCGTCGGTGGCGGCTATACCGGTCTGTGGACGGCGCTGCGGATCCTTGAACTGGCGCCGCAAACGCGGGTGATCATCCTTGAAGCCGATCTCTGCGGATCGGGGGCCTCGGGGCGCAACGGCGGTCAGGTCCATTCATGGTTCGCCGAAATCGACCAGATCAGTGCGGTCGTCGGTCTCGAGGAAGCGCGCCAGCTCTGCGCCGACACGGTGGCATCGATCGCGGAGCTGAAGGCGCTGCAGCAAAATGGCACCATAGACATGGACCTGAGGCTGGACGGATGGCTGTGGACCGCAAGCTCCATTGCGCAGGAAGGCGCCTGGGAGAACGCCGTCGCCTTGACGGCGGCTGTTGCAGAAAACCGTTTCAGGCCGCTGACAGCCGAGGACATTCAACGCCGCACCGGTTCATCGGCCTCCTATGTCGGCGTCGTCGAGACCACCGCCGGCACGGTCCATCCCGCCAAACTTGCCATCGGATTGCGCAAGCTGGCACTGGCACGCGGCGTCATCATCCACGAGCGCAGCCCGGTCCTCGCCATCGAACCCGGCACGACATGCACCGTGCGCACGGCGCATGGCGCGGTACGGGCTGACAAGATCGTGCTTGCCGCCAACGCCTGGCTTTCGGCGCTGCCGGAACTGCGGCGACATCTTTATGTCGTCGCCAGCGAGGTGATTGCCACTGCCGCCGTCCCCGAACTGCTCGACAGCATCGGCTGGCGCGACGGTGCCTCGATCTGCGATTCCCAGGCCCAGGTGCTCTACTACCAGCGCACCGTCGGGGGCAGGGTGGTCTTCGGTCGTGGCAGCGGCAACGTCGCCTTCAGTGGAAATTTCGGCGCCAGCTTCAACCGCAGCCCCGAGCACGGCCGCGACAATATGCGAGAGCTGCATCGGGTCTACCCCTCGCTGCGCGGTGTGGCGATCGAATATGACTGGTCGGGGCCGATCGACTGCGTGCCTGAACACGTTCCTGTCTTCGATCACCTGCGCGATCATCCCAACATTTTCTACGGCATGGGTTTCAACGGCACCGGCATCGCGCAGACGCCGATCGCCGGACGCATTCTGGCCAGCCTCGTGCTCGAGCGAAAGGATCGCTGGAGCGCAAGCGGTCTGGTCGGCATCGAGCGGCGCATGTCGCTGCCGCCCGAGCCTTTGCGTTATCTCGGCGCCAGACTTGTCCGCGCCGCGGTGCGCCACAAAAACGAGGCCGAGATCGGCAACCGCAAGGCGGGCAGGATCACCAATCTTTTGGCGGCACTGAAGCCAGGCAGGCGCAAGAAGTAGCCGGGGCATCTGGCTCATCGTCACGCAATCGAGGGGAGCACAATGGCTGATCTGAGCCTCCGGCAAATCAGGAAATCATACGGCAATCTGCACATTCTCCACGGCATCGACCTCGATATTAAGTCGGGCGAGTTCATCGTCTTCGTCGGCCCGTCGGGCTGCGGCAAGTCGACATTGCTGAGGTCGATCGCCGGGCTCGAGGAAATCACCTCCGGCGAGCTCAGAATAGCCGGCGAAGTGGTGAACGACGTGCCGCCGTCGAAGCGCGGCATCGCCATGGTGTTCCAGTCCTACGCGCTCTACCCGCACATGACCGTCTACGACAACATGGCGTTCTCGATGAAGATCGGCAAAGAGAACAAGGCCGAGATCGACCGCCGCGTGCGCCAAGCCGCCGAGATCCTGCAGCTGACCAAATATCTCGACCGCCTGCCCAAGGCGATGTCGGGCGGCCAGCGCCAGCGCGTCGCCATCGGCCGCGCCATCGTGCGCAATCCGAAGGTGTTCCTGTTCGACGAGCCGCTTTCGAACCTCGACGCCGCGCTTCGCGTCGCCACCCGCATCGAAATCGCCAAGCTCAAGGTATCGATGCCCAACACGACCATGATCTACGTCACCCACGACCAGGTCGAGGCGATGACGCTCGCCGACCGCATCGTGGTGCTCAAGGACGGCCATATCGAGCAGGTCGGCACGCCGATGGATCTCTACAAGAAGCCCGGCAATCTGTTCGTTGCGCAATTCATCGGCTCGCCGGCCATGAACATCCTGCCCGCGACCATCGACAAGTCAGGCAATTCGACCGTCGTCAGCCATGTCGGCGGACGCAAGGCAACCGTGCCGATCGCAACGCCTGCTTCGGCGAAGGGTGCTGCGGTGAGCTTCGGCGTGCGGCCGGAAGACCTGATCATCGCCAGCGGCGCTGACTATCTGTTCGAGGGGACGGTCGACTATGTCGAGCAGCTCGGCGAGGTTCAGCTGGTCTATGTCGACATCGGTCGCGCCGACCTGCCGCTGGTGACCAAGCTGCCCGGCAATGTCGAGGTCAAGCGTGGGGCAAAGCTGCGGC
Organism: Mesorhizobium sp. M0618; assembly: GCF_040320765.1. Classification (NCBI taxonomy): domain Bacteria; kingdom Pseudomonadati; phylum Pseudomonadota; class Alphaproteobacteria; order Hyphomicrobiales; family Phyllobacteriaceae; genus Mesorhizobium; species Mesorhizobium sp. M0618. The sequence continues at coordinate 7,558 of NZ_JAMYQH010000052.1, read as the reverse complement.
TGAATGCAAACCCGGCCGATCTCCACATCTTCGATGCGGCTGGGCGTTCGCTCTTCAAACCATGAGCCGGCACGTGCCGGTCGCCATGAGGGTGGACGCAGCATTGCGAACAGGGTGTTTGCTGGGCTTGATCGATCCCATAAGTGTGAAAGCGGGAGTGCGTCGAGCTTCGCCTTGTTGCGTTCGCGTATTTCAATGGGGTCGTGTCGCCGTCAGGCCTTTGCCTGGCGCCCTTGCGGCCTTTCATTTGCGGGCGGGCCGACGGATCCACGTTCAATGATGGCGGTCGGCAAGATGAGCCGTTCGGGCGGTCGAACTTCGCCCTTCAATCGCCGGATGAGCAATTCCGCGACGCTCTTGCCAAGCGCGTAAACCGGCTGGTCGATGACGGTAATGGGCGGAGTGGTGACGCTCGTCCAGTCCGCATCATGGAAGGTGATGAGCGAAATGTCGTCGGGAACCCGCAGGCCGCGCTCGCGGATCACCTTAAAGATTTCCAGCGCAATGACGCTGTCCGAGGCAAGGATCGCCGTCGGCCGATCCGGCGCGGACAGCATCTCGCCTGCAATCCTGCGCGTTTCGGCGGGGCTTGTTGCGCCAAGGCGAACATAGCGTTCTGGCCGATCAAGTCCGGCCTCTCGGCACACGGTGAGGAAACCGTCGATGCGCTCGCGGACCGACGAGGTGTAGATCTGCCCGAGATCGCGGTAGTCATGGCCTTCGGCATCGACCGCGGTCACATAGGCGATGTTGTGGTGGCCGGCTTCCGCCAGACAGCGGGTCGCCTGCATGGCAATACCGTGATCGTCGATCGTGACGGTATCGACATCCAGATCCGGCAGCGCCCTATCCAGCAGGGCAAGCGGTCGGCCTGAGCGGTGGATATCGCGCAAATGCGCAATGTCGCGCGATTCCGATGGCGTGACGATCAGCCCGTCGACACGCTTGCCGATCAGCAACTTCACGGCTGCCTTTTCCGCCTCGATCTTTTCGCCGGAGTTGGCCAGGATGACATTGAACCCGGCTGCTTTTGCCGCGTCGCTGATGCCGCGTACCGCGAGGCTGAAGAACGGGTTCTCGATATCGCCGACAACCACCCCGATGATGCCGGAGCGGCCGGTCGTCATGCTGCGGGCGAGCTCGTTCGCACGGTAGTCCAGAGCCTTGGCCGCAGCCATGACATCGGCCCGGATCATGTCGCTGACGACGCCGTATCCGCCGAGCACGCGCGCAGCTGTCGCTTTCGACACGTTCGCTGCGCGAGCGACATCGCTGACCGTTATCGACTGGGTCTTGGGCGCGGTTTTTTTCATCGGATGAACGACTACAAGAGTTGTTGACGGAAGGTCAATCTGACGATAACGATTACCAAAGAGACCGGTCTCACGCAATAAGAGACCGGTCTCTTCTGAAAGGGCAGACCAAGAGTCATGACGACGCGGCGGATGCTGCGACGGGGTGCGGTCAGGCGCCAGATGGCGAGCCCCACGCAAATATCAATAAGAACAGACCTTCAGAGTGGAGCTAAGACATGAGCAGGACAGAAATTCTCAAATCGTTGATGTCGCCGGTCAGGACCGGCGCAATGGCGCTTATGGCGATGTGCGTCGGCGCCGGGTTGGTTTCGGGAGCGGCCTCCGCGGATGACAATCCCTATGGTCTTATTGATGCGAAAGTCATCAGCGTTGGTACCATGGGTGATGCCAAGCCCTACGCTTTCACCCAGGCGGACGGCACATTCACCGGGTTCGACATCGAATTGTTCCGCAACGTCGCGAGCCGCCTTGGCTTCAAGCCGGACCAGGTGATCTTCACCGGCCAGGAATTCTCGGCGCTGATGCCTTCTGTTGCCAACGAGCGCTTTGATGTCGCGGTCGCGGCAATCGGCACGACGGAAGCACGCAAGAAGACCGTCGACTTTTCCGACGGGTATCTTGCAGGCTATCTCTCTGTGCTTACCGCCGACAAGGCCATCACGTCGGCGGAGGGGCTCAAGGGCAAACGCCTCGGCGTGGTGCAAGGCACGCTCCAGGAAATTTACGCGGCGAAGAACTTCGTCGGAACCGATCTCGTCAAGTTCCCCGACAACAACTCCGCCGTTTCAGCACTCAACAACGGAACCGTGGCTGCTCATTTCCTCGATTACGAGGCCGCCAAGGACTATGGCGTTCGCTATCCGAACCTGAAGGTCGCGGTCAATATACCTTCCTTTGACGCGCCGGCTGGCTTCGTCCTGCGCAAGGGCAACGACAAGCTCCGCAATGCTCTGAACTCCGCTCTTCACGCGGCCATGCAGGACGGAACCTGGAAGACGCTTTACGAGAAGTGGTTCCCCGGCTCGCCGATGCCCGACCAGTATCTCCCCAAGAAGTAAACCGCACCCGGCTGCCGGCATTTAATGCCGGCGGCCGAACCCGGGCTACCGTCCTTGATGCGGACGATGCGGATAGCGCAACCGAAAGGGGGGCGAATGAACTGGCTCGAAAACCTGCGGCGCAGTTTCCTCGACTGGCAGGCCATGGCGGACGTGCTGCCCAGCATGATCACGATCGGATTGAAGAACACCTTGATCCTCGCCGCCGCCTCGACGGTGCTGGGTGTCATTCTCGGCATGATCCTGGCGGTCATGGGCATCTCGCAATCGCGCTGGCTGCGCATTCCCGCCCGGGTCTACACGGATATTTTCCGTGGCCTGCCGGCGATCGTCACCATCCTGCTGATCGGCCAGGGATTTGCCCGCATCGGCCGTGAAATCTTCGGGCCTTCGCCCTTTCCGCTCGGCATTCTTGCGCTGAGCCTGATCGCCGGCGCCTACATCGGCGAAATCTTTCGCTCGGGCATCCAGAGCGTCGAGCGCGGGCAGATGGAGGCCTGCAGGGCGCTCAGCATGAGCTACGGCCAAGGCATGCGCCTGATCGTGATACCGCAAGGCATCCGCCGCGTCTTGCCGGCCCTGGTCAACCAGTTCATCGGCAACGTCAAGGATTCAAGCCTTGTCTACTTCCTCGGTCTGCTCGCCTCGGAGCGCGAGATTTTCCGTGTTGGTCAGGACCAGGCAGTGGTCACGGGAAACCTCTCGCCATTGCTTCTGGCCGGCGTTTTCTATCTCGTCATCACTGTGCCGTTGACCCATGTGGTCAACTACATCGACAACTCGCTGCGAGCCGGAAAGCAAAAGGCTGCCCTCGTCATCAGCGGCCTTGCCGAAGTGAGCGAACTGGAGGGCACCACCGTCAGTGCACCTTCGCGGGCCGGCCCTGATGCCGGCTCCGCGCTGCCCCGCTTCAAGGGCGGCAGTCTTGCCATCACCGATCTCGACATGGCCTACGGCGATCTCGATGTTCTCAAAGGCGTCAGCCTGGCAGTCAAGCCTGGCACGGTCACATGCGTGATTGGCCCATCAGGTTCGGGCAAGTCGACCCTGCTGCGCTGTCTCAACCGCCTGGTCGAGCCCAAGGGTGGTGAGGTGTTGCTCGATGGCGCGAGCATCCTGGCGATGAAGCCCGAGAGACTGCGCCGGCGTGTCGGCATGGTTTTCCAGCAGTTCAACCTGTTTCCCGACCACACGGCGCTCGAAAACGTCATGCTGTCGCTGACCAAGGTCAAGGGCCTCCCGGTACAGGAAGCTGAGCGCATCGCCGAGGCGCGCCTTGCCGATGTCGGCCTTGCCGCCCGCAAACACCATCGTCCCGGCAGCCTATCCGGGGGTCAGCAGCAGCGGGTGGCGATCGCTCGTGCATTGGCAATGGACCCGGAGGTCATCTTGTTCGATGAGGTAACGAGCGCACTCGATCCCGAACTGGTGAAGGGCGTGCTCAACCTCATGGCGGACCTCGGCCGGCGCGGCATGACAATGGTCGTGGTGACGCATGAAATGGGCTTTGCCCGGAAGGTTGCCGATCAGGTCGTCTTCATGGATGAAGGCCGCATCATCGAGGCCGGCACACCTGCCGCGATTTTCGATACGCCGAAAAGCCCGCGTCTAAAGCACTTCCTTGCCGAAGTGCTTTGATTACGCATGAGCCCTTCAAGTCGGCCGCCCAATCCAACCTCCACCAGTGAAAGATATCTCATGGCTGCATCTCATCAGGTCTCCAAGGTCGTTGTTGTCGGGGGCGGTATTTTTGGCGTCTCCTCGGCCGTTCATCTTGCAAGGCTCGGCATCGAGACCGTTCTGGTCAATGATGGACCGCTCGCCAAGGGGGCGTCCGGCCGCTCGCTCGCCTGGATGAATTCGGCGCGCAAGCGCTCGGCTGAGTATCATCGCCTGCGCATGATCGGTATCGACCGCTACCGCACGCTGTCGGCGAGATATCCGGATGCTGCCTGGCTGCGTTTCGACGGCGGCCTGACATGGGATGCCGACGATGCCTCAAACGAGATCGCCGATGTCTTCGCCCATGAAAAAGGCCTCGGCTATGATGCGCAACATCTGTCCGCGGGCGACATAGCGTTGGTCACGCCGGGTGTCTGCGCAAGCGCTGTCACACCGCAAGGCGCGATCTTCAACCCGGGCGAGGGCTGGGTCGACCTGCCGTCGCTGATCGAAATATTGATCGCGGAATTCGTGGAGCGTGGCGGGCGGCTTCTCACCGGCGCCGGAAGCGCTACCGTCACGGTCGCCAACGGCCGCGCAACCGGCGTCACGACGACCAGCGGCATCAGCTTCGCCGCCGACGCGGTGCTTCTAGCGACCGGTGCGGATGTGCCGCGAATGGTTGCCGACTCCGGTCAGCGTATCGCCGACGGGACACCGATCGCGCTGCTGGTCAGGACCAAGCCAGTCGACTTGCCGCTCCGCGCCGTGCTCAACACGCCGCGCGTCGCCGTCCGGCCAACGCCAGATGGCGCGCTCGCGCTCGATTCCGCCTGGTCGGAAGAAGAGGTGGTGGTCAATCCGGATGGCACTTATCGCGTAAACGCATCGACCATCCAGGGACTTCTCGACGAAGCGTCGAATGTTCTCGAGGGTCATCCGAAATTGGAACTGGACAGCTACGGTGTCGGGCCGAAGCCAATCCCCGGAGACGGTGAACCGGTCTTCGGCCAGTTGCGGGAGGTCAAGGGATACTACGTCGCCTTCAGCCACAGCGGCGCAACACTTGGCCTGATTGCCGGCGAACTGCTTGCAAGCGAGATCGCCACCGGGACAGAGCACCCACTCCTCGCAGGCTTTCGACCGGCTCGATTTTCTTGAGGAGCGCAACGACCTCTGCCGCGCACGCTGCCAATACCGCGTGGAGAGCCTCCGGCTTTAGATGGGTGTAGCGCTTCAACATTTTCCAGTCCTTGTGCCCAGTTACCAGTGCAACTTGTTAGATCGTGAACCCGGCCTCGAAAAGGCGGCTTGTCCCTTCGTGCCGCAAGTCATGAAAATGAAGGTCGTGGATGTCCAGGTCCGCGCACCCTAGACGGAAGGCGGTGCCGACTGACCTATGATTGAATGGGAAAATTCGATCATCGTCATTGCTTCGCTTGGCCAGTCGGTCCTCGCCCATGCGACGTACCCAGTTGCCGCGAACAAGGGTATGCGTTGATTGTTCCCGTTTTTGTTTCGCGGGTCTTTCCGGTCACGGATGAGAAGCATCCGCGTGCGGGCGTCCATGTCGGACCACCGCGCCTTGCAGATTTCCTCCTGGGCGCATCGCGGTTGCGACGGCGAAACGTATTATCTGACCAACCGGCGCTATTTGACGAGGATTTGCATCGAAGTGGGCGATGAGCCTGTCGAGTTCATCCTGGGTCGGCCACCTGTCGCGCTGACATTGGTTTCGCTCGCTGATGCGATTGCGGAAGTTCGCAGGGTCGTCAGTACCAAACTCGCCAATGACGACATTGAAGTGCTTATTGTCGAAATGGCCTTATCGCGCGGCTTGGCTGTGATACTTGACCGACGAGTGGCCCGAACCTAACGGTGGGCAAGCTTCTAAAACCCACCCAAGGCCGGCGTGATGGCGCCGAACCCGATGATGAACGGGAGAATTCCCTTCGGCAGTCATGTGGCATGAAAGGTCAGCACATACGCCGCCCGATCTCAGCGATGATGCAAACCGGCTGATTGCAAGATGCGGCCTGCCCGGGGATTGAAAGTCCACCTCAGTGTCAGTGAAGCTGCCCGATCAAGCGCGCGTACTCGGCTTCGGGCTTTCCGTATGAGCCGGCCGCAGTCTCGATGAGACCGGCCCGGTCGCGGATGACGACCTTCCCACGCGTTGAGCGGATCAAACCCTGGCCCTCTAGTGTCTGGAGCGCAATCGTCACGCCCGGACGTCTCGTACCGAGCATCACCGACAAGAATTCATGGGTTATTGCCAGACGCTCGCGCTCGACTCGGTCAGCACACATCAGCAGCCATCTGGCCAGTCGCCCGACGATGTTCAGTCGGGCATTGATCAGCCCGGTGTAGCTGGCCTGCAGGTGAAAATAATGGACGTACCGGAGGAGGAAAGGCCGCAAGGTCGGGCTCTTTGCAAGCGCTGCGGCGAACGGGCCAGCATCGATGCTCAGAGCATCGGCGTCCACTTGAACGTAGCAGTCATGCATGGACTGATCGTCCCCCATGATGAGGGCCGATCCGGTCATACCTTCAAAACCGATGATGCCCACCTCGGCTTCGATCGTCGAACTCAGTTCGGCCACCACCGACCCAACCCCGCTCTCGAAGAAATATACCGCCTGGATTTTTGCCCCCGCTGTCTCAAGCTGGGTTCTCAGCGGGAGGGACACGCTATGTAGATGAGGCCGCAGCAGTGCCAAGTCTGCTGGGTACATCCTCAGCAAGAGCTCATTCCTGTAAACAGGCTCTTGGATGATGATTGGTTGGGCAGAAATGTCCGATTGTCGATTGGAGCTAGTCATAGCCACCTGCCTGGTTGGGGCGGAAGCACGATGATCGCTCACAGCCGGCGGTGCCCTGAAAAGTGACCGCCGATCAACGCAGGGTACGCTTATCTCAGCGCATGTCGAATCTTCCTTTACCTTCAGCGAAGCCACGTGCGCTTTTACTCTGCAGCAAATCTCGTACCGATTCCGCCATGAAGGAGCGATTACGACGGCATTCCTCCCGAAGAGCCTTGCCGTCCTCTGAAAGGACCATGTGAACGTGCACAACCTCGTCGAGGTGTTGCTGAACTGGGTTCATTGTCCCTTGCCACGCAAGATCTCGTAGAAAGCAGCTTCGTCGAAAACCTCGCCGGTGTGTTGGAAGAGCGACATTGCTCGCGCGCTCAATTCCGCCGCGTCCGGGCTACCGTCACGCAGCACATTTTCTCGGCAAATTCGGTCATACACCCTCCGCAATGCGGCGAGTTCTTCTGGATACGCGATGCGAGTTGAGAGTGGGAGTTCGGTCATGGCTTCCTCCTCATTGGAGCGGAAGCGCGATGGTCGCTCACAGCCGGCGAGGCCCTGAAAAACTTCCGCTAACAGAAATGGTAGAACCGAATTCGTGTTCCTGACAGTTGCGGCGCTGTCAGCAACAAGCGGGTTGCGGGATGAAAAGTAGCGGCCCAGGCCCACGCGAAAAAGGAAAGGATCTGCTTCAAATCCGCAATCTGCA
>NZ_JAMYQH010000051.1:0-30459 GCF_040320765.1 Mesorhizobium sp. M0618 | reverse complement strand
CGCGGGAATCGGTGACGTTGAACATCACCAGCCTGCCATGACCGCCCTCTCTCAGCGAATTTGCAGAACTCTCAGCACACTACCCCTGTTCCATTGGTCTGTTTGCTTTCCAGATTCCCGCAACAGCCAAGACGGCGACGAAAATCGCCGAACAGGCCATGCGGGCAGAGGTGGTGCCGGACAAAGGCATCTACCAGATGTACCAGAACCGCTCGTGGCTCTGGGGTCGGGAGGGTGCCGGATATTTTGCCGTCCAGCGCCGTCAGTTCAGTGCCTGGACCTCGGACAAGGCGCGCAAGCTGGGCTACGGTGACGGCATCTGGTTCATTCCCGGAGGAGGCAAGCTGTGCTTCCGCGCAAAATGGCACGGAGCCGGAGGCGACTCCAACGCTCTTTCCTGTTTCGAACATCGCCAGGCAGGCAGGATTCTCTACCAGCGCCGGGTTCCAGATGGAGAATGGTACGTATTCAGGAGTTCGCACCGCAACCTTGCGGACGCGTTCATGAAATTGAAACACGGCGACTACGTCAGCCGCAAACAGAGCCGGATCAAGGCAAAGTAGTAGAGACTTTCATCCGGGACAGGGCACTGGTCCAAAAGCGGGTCGACTGAACGGTCAGCGACCTGCCTCAGTCACGTTCAGGCGACCTGCCTTAAGCCTTGCGCTCCCAGCGGCGATCTGGCGTCTGTTGCCAATAGGTGACGGCGTGGCCAGCGCTCTTCATCACCTTCCAGTGCCCTCGCGCCGCCTCGAGCTGGGCGGCATCGTGGCCATCGAACAGGAACACGACGCGCTCGTAGCCGCCAAGGTCAGGCGGCACCGCGCCGTCGACCAGGAACCTTATCTTTGCGTCGTTGGGATTGCTGTCGCCGGTGGTCAACAGAATCGGCTGTTCGCCGGGATGAGCCTCACGATCGGTCGCGTGCGCCAGGAACGAATCGTCCCGGAAGGTCCAAAGATGCTGGTCGAGCGCATCACGGCGTTCCTCGGTGCCTGTCTGCACCACGGCGCGCCAGCCACGGTCGACGCTGCGCTCCAGGAGGCCTGGCAGCGCATCCTCCAGCGTCGATTCGGTCAGGTGGTAGAACAGGACGTCGGCCATCGCTTCAGCCTATAGTGATTGAACCCGTTCACTGCTCATAATTGTCGCGCACCAGCCGGTCGAGCAGCCTGACGCCGAAACCGGAACCCCAGGACTGGTTGATCTCGTTCGACGGCGCCCCCATCGCCGTGCCGGCAATGTCGAGATGGGCCCATGGCGTGTCCTTGACGAAGCGCTGCAGAAACTGCGCCGCGATGGTGGCGCCGCCAAAACGGCCGCCGATGTTCTTCATGTCGGCGTTCTTGGAATCGATCAGCTTGTCGTATTCGGCCCCCAGCGGCATGCGCCACAGCCATTCCTGCGTCGCCTGCCCCGCCGCCGCCAACTTTTCGGCCAGTTCGTCATTGTTGGAAAAGAGGCCGGCATAATGTTGACCGAGCGCCACCATGATGGCGCCGGTCAGCGTCGCCAGATTGACCATGAATTTCGGCTGGAAGCGGTCGTTGCAGTACCACAACGCATCGGCCAGCACGAGGCGGCCCTCGGCGTCGGTATTGAGCACCTCGATGGTCTGGCCCGACATCGAAGTGACGATATCACCGGGGCGCTGGGCATGACCGTCGACGGCATTTTCGACCAGTCCGATGATACCGACGACATTGGCTTTCGCCTTGCGGGCCGCCAGCGCATGCATCAGGCCGGTAACGGCGGCGGCACCGCCCATGTCGCCCTTCATATCCTCCATGCCCGAGGCCGGCTTTATGGAATTGCCGCCAGTGTCGAAAGTGACGCCCTTGCCGACGAAGGCGATCGGGCTGTCCTTCGGCTTGCCGCCGTTCCACTGCATGATCGCCATGCGGGCGCCGCGCGGCGATCCTTGCGCGACACCGAGCAGCGAGCCCATGCCGAGCTTCTTCATTTACTTCTCCGCCAAAATCTCGCCCTTGAAGCCTAGTGCCTCGAGTTACTTGGCGCGGGCAGCGAACTCGACCGGCCCAAGCACGTTTGCCGGTTCGTTGACGAGGTCGCGCGCCAGTAGGACGCCGTCTATCACCGCCTCGGCATCGGCGAAGGCCTTCTTCGCAGCGGCCGGATCGGCGGTGTGGATGGTCACCTTGACCGGCTTCTTCGGCTCTGCCTTGCCGTCGTCCTTGTCCTTCCTGGTCTTGTACTTGTCGAAGGAATAGCTGCGCAGGAGAATGCCCGCGGCAAGGCTTGCCGCGTCTTTCGCGCTCGGCGAGGCGCCGGCCACATCGAGGACCACCGCCACTTCGGTCGCCTTGCGCAGCGACGCGGCAACGGTGCCGCCAAGCTTCAACCACGCATATTCGTCCAGTCCCGATACCTTGCCGGCGCCTATCGCCACCAGTCTGTCGAGCGATGCTCCCTGCGGCGCCAGAACTTCCACCGTGCTGGCGAACTTGCCCGTGAACTCAGCCACGGGAAAGGCCCGCTCCAGTGTCTTGCCGGGATCACCGGCCTTGGCGACGTCGCTCAGGCCGCCCTCATCCGCCGCGAGCACGAAGACCGTGCCCTTCTTGTTCACCGCGCTCTGGGACCCGGAAAATTTGGCGAAGGCGATCGACGGTCTTTGATTCATCATGTCCTGCTTTCAGGGAATGCGCGACTTTTGGGGAAGCGGTTCGAAACGATGCGCGACATTTGGTCGTTTTCCGGCATTTGGCAAGACTTTGCCGAATTGGCATCCCATATGACCTATGGAATCGATGACGATTCGTCGCGGCACGGCCCCGCTTTTTGCCGCAACCTGTTGTTAACCATCGATGTTCGCCCTTTCTTATCCATTCCCGCCGACACTCCGCCCAGCCGGGGGGCGTGATGTGGGACAGAACCCGGATAGACCATCTGATGAGCCAGTTGTGCAGGCGCTGCCGGACAGCTACCTTGTTCGGTGGCATGATGCCGTTCGAAAAAATCGAGAAAAGCCTTCATGAAGGTCGTTGAACGCTACATCATGCGCCGCGCTTTCGTGGTCTTCATGGCCGCACTTGTGTGGACGCTGGCGATCGTATGGACGACGCAGGTGCTGGCAAAGATCGACCTGGTCACCGACAGCGGCCAGTCGGCGCTCACCTTCTTCGAAGTCGCCGCCCTCATCCTTCCGTCCATCATCCCGATCGTGGTGCCTTTCGCGCTGGTGGTAGCGGTCGCACAGACACTCAGTGTCATGAATTCGGATTCCGAACTCGCCGTCGTCAACGCCGCGGGGGCCTCGCGCTGGACGATCGTGCGGCCGATCATGTTGCTGGCGCTCGCCGCCGCCGTTTTTTCCTTTGCCGTCGACAACGGCATCGACCCTTACGCACGGCAGAAGAACCGGGCCCTGGTGGCGTCGTCGCGCGCGGATCTGTTGTCGCTGATCATCCAGGAAGGCACCTTCCGCAAGATTGACGACGGGTTGTTCCTGCAGATCGGCGAGCGCCTTCCCAACAATCGGCTGGGTGGCATTTTCGTCGCCGATTCGCGCGAAGAAGGCGTCAACCTCGTCTACTACGCCAAGACCGGAAGCATCATCGAACGCGGCGGTGAAAAGGTGCTGATGATGAATGACGGCGTCATCCATCGCAAAACGCTGACCGGCGATCTCTCCGTCATCCGCTTCACCTCCTATGCCTTCGACATGTCGGCCTTCATGGCGGCGGCTTCGGCGGTGACGCTCCTGCCCAAGGACCAGACGACGCAGTACCTGCTCAACCCGGGCGCCAACGACAAGTATTATCAGCAGAACCCCTACGAATACCGGGCCGAAGTCAACCAGCGGTTCTCGGAATGGACCTATTCCATGGTTTTCGCGCTGATCGCGCTTGCGGTCGCCGGGGATGCGCGCTCGCACCGCGAGGCGCGGGTCAATCCGCTGATCACGGCGATCACGATATCGCTGTTCGTGCGTTGGCTGGGCTTTTTTGCCGCCAGCAAGGCGGATGAGGTCCCGCAATATGCGTATATGGTCTATGGCGTGCCGATCGTGGCTTCCGCGGTGGCGATCTGGTTCATCGTCTCCAACCGGACACTGGAACTGCCCGTGACCTGGGCGGACTGGATGACAAACTTCGCCACGCGCATCGCTGACAGCTGGAATGCTTTCAAATTGCGTTTGTCCAGGCGCGGCGCATCAGGGCAAGGGGTCGGCTGATGGGCTGGACACTGGGCCGCTACTTCTTCTTCCGCTATGTGACGATCACCATCTGGTTCTTCATCGGCCTCCTGGCATTGGTGTTCCTGATCGATTTCACCGAGCTGTCCGGACGCACCACCGGCCTGCCCGGCTTCACCTACGGCACGGCGGTAGCCATTTCAGGCCTCCGTATGCCGATGATCATGCTGCAGACGGTGCCGTTCGTCGGTCTCTTCTCGGCGATGGCGACGCTGGTATCGCTGAACCGGCGTTACGAGCTGGTCATCGCGCGTTCCGCCGGTGTTTCCGCCTGGCAGTTCCTCTTGCCCTGCTGTGTCGGAGCCTTGCTGTTCGGCGTCCTGTCGGTTGGCGTCATCAATCCGCTCGCCGCGCACGCATTCTCCTGGTCCGAGCAGATCGAAACCCAGCTGCGTTCCGGCAAATCGAATACGGTCTCGGCCGATGCCGCGCCCTGGATCCGGCAGAAAACCAGTTCGGGGGACACCATCATCGGTGCGCGGGCCATCCTGAACCAGGGCCTGGAAATGGCCGACGTCGTGTTTTTCATTCTCGACCCGCAAGGCAACATCGTCGCGCGCAAGGACGCCACCCGTGCCTTCCTGCGCGACGGCTATTGGGAATTGCAGGACGTCAAGACGTTCCAGAACGGCACGATCCAGGTATTGGCAACCGATCGCGTACCGACCAATTTGAAGCCCGAATTCGTGCAAGAGCGGCTGGCGCGCCCCGAAACCATCCCCTTCTACGACCTGCCCGGAAAGATCGAAGTTGCCCGCTCCTTCGGCCTCAAGGCAAATGCCTTTGCCATGCAGTTTGATTCGCTCGTGGCGTTGCCGTTCCTGCTCGTCGCCATGACGCTGATCGCGGCAACGGTTTCAATGCGATTTGCCAGGATGGGACAGTCGGCGACGATGATTCTGGGTGGCATCATCGCTGGCTTTCTGCTTTATGTCGTTTCGGTGTTGGTAAAGGCATTCGGCGTGGCGGGATTCGTGCCGACTGTCGTAGCCGCCTGGGTACCGGTCATGGTGGCTATGTTCTTCGGGGTGACTTTCCTGCTATACAAGGAAGACGGCTAGTGAGGGAGGCGTTTTTGCCCAGCAACAGGCAGGCCGGTTTGGCGCGCCTCTATGCGGCGACCGCCTTGGCGTGCGTGCTTGCCTACGCCGTTCCGGCACCGGCGCTCGCGCAGGACGTCGGCGACATGGCGACATCGGTTCCGTCCGGCTCGCAAATGCTGCTGGCGGCAGATACGCTGGTCTATAACAACGACAACCAGACCGTGACCGCCGTTGGCGGCGTGCAGATCGACTATGGTGGCAATCGCCTTGTCGCCCAGCGGGTCGAGTACAACCGCAACACCAAGCGGATGGTGGCGAGCGGCAACGTCGAAGTCATCAACAGCGACGGCACCAAGATCAATTCGCAGCATATCGACATCACCGACGACTTCGCCGACGGCTTCGTCAACGCGTTGCGGGTCGAGACCATCGACAAGGCCTATTTCGCCGCCGAAAGCGCCGAACGCATGGGCGGCGTGCTGACCACCTTCCACAATGGCGTCTACACCGCCTGCGAGCCGTGCGAGGATAAGCCGGACAAAGCGCCGACCTGGCGCGTCAAGGCCAAGAAGATCATCTGGAACGGCGAGAAGAAGACGGTTCGCTTCGAGAATGCGAATTTCGAGTTCTTCGGTTTTCCGCTTGCCTATCTGCCTGCATTCGAAATTGCCGACCCGACGGTGAAGCGCAAGAGCGGCTTCCTGATCCCGAGCATCATCTACAAGAGCGATCTCGGCGTCGGCGTGAAAGTCCCCTATTATCTCGCATTGGCGCCGACCTACGACCTGACCGTCACCGGCACCGGCTATACCAGGCAGGGCTTCCTCGGTGAGGCCGAGTGGCGTCAGCGCTTCGACAATGGCGAGTACAGCTTGAAGATCGCCGGGATACACCAGCAGAATCCCGACGCCTTCCTCGACACCACTGCCTTCCCATCCAGCTCTGGCCACAACGTCAATTCGGGCAGCGCCGGCGATCCCAACAAATTCCGCGGCATGATGGGTACCCAGGGGCAGTTCGCCATCAACTCACGCTGGAACTTCGGCTGGGACGTGCTGCTGCAGACCGACAAGAACTTCTCGAACACCTACGGCATCGACAAGTATAATAGCAGCGTCCACCAGTCGTCGGTCTACTTGACGGGTCTCAACGGCCGCAACTATTTCGACGTGCGCGCCATGCATTTCGATGTGCAGGAAGATACGCCTGACGACAACGCCTCTGCGCGAAGCGGACAACAGCCCTGGGTGCTGCCGTCGCTCGACTACGCCTATATTCCTGATGCGTCGGTGGCCGGCGGCCAGCTGTCGCTCAATGTCAACGCGCGTGTCATCCGCCGCGACGAGCTCGATGACACGTTCTCCACCCCCACACAGCGTGTTCCCGGTATCGAAGGTGAATCGGGCCGTCTCACCGCCGAGGCCGAGTGGAAGCGGAGCTTCGTCACCGATGGCGGGCTGGTGCTGACACCATTGCTCGCGCTGCAGGGCGACGTCGACTATCTCAACGCGTCGTCGGCTTCGCTAGACGCCGTCAACCAGATGGCGGCAAATTTGGGCGAGCAGGCCGATATGCGCTCGTCATTTGCCCGTTACATGGCAACCGCGGGCCTCGAGATGCGTTGGCCGGTGCTGTTTTCCATGGCCAGCGGGTCCAGCCACGTGATCGAGCCAATGGCGCAGGTCTTCATGCGCCCGAACGAGCAATATGTCGGCGGCCTCTCAGTGCCCAACGAAGACGCCCAAAGCATGGTCTTCGATGCGACCACCTTGTTCGAACGCGACAAGTTCTCCGGTTACGACCGCGTCGAAGGCGGTTCGCGTGCCAATGTCGGCTTCCGCTATTCCGGCTCGTACAACAATGGCTGGGGCACTAATGCCATTTTCGGCCAATCCTATCAGATTGGCGGCGAGAACTCGTTCGCCGCGCCGGATCTGGTGAATGTCGGCGCCAACTCCGGCCTCGACACGACCAAGTCCGACTATGTCGGCCTCTTCGGCATCAACAGCCCCAACGGCTTCGCGGCCTCGGTCAGCGGCCGTTTCGACGAACAGAGCTTCGAGGTCCGCCGCGCCGAGGTGAAGGCCGCCTATTCCGGCCTGCCTGTGTCGCTGAGCGCCAAATACGCCTTCATCCAGGCTCAGCCACTGTACGGCTTCACCACCGACCGCCACGAGGTCACGCTTGGTGCATCGACGCATCTCGCCGAAAACTGGCGCGTCTTCGGCACAGGAACATACGACCTGCAGCAAAGCCTGCTGGTCAAGGACGGTGTCGGCTTCGCCTACAACGATTCCTGCTTCACTTATCTGATGACCTACTCGCAGTCGCGCGATCTGAACACCAGGGAGGTGTCGCAGACCATCGGCTTCAATCTGTCGTTCCGCACCCTCGGCGAATTCGGCTCGTCGACCAGTGCCATCGACACGATCCAGTAACAATCGGCGACATCGTTTCGCCGCATAGGGCTGGCACGGATTTCGCGCACCTGGAAAGATGAAATTGGGCGGGACCGGGATAGAATTGGGATACCAACGATGAGGAAATACCTCTTTTCAGCAGGTTTAGCGTTGCTCGTGGCGGCGACGTCCGTGTCGATCACCGCAATGACGCCGCCGGCTTTCGCCAGCGAGATCAAATACGTCGTCAACGACGTTCCGGTCACCAGCGGCGACATCGCCCATCGCGCCGCCTTCCTGAAGCTGCAGCGCAAGAAGGGCGATGCCGGCCAGGAAATGATCGACCAGACGCTGCGTATGGCCGAGGCCAAGCGGCTTGGCATCCGCATCAGCGACGCACAGGTCGAGGCGGCGTATCAGCGCTTTGCCTCGAGCAACAAGATGCAGCTCAGCCAGCTTGACGGCGTCATGGAGAAGTCAGGCGTCACCAAGAGCCACTTCAAGGAATTCATCCGCGCCCAGATGGCCTGGAACCAGGCCTTGAGCGCGCGCTACCGTTCCGGCGACGGCACAGGTGCCGTCAGCGAGCAGGATCTCGTGAGGAAGATGCTCGAAAAAGGCGGCGCCAAACCGAGCGCCACCGAATACATGCTGCAGCAGGTCATCTTCGTGGTGCCGGCGGCTGAACGCAGCGCGACGCTGGGCAAACGCAAGCGCGAGGCCGACGCCATGCGCGCCCGCTTCAACGGCTGCAACACGACGCGCGAATTCGCCAAGGGCCTGATCGACGTCACCGTTCGCGATCTGGGCCGGGTGCTCGCGCCGCAACTGCCGCCGGACTGGGCCGAGCAGATCAAGGCGACCAAAGTCGGCGGTGCCACCGCCACGCGCGAAACCGAGCGCGGCGTCGAATTCATCGGCATCTGCTCGTCGCGCGAAGTGTCCGACGACAAGGTCGCGCAGATGGCGTTCCAGGCCGAAGGCTCTGGCGGCGACAAGGATGCCGACGCGCTCAGCAAGAAATATGTCGACGAGCTGAAGGCAAAAGCCCGCATCGTCAAGCGCTGACGTGGGCAACGCAGTGACTGCGCTCGCGTTGAGCGTCGGCGATCCGTCCGGCATTGGGCCGGAGATCGCCATCGCCGCCTTTATGGCGCGGGAAGCTGCCGACCTGCCCCCCTTCTACCTGCTCGCCGATCCGGCGCTGATCGCCTCCCGGGCGCGCCTGCTCGGCATTTCGCTGCCGGTCGTCGAAACGACATCAGCGCAAGCGGCGCAGGTCTTTGCCCGCGCCTTGCCGATCGTCCCGCTAGCCGCCGGCTGCATCGACAGCCCCGGCCGGCCGGATCCGGCCAATGCGGAAGCCACCATCGAGGCCATCGACCGCGCCGTCGCCGATTGCCTTGCCGGCGAAGCCTCGGCCGTGGTCACCTGCCCGATCGCCAAGAAGCCGCTCTACGATGCGGGCTTCCGCTTTCCCGGCCACACCGAATATCTGGCGCATCTGGCGGCCCGGCACAGCGGCGTCGAGGCGATGCCTGTGATGATGCTGGTAGGACCCGACCTGCGCACCGTTCCCGTCACCATCCACATCGCGCTGGCCGAGGTGCCGAAGGCACTGACCACCGAACTGATCGTCGCCACCGCGCGCATCACCGCCGCCGACCTTACCGGCCGCTTCGGCATCGCCAAGCCGAGGCTGGCGATTGCCGGGCTCAACCCGCATGCCGGCGAAGGCGGCTCCATGGGCCTCGAGGACGAGCGGATCGTGCGCCCGGCGGTCGACATCCTGCGTGCCGAGGGCATCGACGCTTTCGGCCCTTTGCCGGCCGACACGTTGTTCCATGTCCGGGCGCGGGCGGGCTACGACGCGGCCCTTTGCATGTATCACGACCAGGCGCTGATCCCGGCCAAGGCGCTGGCTTTCGACGAGGCGGTCAATGTCACGCTCGGCCTGCCCTTCATCCGCACCTCGCCCGACCACGGCACGGCCTTCGACATTGCCGGCAAGGGTGTGGCGCGGCCCGACAGCCTGATAGCGGCGCTGAAGCTTGCCCGGCGGCTGGCCGACACGAACACGAAGGCAATCGCCGTATGAGACCTCGGGCATGAGCATCGACGGGCTGCCGCCGCTACGCGAGGTGATCGAGCGTCATGGGTTGCAGGCGAAGAAGGCGCTCGGCCAGAATTTTCTGCTCGACCTCAACCTCACCGGCAAGATCGCGCGCACCGCCGGCGACTTGTCCGATGCAACAGTGATCGAGGTCGGTCCTGGTCCCGGCGGGCTGACCCGCGCCTTGCTCAACAACGGAGCGCGCCATGTGATCGCCATAGAGCGCGACGAACGTTGCCTGGCTGCTCTTGCCGAAGTGTCCGACCACTATCCCGGCCGGCTGGAGGTTGTTTCCGGCGATGCGCTGAAGACGGATTTCGCAGGCCTTGCCAGCCGAGCGACCGGGAACGGCGGTCCGGTCAAGATCGTGGCCAACCTGCCCTACAACATCGGCACGGAGCTGCTGGTGCGCTGGCTGACGGTCAGCGACTGGCCGCCTTTCTACACCTCGATGACTTTGATGTTCCAGCGCGAGGTGGCCGAGCGCATCGTCGCTCCCGCCGGCAGCGACAGCTATGGCCGGTTGGGGGTTCTTGCCGGCTGGCGGACGGAGGCGAGGATCGCCTTCGACGTACCGCCACAGGCATTCACGCCGCCGCCAAAGGTCACCTCCTCGGTGGTGCATCTGGTGCCGCGCCCGACGCCCCTGCCCGCCGAGGTGAAAAAACTCGGCCGCGTCACAGAAGCCGCCTTCGGCCAACGTCGCAAGATGCTGCGGCAAAGCGTGAAGAGCCTCGGCGGCGAGGCCCTGCTCGAACGCGCCGGCATCGATCCGACACGCCGCGCCGAAACGCTGAGCGTCGAGGAGTTCGTGCGGCTGACCAATGCGGTGTAAGAAGCTGCCGATCTCCCACCCCTCGTGGGGGAGATTGGCGCTTCACCGCCTCAGCCCGTCTTCTCGTCCAACAGTCCAGAGACGAAATCGAACAGGCCTGGCCGGCGGTCGCGTCTTAGCCGCTCGGCGACGACGATACCGCGCACTTCGGCGAAGGCGCGGTCAAGGTCGTCATTGACGATGACGAAATCATATTCCTTCCAGTGCTCGATCTCGTTGCGGGCGTTTTTCAGCCGCGTTTCGATCACCGCCTCCTGGTCTTCAGCGCGACGTTTCAGCCGCGCCTTCAACTCCTTCATCGATGGCGGCAGGATGAAGATCGAGACAATGTCGGCGCGCATCTTCTCCTTGAGCTGCTGGGCACCTTGCCAGTCGATGTCGAACAGCATGTCGCGCCCCTCGGACAGCGCCAGTTCGGCCGGTTCGCGCGGCGTCGCATAGCAATTGCCATGCACCTCGGCCCACTCCAGCAGTGCGTCGGAATCACGAAGCCGCTCGAATTCGCGCATCGTCCGAAAATGATAGTGGACGCCTTCGATCTCGCTTCCGCGGCGCGGCCTGGTGGTGACCGAGACCGACAGTTCGAGGCTGGAATCGCTTTCCAGAAGATTGCGCGCGATCGTCGACTTGCCGGCGCCGGATGGCGACGACAGGACGAGCATTAGGCCCCGGCGGCGAATGCGGGACCCCAAATCCTTGGCAACCATCGGCTACTCCAGATTCTGGATCTGTTCACGAAATTGGTCGACCACCGCCTTCAGGTCCAGGCCGATCGCGGTGACGGCTGCGGCATTCGATTTGGAACACAGCGTATTCGATTCGCGGTTAAATTCCTGTGCCAGAAAATCGAGCTTGCGACCGACCGCACCGCCGCCCAGCAGCAGAGCCCGGCCGGACGCGACATGCGTTTTCAGCCGGTCGATCTCTTCGCGAATATCGGCTTTGGTGGCCAGGAACGCCGCCTCCATGTGCAGTCGGGTGGCATCCAGATTGGCGGAAGCGTCCATCAGCAGCCTGACCTGCTCGGCGATGCGTTCGCGAATCACCGTCGTCTCGCGGGATGGATCCGCCTCGGCTCGCAGCGTCAGCACCTCGATCGTGTCGATATGACCCGACAACAGCAAAGCCAGCGCGGCTCCTTCGCCCTGACGTGCCTGTTCGAGCCCGTTCAAGGCCACTTCGAGCGCGACCATGATCGCGGCATCGAGCGCGGCCCTCGCCTCCTCGGTTTCGACGGTTTCAGGAATGTCGAGCACGCCGCGCAGCGAAAGCAATCCATCTGACGTCGCCGCAGCAACGCCGAATTGCTCCTGCAGCCGTTTGGCGAGCCCAGCAAGGTCCTTCAGGAAGGCTTCGTTGACGACCGGCTGCGCCTGCGCGCCAACGGCACGGCCGATGGTCAGCGTCGCCTGGAAATTGCCGCGTGCAAAACGTTTCTGAAGTATCTGCCGGACAGCAGGTTCCAACCGTTCGAAGCCTTGCGGCAGCCGCAGCCGTACCTCGACGCTCTTGCCGTTGACGGACTTGACCTCCCAGGCGATCGAAGTGCCTTCGTGCTCGGCGACGGCACGTGCAAAACCGGTCATGCTCTGCAAATTCATATCGCCCACACGTCCCTGGCACATCGCCCTGAACCGGCTTTCCGGACAGGAGCGAGTGCGGCTTGAAAAAAGACTGCGCCGCAGGCGCGTCGAAATCGGACGCGCGGCGCTCTTCCAAATGTCAGGGCGTTGCCTGTCGGGCAACGCCTTTCTTCATTTACTGGGCAGCGCCCGCGTCACCGCCGCTGGCATCGCTGTCGCCGGTGCCAGTCGTCTTGGCGGCTTTGGCGGCATCATCGGCCTGCTTCTTCAGCAACGCGCGATAGCGGGCGACATTCTCGTTGTGCTCGTCCAGCGTCGCGGCAAAGACGTGCCCGCCGGTGCCGTCGGCAACGAAATAGAGGTCGGCGGTCTTCGACGGATTGGCCACCGCCTCCAGCGCTGCACGACCCGGATTGGCGATCGGCGTCGGCGGCAAGCCATTGATCACATAGGTGTTGTAGGGAGTCTGTTTCTGGATGTCCGACTGGTAGATCGGCCGGTCCGCCGGCTTTCCCTTGCCGCCGAACAGCCCATAGATGATGGTCGGATCGGATTGCAGGCGCATGCCCTTGGCAAGCCGGTTCAGGAAGACGGCGGCAACTCGCGAACGCTCGTCACCCTTGCCCGTCTCCTTCTCGACGATCGAGGCCAGCGTGACGAACTCCTCGACGTTGGCCAGCGGCAGGTCAGGCGCGCGCCGCTCCCAGACATCGTCGACCAGCTTCTTCTGATCCGCCAGCAGCTTGTCGACCATCTGCTGGCGTGTCGCGCCGCGCGTGAAGCGCAGCGTGTCGGTGGCGAGGCTGCCCTCCGGCGGCGTGGTTGCCGGCATGTCGCCGCTCAACGCAGTCTCCTCGGCGATGCGCTGCAATGCCTGGTCGACCGTCAGTCCCTCAGGAATGGTCAGCGAATACATCACCGACTTGCCGCTCTTCAAAAGCTCCATGATATCGCGCATGGAAGCCCTGGGCTTGATCTCGTACTCGCCGGCTTTCAGCGCGGAATCATTGCCGAAGGCCCGCACGCCAAGACGGAATACCCGGGCGTCGCTGATCAGCCCCCGGCGTTCGAGCTGGTCGGCGATATCCTGGACGCCGGTGTTCGGCTTGACCAGGAAGGTGTCGCCATTAGCCGAAGGTCCGGGTTCGGTGAATTCCTCCTTGCCGAAATAGACCGCGACGCCGGCCGCCAGGACCACCAGCATCACCGAGGAGATGACGAAGTTCATGAACACGACGACCTGGCTGCGTGACGCACGCGAGCGCTTCGGCGGCGGCGTGCCAGCCTCCGGCCGCAACGCCTCGCTGGCCGTTTTCGGCACGATCGGGCCGGATGTCGGCGGCCGTTGCCCGAATTCTCCGTTGCCTGCCGGATTTGTGTTCATTTCGCCCTACCGTTTGATCGCCCAACGAATCCCCAGCGGCAGAGTAGGGGCGAATATGGCAAAATTGACGGCACGCCAAAGCGCCGCCCGGCAGCCGGACGATCAGCCATTGTATCGCTGGAAGACCAGCGACGCGTTGGTCCCGCCAAAGCCGAAGGAATTGGACAGCGCCACGTCGATCTGGCGGGCACGCGGCTTGTTCGGCACCAGATCGATCGCGGTTTCGCGTTCCGGGTTATCGAGGTTGATGGTCGGCGGCGCGACATTGTCTCTGATGGCAAGGATAGAGAAGATCGCTTCGGCGGCACCCGCCGCTCCAAGCAGATGGCCGATCGACGACTTGGTTGACGACATCGAAATCTTCGATGCGGCATTGCCGACAAGCCGCTCGACGGCACCGAGCTCAATCGTGTCGGCCATGGTCGAGGTGCCGTGCGCGTTGATGTAGTCGACATCGGCCGGCGTCAACTTGGCCCGGTTCAGTGCCGCCGTCATGCAACGGAAGGCGCCATCGCCATCCTCGGCGGGCGCGGTGATGTGATGCGCATCGCCAGTGAGACCATAACCCGTCACCTCGGCATAGATCTTGGCGCCGCGCGCCCTGGCATGTTCGAGCTCCTCGAGCACGACAACGCCGGCGCCCTCGCCCATGACGAAGCCGTCGCGGTCGCGATCATAGGGTCGCGACGCCGTTTGCGGCGAATCATTGCGTTCCGTCGACAGCGCCCGGCACGCGGCGAAGCCGGCGATCGACAGCCGCGTCACCGGCGCCTCGGCGCCACCTGCGAGCATCACGTCGGCATCGCCCCACATGATCAACCGGGCGGCATCGCCAATGGCGTGCGCGCCGGTCGAACAGGCCGTGACGACGGCATGGTTCGGGCCTTTCAGCCCGTGCCGGATCGAAACCTGCCCGGAGACGAGATTGATGATCTGGCCCGGGATGAAGAAAGGGCTGATGCGGCGCGGGCCGCGTTCCTTGAGGATCATCGCGTTCTCGGCGATGCCCTCGATACCGCCAATGCCGGAGCCGATCAGGACGCCGGTGGCGCATTGCTCGGCGTGCGTCTTCGGCTCCCAGCCGGAATCCTTCAGCGCTTCGTCGGCGGCGGCAATCCCGTACAGGATGAAGTCGCCGATCTTGCGCAATTCCTTCGGCTCGAGCACGGCCTCGGGATTGAAGGTGGCATTGCTGCCGTCGCCACGCGGAATGACGTGGGCGATCTTGCAGGCAAGATCCTCCACCTCGAACTCGGTGACGCGCTTGGCAGCGCTGCGGCCGGTCAGAAGTTCCTTCCAGCTGTGCTCGAAGCCCATGCCGAATGGAGACAGCAACCCAAGGCCCGTGACGACGACACGCCTCATCGCAGGTCCTCCCCGGTGATGACTGCGGAAAGTATCAGGCCGAAGCCTTGTCGATGTACTTCACCGCATCGCCGACGGTGAGGATGGTCTCGGCTGCGTCGTCGGGAATCTCGACGCCGAATTCTTCTTCGAACGCCATGACGAGTTCGACCGTGTCAAGGCTGTCGGCGCCCAGATCATCGATGAAGCTCGCCTGCTCCGTCACTTTGTCGGCATCGACGCCAAGGTGCTCGATGACGATCTTCTTGACGCGCTCTGCGGTGTCACTCATTTGGGCATCCTCGTCTTTTGTTTGTCTGTCTTCGTTAGCGGGCAGAATGCCGCTAATCAAGCTGAAAGATGGTACTGCCGGAAACGCAACGGCTACGGACCGGTTTTTGCCCGAACCGCCGGGTTGCGGGCCGCATTACACGAAAATCGGCTGAGGTCCAAGCCGAAATGGTCTCTTTTCACAACCCGGCAGCGTTGCTGCCGGACCTCGTTCAAATCATCGCCATGCCGCCATTTACATGCATGGTCTGGCCGGTGACGTAGGCGGCTTCGTTGGAGGCGAGATAGGCGACGGCGGACGCGACTTCAACGCTGGTGCCCATACGGCGCGTCGGGATCGCCGCCATGATCGCCTCTTTCTGCTTGTCGTTGAGCTTGCCGGTCATCGCCGATTCGATGAAGCCCGGGGCGACGCAGTTGACGGTGATGTTGCGGGTGGCGATCTCCTGCGCCAGCGACTTGGAAAAGCCGATCATGCCGGCCTTGGAGGCGCAGTAGTTGGTCTGGCCGGGATTGCCGGTGACGCCAACGACCGAGGTGATGTTGATGATGCGGCCGTGGCGGCGGCGCATCATCGGATGGGTGAGTTCGCGGGTCAGCCTGAACACGGCGGTCAGATTGACTTCGAGCACGGTGTCCCAGTCGGCATCCGACATCCGCACGAACAGCCCGTCCTTGGTGATGCCGGCGTTGTTGACCAGGATGTCGACGCCTTCGAGATCGGCCTCCGCCTTCTGGCCGAGCGCCTTGACCTCGTCGCGGTTCGACAGATTGGCCGGGAACAGCTTGACCCGGTCGCCAAGCTCGGTGGCCAGCGCTTCAAGTTTCTCGACGCGGGTGCCGTGCAGGCCGACGATCGCGCCTTGCGCATGCAGCACCCTGGCGATTGCCTCGCCGATGCCCCCGGATGCACCGGTGACGAGCGCCTTGCGGCCAGTCAATTCGAACATTTTCGTCTCCTGATTGAGAAGAGAGCACCCTTTAACAGGGATGGGATCAAATGGCGCTTTATGCAAGCGCTGCCAGCGCCGTCTCGACCTCAGCCGCGGAGCCGACCGACGCGGTGGCGATGTCGCGATTGATGCGCCGCGCCAATCCTGAAAGCACCTTGCCGGCGCCAATTTCGTAAAGCGTGGTGGCGCCGTTCGCGCCAAACCACTCCACCGTCTCGCGCCAGCGCACGCGGCCGGTCACCTGCTCAACCAGACGCCGCGCGATCTCATCCAGATCGCTCGACGGCGTCACCGACACGTTGGAGACGACTGGGACGACTGGGACGCTCTTTGTCACACTGGCCAGGGCTTCGCGCATGACGTTCGCGGCCGGCGCCATCAGCGCCGAATGGAAGGGCGCGGACACCTGCAGCATCAGAGCGCGCTTGGCGCCCTTTTCCGTGCACAGTTTTGCCGCCAGTTCGACCGCGGCCTTGGCGCCGGAAATGACCAGTTGGCCGCCGCCATTGTCGTTGGCGATCTGGCAGACAGAGCCTTTGGCGGCTTCCGCGCAAGCGGCTTCGACATCGGCCTGTTCCAGTCCGATGATCGCCGCCATCGCGCCCTCGCCGGCCGGCACCGCCGCCTGCATGGCGTTGCCACGTATACGCAGCAGCCGGGCGGCATCGGCAACCGAAACGAAGCCCGCGGCCGCGAGTGCCGAATATTCGCCCAGCGAATGGCCGGCGACATAGGCGACCTTGCCTTGCAGCGAGAAACCACGCGATTCCAGCGCCCGGATCGCGCCCAGCGACACCGCCATCAGCGCCGGTTGCGCGTTGGCGGTCAGCGTCAACGTCTCTTCCGGCCCTTCCCAGATCAGCTTCGACAGGTTTTCGCCGAG
Source organism: Mesorhizobium sp. M0618 (assembly GCF_040320765.1). NCBI lineage: Bacteria > Pseudomonadati > Pseudomonadota > Alphaproteobacteria > Hyphomicrobiales > Phyllobacteriaceae > Mesorhizobium > Mesorhizobium sp. M0618. Next base: position 13,412 of record NZ_JAMYQH010000051.1, on the reverse strand, counting down.
CGCGTCATCGACTTCCTGGAAGATCCGGCGCGCCTCCGGAAAGGCGTCGGCGAGATCCTTGCCCATGCCGACAGCCTGGCTGCCTTGTCCAGGAAAGGTGAATGCAACGGCCATGCGAGGCTCCCAAGGGTTGGTTTTGCTTGCCTGGTAGACGAGTTTTTCTTGCGTGTGACGCAAGGCAGGCCGCCAAGTCAAGCCCGGTTCGACCCTGCCCGGCGGCAACTTTGTCCGCCGAGTGCCTGTTCCGAAAGGCTTTTTGGCGATCACTCCTGATGAAAACCGCTCACGATTCGTTTGCTGGCTCTTCTTATTTTGGCCACAGGCGCTAGCTTTGCGTGACAATTCTATGACAATCGAGTGACGTGTTTGTCGCTGGGTGGGGAAGTTAAAGTGGCAAAGAGTTCGAAACGCGCCGGCAAGGCCGCGCCACAGTTCCTGGAAGACGACCCCTCCACCGGCTACCTGCCGGGCAGGAGATGGCCGGTCGTGCGCTATGGGCTGATCAGCCTGGCGATCGCTGCCGTCCTGGTGTTTGCCATCGAACTGATCGTACGCGGCGACTTCGCCGGTACAGTCTCCTTCTTCCTGCAGCCACTCAAGCCGGGCTGGACCACGATTGTCGTGTTTGCGCTGATCCTGATCGGCCTCGATGCGGTGCTCGGCCGCAGCCATCAGAGCCTGATGATCGTTGCGCCGCTGACGCTTTCCCTTGCTTTCGTCGGTCACCAGAAGTCGCACTATCTCGGCGATCCGCTCTATCCGACCGATTTCCTCTATGCCCGCCAGATCTTCGCGCTGCTGCCACTCCTGGTGCGCGACCGGCCGATGACCGCGCTCGCCATGGTCGCCGGCATCGTCGCCGGCCTGTCGCTGCTCGTCTATGGCTGGCGGCTGTGGCGCCGCAAGGTTCCGGCGCTCAGCCGCAAGGGACGCCTTGCCCGGCTGACCCTGGCAGTGCCGCTACTCGCCTTCTTCGTTTCGATCATGGACTACGCCACCTTCTCCTGGACCAGGGACCGGCTGCAGATCATCCCGATCATGTGGGACCAGAAGGAAAACTATGCCTCCAACGGCTTTGCGCTGGCCTTCGCGCTCAATGTGCCGATGGCGCATGTCTCGGCGCCGCCCGGCTATTCCGACAAGGCAATCGCAGCGATCGGCAGGCCTGATGTAACCGCCTCGATGCCGGCCGAGAAGCCCGACATCATCATCGTCATGAGCGAGTCCTTCTGGGATCCGACCAAGCTGCCCGGGGTCACCATCACGCCCGATCCGATCCCCAACGTGCGGGCGCTGCGCTCGGGCTCGATGTTCTCGCCCGAATTCGGCGGCATGACCGCCAACATCGAGTTCGAGGCCCTGACCGGCTTTTCCAACGCGTTCCTGCCGGCCGGCAGCATCCCCTATCAGCAATATGTGCGCACGCCGACGCCTTCGCTCGCAACCTTCCTCAAGAGCCAGGGTTACCGGGCGCGCGCCATCCATCCCGGCACCAACTGGTTCTGGAACCGTGGCGCGGTCTATGCCGATTTCGGCTTCAACGACTTCAAATCGGAAGAGACGCTGCCGCCCATGCAAAAGCGCGGGCCGTTGGCATCAGACGCCGCGATGACCGACGAGATCATCAGCGAGGCCGACGCCAGCGACGAGCCGGTGTTCTTCTTTGCCGTCAGCCTGCAAAACCACGGCCCCTACGAGCCGAACCGCTATTACAATCCGACGCATACGGTGCAGGCGCCGATCAGCCAGTGGGCGCGCGAATCGCTGCTCAGCTACGCCGAGGGTTCAGCCGATGCGGATCGCGGTCTTGAACGCCTCGTCGAATGGGCGAAGAAACGCTCCCGCCCCACCGTGATCGCCTTCTTCGGAGACCATCTGCCGCCGCTGGGGCCGGTCTATGTCGAAACCGGCTTCATGAAGGACAATGTCGCGCCGCGCAAGGAAGCGTCGCCCGAGGCCGCCCTCGAACACCACGAGACGCCGCTGGTCATCTGGTCGAACCGCACCGGGCCGGCTGAAGACGTGGGCGCCGTCAGCCCGGCCTTCCTGCCCTATCATATCCTGAAGACGGCCGGTATCACTCATCCCTACTACACCGGCTTCCTGGGCGAGATGAGCGAACGCTACCGCGTCGTCGACCGCAACCTGTTGCTGACGCCGGCTGGCGAGGCCACGCCCGACTGGGCGCGGCAGAAAGAGATCGACCCGGCGATCCGCGATTTCCGCCTTTTGCAGTACGATATGATGTTCGGCAAACGCAATGCGGCGCCCGACTTCTTCCCCGAAACGGTCGACAAGATTGTCGCCCATACGAGTTGAGACCGCCTTTAGTTCGTCAATTGCAGCTTTGAGAACTTGTTGGCAATCTGCTGGAAGACGTCCGGCAATTTGGTCGGATCGTTGACTGCATAATAGCCGCTCGGATCAGAGGCGCAGGCGCTGTAAAGCGCACGGTTGGCTGCGGTGTCGGACTGCAGCACCATGGTGTAGATCTGCACGCCCTGGTCCTTCAATTGGGTGCAGACGCTTTTGGTCCAGCCATCGACGTTGCGTGCCGCCGTCGTCTGGTTATCCGATCCGAAACGACCGCCGGCCAGATAGCCATATGATGTGTAGTCAGACTTCGTCGGCTGTTGGCTGGCGCCATAGACGACGTTCTCACCGTCGGTGAGCAACAGCACGATCTTGCTGATGCCGGGCGTCTTCCACGGCGCTCCATCGGTGTAGGGCGCGGCGGGCGACAGCACCCGCATACCCCATGACAGGCCCTCGGAGACATTGGTGCCCGAACCGTTCCACTCGGTCATCTGACTGGCTGCCTTGCGCAGCTTGTCGAAATCGTCGGTCAGGGCGACCACCGGGGTCGGACACGCACGGTTCGGGCCGATAGTGATGGGAGAGCCGGTCTCGGTGATGAGTTCCTTGGCGGGCGCAACATATTTGGCGATCTTTTCCCTGGCAGCCCTGTCATCGGGTGACAAAAGGTCGATGAGGTTGCCGAGCAGGTTGCTGAGATCGATGCCCAGAATGTTGATGCCCGACTGGGCAAGCCTGGTTTTGTCGCTGACATCGTTGAGGTAGGAGTTGTTGTAGTATTTGTCCGAATTGCCATAGGCGCCAGACGGCTTTTGGGCGTCTTCGGGATCGTCCGGCGCAAAGTACGGCACGAACAGCGTGTCGGGCTTGGCCGTGTCGGGTGGCGTGTCGGAGATATTGTAAGCGCCTGGCCGCGCCTCGACACAACCCTTCCATCCGGTGCCATTCCATCCGGCATCGGTCCATCCGGTCTTCTTGAGCTGTTTGAAAAGCGCCATGTGGTTCGGTCGCTTGCCGTCGATGACGGGAAAATTGACGCCGTTGGTCGAGGACTTGCCGTCCATGTCGATCCAGGACGGATCGAAGCCGTCGCCATTGACGTTGACAGCGGTTACGAAAGGAACCAGCGAGGCGCGGATCTTGCGCGTCGGCGATTTCGCCGCTTCGAGCGTGTCGAGCAACGATTTTGTCGCCGTCCTCAACGCCGTCATACGCGCGCCGGCCATCGAGCCGGTGTTGTCCAGCACCAGCACGACTTCGAGCTGGTTGTTCGATTCGACCGCCGAGGCATCGACGACGATGCGCTTGCTGTCGCCGAACAGGAAGGCGAAGTTGAGATTGACGTCCGCCGAGGCAACCGCCTTTGTCTTGACGAAGTTGACGCCCTTGTCGACAGTCAACGTCGCCTGCGCATTGCCGAGCTCGCCATGACCGACGATGTTGGCCTGGAAATAGCGGTTGAAAGCGTCATTGCGGGTGATGTCGAGATCGCCAAGGTGCGAGGAAGCAAGGTTTGCCGAATCGAGAGCGTTCTGCAAATTGCTCTTGGCCCGCATAAGGGTCGAGACATCGGTTGCGAAAGCGACAGCCGTCAGGATCACCGGCAAGCCCAGTGCCAGCACAAGCGTGAAATTGCCGCTCTTCGAGCGCCAGAATTTGTCGAGAAGCATCCTTACCCCCGGAAATGCTTGCCGCTTTTGTGCGGTCGTCCGGGCTTTTGCGCCTTCCATGATGAATCGACCGTTGACGGCTGAGCTTCAACTCCACACAACCTTCTAGTGTGGTTAAGACGTGGTTCCCGGAAACCACAACTTCCGCCGTTGCTGCTCCCCGATCGTCACGTGGGACACACGGGAATGCCGCTTGCGCTTGCTTTACGGTCGGATTGCTGTATAGACGCCCGCAATCTGCCGGTCCTTGCTGGGGGCTGAACGGAGGGCCGGAGGTCTTTTCGAAAACCTTCGTGTGAAGCCGGAAGTGCTTCCGCCTCCCGTGTCTCCGCTCTCGACCGTCTCGTCATGCTCCTTTCTTCCCCCTGCCCCTTCGAGGGTTTGCGGGTCAGAGAAGTTGCAGAGGCTTTTGCCGCCGGGAACCGGGAGAGAAACGAAGAAAGGCATAAGACATAATGGCTCTTTACGAACATGTGTTTCTTGCCCGGCAGGACCTCTCGCAGCAGCAGGTCGATGCGCTTGTCGAACAGTACAAGGGTGTCATCTCCGCAAATGGCGGGTCCGTCGGCCGGGTCGAGAACTGGGGACTGAAGTCCCTCACCTACCGGGTCAACAAGAACCGGAAGGCTTACTACACGCTGATGGACCTGAATTGCCCCGCCGCCGCGCTCAACGAGATGGAGCGCCAGATGGGCCTGTCCGAGGACGTGCTGCGTTTCCTGACCATCAAGGTCGAGGCGCATGAGGAAGGCCCGTCGGCCATGATGCAGAAGCGCGAAGAGCGCTCGGAACGCGGCGGCTTCGGCGACCGTGATCGTGGCGATCGTGGTCCGCGTTCGTTCGGCGATCGTGATCGCGGCGACCGTGGCGATCGTCCGCCGCGCTCGTTCGGCGACGCTGGTGCCGATCGTGGCCCGCGCCGTCCGCGCGAAGGCTTTGAAGGGGGTGCAGAATAATGGTCGACATCAATCAGATCCCGACCCGGCGCCCGTTCCATCGCCGCCGCAAGACCTGCCCGTTCTCCGGCGCCAACGCGCCCAAGATCGACTACAAGGACGTGCGTCTGCTGCAGCGCTACATTTCGGAGCGCGGCAAGATCGTGCCGTCGCGCATCACCGCCGTCAGCCAGAAGAAGCAGCGCGAACTCGCCAAGGCGATCAAGCGCGCCCGCTTCCTCGGCCTGCTGCCCTACGTGGTTCGTTAATAGCGCCAATGCGGGCGGCTCGCCGCCCGCTCTTCTCCCACGGCGACGGGCGCCGCAGGGTCGAACATCAAATCCCGGGTTGAGGTCAAAGACCTCTAACTGCCGCGACAGGCAGGACAGCGTCACCAGCGCCCCCGGGCGCTCAAGCTTCCTGACCTGTTCCAAGACATTCGGCGTCGATCTCATCGATCGATTGGCGCCCAACCGAAGGAACAAAACCATGGACGTCATTCTTCTCGAACGCGTTTCCCGCCTCGGCCAGATGGGCGACACCGTCAAGGTCAAGGACGGCTTTGCCCGTAACTTCCTGCTGCCGCAGGGCAAGGCGCTACGCGCCAACGAAGCCAACAAGAAGAAGTTCGAAGGCCAACGCGCCCAGCTCGAAGCCCGCAACCTCGAGCGCAAGTCGGAAGCGGCCCAGATTGCCGAAAAACTCGACGGCAAGAGCTTCATCGCCGTTCGCTCCGCCGGCGAAACCGGGCAGCTTTACGGTTCCGTTTCGACCCGCGACATCGCCGATCTGCTGACGGCGGAAGGTTTCTCGATCAACCGCAACCAGATCCTGCTCAACCAGCCGATCAAGACCATCGGTGTCACCAATGTGGCGATCGCGCTGCATCCGGAAGTCGAGGTCACCGTCACGCTCAACATCGCCCGCACGGCCGACGAAGCCGAGCGCCAGGCCAAGGGCGAGACACTGACCACCGCCGAAGCCATCTATGGCGACGACATCAACGACAACGCCCGGCCGGAGAACTTCTTCGATCCGAACACCGAGTTCGAGGGCGGCGAAGACAACGCCTGATCACACTTCGCAAGACGATTGGAGCCATGGGCTGATCACGACTTAAAGCCAAGCTCCGATCACTTTGCCGTCATCCAGCCATGCTGGACCAATGCCCGGGTCTCTCGCCCGGGCATTTTTGTGCCAAATGGAACTTTTCGAACCCCTATATATTGTTGCAGACTATGGCATAGCGCGTCCTTTGGCCGCGCAAAGCACGCTGTGCAACTTTGGTTCGGCGCAAGACCCCCGGCGAAATCGATCCCGATTTTCGCGGTCACGCGCCAAGGCAGCCTGTTTGGCCGAGAGGGGACATTTGGTCATGAATATTCTGTTGAAGCGCGTTCTCGACCGCCTGGTGCGCACCGGCAATCTTAAGGTGACCGGCCCCAAGGGCTCGGCTGTGGTTTTCGGCGACGGCAGCGGCGAACCGGTGCACATGCATATCAAGACGGCGCATGCCGAGCGCGCCATCACCTTCGATCCGATGCTGGCAGTGCCAGAGTCCTACATGGACGGCGAACTCGACATCCTCGAAGGCGGCGTGCTGGGCGTGATGCGCATCGCCTTCCAGAATATGGGCAGCGGCGGCATCGACGCCACCTGGTCGAAGGCCATCGAAGGGCTGCGCCACGCCTTCCGCCGCCTGCAGCAGATCAACACCGCCTCGCGCTCGCGCCGCAACGTGCAGCGCCACTACGATTTGTCGGGCGACCTCTACCGGCTCTTCCTTGACCAGGACATGCAGTATTCCTGCGCCTATTTCGAGCAGCCGGACATGACGCTGGACGAAGCGCAGGCCGCCAAGAAGCGCCACATCGCCGCCAAGCTCCGGCTGAAAGCCGGCCAGACGGTGCTCGACATCGGCTCCGGCTGGGGCGGGCTTGGCCTCTACCTCGCCAAAGCGTTCGACGTCGACGTGCAGGGCGTGACGCTGTCGACCGAGCAGCATGGCGTCGCCACCGACCGGGCGCACGCGCAAGGGCTGGAAAGCCGCGTGCATTTCGAGCTCAAGGACTACCGCGAACTCAACGAGCGTTTCGATCGCATCGTCTCGGTCGGCATGTTCGAGCATGTCGGCGTCAACCACTACCGTACGTTCTTCGACAAGAGCGCGACGCTGCTCAAGCCCGATGGCGTGATGCTGTTGCACACGATCGGTCGTTCCGGCGTGCCGTGGGCGACCAGCGCATTCATCCGCAAATACATCTTCCCGGGCGGCTATATCCCTTCGCTCTCGGAAGTCATGCCGGCGATCGAAAAGTCGGGCCTGGTCGTCACCGACGTCGAGATCCTGCGGCTCCACTATGCCGATACGCTGAAGCACTGGGGCGAGCGCTTCGCTGCCAACCGCGACAAGGCCAAGGCGATCTATGACGAGCGCTTCTGCCGCATGTGGGAATTCTATCTGGCGGCCTCGGAAGCCGCCTTCCGCTGGCAGGACCTGGTCATCTTCCAGATCCAGATCACCAAGAAGAACGATACGCTGCCGATGTCGCGCGACTACATGGCCAAATGCGAAAAGGCGCTCGAGATACGCGATATGGGGCATCGTGAAACGGCTCCCGTCAAAAAGAGCCCGACCGCCAAGCCGGCTCGTCGCCGCAAGGTTGCGGACCAGGAATAGCATTGCCGCTTGCCATTGCCGGCGCCTGCACTGAAAAAGGTCCCGTGACCGTCGCGGAACCTTTTTCATGACCTACGTTCTCTATGCCACCGCCGCTCTGGCCGAGATCGCCGGCTGCTTTTCGTTCTGGGCCTGGTGGCGGTTGGAAAAGTCACCGCTTTGGCTTCTTCCCGGCCTCGGCTCGCTTGCCCTGTTCGGCCTCCTGCTGGCGCTGGTCGACACGTCAGCCGCCGGCCGCGCCTACGCCGCCTATGGCGGCATCTACATTGCGGCATCGCTTGGCTGGCTGTGGCTGGTGGAGGGCGTGCGCCCCGACCGCTGGGATTTTGCCGGCGCGGCGCTCTGCATTGCCGGCGCTTCCGTGATCCTTCTCGTCCCGCGGGGCGCGTGAGATGGAGTTGCCGGCATCCCTTCGCCAAGGTGTCGAGCGCTTGCTCGAAAACGTTCCGCTGGCGATACTCAAACAAGCGGCAAAAACGCTGTCCGACCGTTATCGTGCCGAATTGCGCGACGGCCGTCTGCACATGGCCGAGGATCTGGCGGTGAAAGCCTATCTGGCGACGCGGCTGCCGGCGACCTATGCCGCGATCCGCGCCAGTCTCGATGCGCTGAGCGATGCCAAGCCCGCCTTCCAACCCAAGAGCCTGCTCGATGTCGGCGCGGGTCCTGGTACTGCGCTTTGGGCCACGACTGAGCTGTGGCCCGATCTCGAACAGGCTGTGTTGTTCGAAGCCAGTGCGGCGGTACGCAAGGTCGGCGAGACACTTGCCGCCGGTGCGATTGCCGCACAGACGAGGTGGCTGGCGGGTGATGCCACCATCGACCTTGCCGACCTCCAGTCGGCCGATCTGGTCACTTGCGCCTATGTGCTCGATGAAATCGCTCCCGCATCACTGCCGAAGCTCATCGACCGGCTCTGGCAACTCACCGCCGACACGCTGCTTGTGGTCGAGCCGGGCACCCCCGCCGGCTGGCAGCGCATCCTTGCCGTGCGCCGGCAGCTGATCGAGGCGGGCGCGCATGTGCTAGCGCCTTGCGCGCATCAGGCGCCCTGCCCGCTGGTCCAGCCCGACTGGTGCCATTTTTCCCGCCGCGTCGCCCGCTCGCGCCTGCATCGGCTGGCCAAGGATGCCGACGTGCCGTGGGAAGACGAGAAGTTCATCTATGTCGCGGCTTCTCGCGACGGACCCACATCACACCAAGCGCGGGTTCTTGCGCCGCCGAAGTCCGGCTCCGGCAAGGTTCTGCTTAAGCTTTGCCAGGACGACGGCACCGCCGCCGAGCGCTTGTTCACCAAGCGCGACGGCGCCGACTTCAAGCTGGCTCGGCGCCTGGACTGGGGCGACAGGCTGGGTTCCGAATAGACGGCAGTGGCGTTTCGAACCGCTCCGAAGAAAAATTCGGAGCGATGTCGAATCCAGGCCGTGCCGTTCGACCATTGGCGTTCTCGGATCTTTCGAGACGCCAAGAGTGTCAAACGGCATCAGCCAACAGGAGAGACGCAATGAGCTATATCGCAGGATTTGTCGCCGCGGTGCCCGCCGCCAACAAGGAAGCCTATCGCAAGCATGTCGCCAAGGCGGCATCGGTGCTGAAGGAGTTCGGCACCACCCGGATGGTCGAGGGATGGGGCGACGACGTGCCCGGCGGCAAGATCACCGACTTCAAGGGAGCCGTGAAGGCAAAGCCGGATGAAATCATCACCTTTTCGTGGCACGAATACGCGGACAAGGCGGCGGCGGACGCTGCCTATCAGACGATGATGAGCGACCCGCGCATGGCGGAGATCGGCGCGTCCATGCCCTTTGACGGCAAGCACATGATCATCGGCGGTTTCACGCCGTTCATCGACCTGAACACGACCGGCAAGACCGGCTATATCGATGGCTCGCTGGTGCCGGTGCCGGCCGCCAACAAGCAAGCCTACCTTGCCGTGGCGGCGAAGCAGGCCGCGGTGATCAAGGAACATGGCGCAACCCGCGTCGTCGAGGCGTGGGGCGACGATGTTCCCGACGGCGAGATCACCGATTACCGCAGCGCCGTGAAAGCGACGGGCGATGAGGTTGTCGTCTATGCCTGGGTCGAATGGCCGTCGAAGCAGGTGCGTGACGACGCCTGGAAGAAGGTGATTGCCGATCCGCGCATGTATGCCGACACCATGCCCTACGACAACCAGCGCCGGGTCCATGGCGGCTTCGCACCGATTCTCGACGCCTGATCCCAAGAACCCTAGTTTCGACAATCCTGGAAAAGGAAACCCACCATGCGTTATGCCTGCCTCATCTACTACCACCCCAAGACGCTGTTCGGCGGCAGCCCGCAAGCCAACGCCGTGCTGGCCGAATGCGCCGGATATGACGAGGTGCTCAGGGCCAGCGGCCACTTCGTAACCGCCGAAGCCCTGGTGTTGCCGGAAGAGGCGATGACCGTGCAGGTCCGCGACGGCAAGATGTCTTCGGTCGACGGCCCGTTCATGGAGACCAAGGAAATCCTGGGCGGCATCATCGTCATCGAAGCCCGTGATCTCAATGAAGCGGTGCGGGTGGCGAGCGGCCATCCGCTGGCAACGATCGGCTTTATCGAAGTCCGTCCGGTCGTCGACTTCAGCCAGCCGCCGCCGGTCCTGTGAGCACCGCCGGCCCGCGCGACGCCCTGGAGGCGGCCTACCGCACCGAGGCGCGGCGCGTGCTGGCGACCTTGATCCGCCTGCTCGGCGGTTTCGACGCGGCGGAGGAGGCCTTGCACGAGGCCTTCACCGCTGCCGCCGAGCAATGGCCGCGCCAGGGTGTGCCGGCCAATCCCTATTCCTGGCTGGTCTCGGCCGGCCGCTTCAGGACCATCGACCGCTGGCGCCGGGAAGCGCGACTGGCCGGGGCTCTGCCCGAGCTCACGGCTCTGGCCGAGCCGACACCGGAGCCGGCCATGCCGGAAGACATCCAGGACGATGAATTGCGGCTCATCTTCGTCTGCTGCCATCCGGCGCTGGCGCCGGATGCACGCATCGCCCTGACCCTGCGCGAAGTGGGTGGTTTGACCACCGAAGAGACCGCCCGCGCCTATCTGACGCCGGCACCGACCATTGCGCAACGCATCGTGCGGGCCAAGGCGAAGATCCGGGACGAGGCCATCCCTTACGAAGTGCCCGACCGCGACGACCTGCCGGCGCGTCTCGAGAGTGCGCTGCAGGTGATCTACCTGATCTTCAACGAGGGTTACGCGGCAACCGAGGGGCCGAACCTGACGCGGGCCGATCTGTGCGCCGAGGCGATCCGGCTCGGCCGGCTGATGGTTGAGCTGCTCGACCAGCCGGAGGCGCAAGGGCTGCTTGCCCTGATGCTGCTGCACGAGGCGCGGCGCGCAACACGGGTCGATGCCAGCGGCGATCTTGTGCTGCTGGAAGACCAGGACCGCGCGCTGTGGGACCGTGCGCTGATCGCCGAGGCCGACGGCCTGATCGGTCGGGCGATCGCCTCGCGCCGCATCGGACCTTACATCCTGCAGGCGGCCATTGCTTCCGTCCACGCCGAGGCGGCAGGCACGGCGGAGACCGACTGGGTACAAATCGTCGCGCTTTACGATGTGCTCGGCCGCGTCGATCCTTCACCCGTCGTGGCACTTAACCGCGCCGCGGCCATAGGCATGCGCGACGGCCCGCAGGCCGGACTGGCGGCAATCGAGGCGGTCATGGGACAAGGCGGGCTGGACGGCTACCATCTGGCGCACGCGGCGCGAGCAGACATGCAGCGCAGGCTTGGCTTGACCGAAGCGGCAAGGACCTCCTACCGGCGGGCGATCGAGTTGACCCGGCAACCGGCGGAACGCCGGTTCATCGAGGGGCGACTCGGTCAGCTTTGAGCGGGATGGCTGCACAGGGCACCATTCTTGTTTTCCCGTTTTGTTCTCCCTGTAGATGCGCTACAATCGTTCTTTCGATTCGAGTCAATTGTGATTCTTTCCACCGAAAAAACTCGGCTGTGAATCGCGGGTATCAAAGCTGATTGGACAGGCACTGGTGCAGATAAGTCAGCATGGACTTGTCACGTTCTGATATCGAGAAGCCGGGATCGAAATCGGGGACATCATGGCAGAAGCAGCGCGAAAATTCGGCGTGGCGGAAACACCGCTTTATCGTGAAGCGCCCAACAACATCGAGGCCGAGCAGGCGCTGCTCGGCGCCATCCTCGTCAACAACGACGCCTTCTATCGCGTCTCGGACTTCCTCAAGGCCAGCCATTTCTACGAACCGCTGCACCGCAAGATCTTCGAGGTGGCGTCCGAGTTCATCCGTATGGGCAAGGTGGCGACGCCGATCACGCTGAAAACCTTCCTGCCCGCCGACGAGAAGGTCGGCGACATGACGATGGCGCAATATGTCGTGCGGCTGGCGGTCGAGGCCGTCACCGTCGTCAACGCCACCGACTATGGCCGCGCCATCTATGACCTTGCCACACGCCGCGCGCTGATCACCGTCGGCGAGGACATGGTCAACATCGCCTATGACGCGCCGGTCGACATGGCGCCCGGCGAACAGATCGAGGACGCCGAACGCCGCCTGTTCGAGCTGGCCGAAAACGGCCGCTACGATGGCGGCTTCGAGAGTTTTTCCGATGCGTTGAAGAACGCCGTCGACATGGCCAGTGCGGCTTACATGCGCGACGGCCACCTATCCGGCATTGCCACCGGCCTGCGCGATCTCGACCACCGCATGGGCGGCCTGCAGCCATCCGATTTGATCATCATCGCCGGCCGCCCAGGCATGGGCAAGACGTCGCTGGCCACCAACATCGCCTATAACATCGCTGCCGCCTATGAGCCTGCCCAGCAGGCCGACGGTTCGGTCAAGGCGGCCAATGGCGGCGTCGTCGGCTTCTTCTCGCTTGAAATGTCGTCGGAGCAGCTGGCCACCCGCATCATCTCCGAGCAGACCGAGATTCCATCGTCGAAAATCCGGCGCGGCGATTTGACGGAAGCCGATTTCGGCAAGCTTGTCGCCTACACGCAGGAGAACCACAAGCGCCCGCTCTACATCGACCAGACGGGTGGTATCTCGATCGCCCAGCTCGCGGCGCGCGCCCGCCGCCTCAAGCGGCAGCGCGGGCTGGACCTGATGGTCATCGACTATATCCAGCTGATGCAGGGTTCGTCCGCCAAGGCGTCGCAGAACCGCGTCCAGGAAATCACCGAGATCACCACCGGACTGAAGGCACTCGGCAAAGAGTTGGGCGTGCCGATCATCGCCCTCTCACAGCTCTCGCGTCAGGTCGAAAGCCGCGACGACAAGCATCCGCAGCTGTCCGATCTGCGCGAATCGGGCTCGATCGAGCAGGACGCCGACGTCGTGCTGTTCGTGTACCGTGAGGAATATTACATCAAGAACAAGGAACCGGAGAAAGGCACGCCCGAGCACCTCGCCTGGGAAACGAAGATGATCGAGGTCCAGGGCAAGGCCGAAGTGATCATCGCCAAGCAGCGCCATGGCCCGACCGGCACCGTCAGCCTTGCCTTCCAGGGCGAGTTCACCCGCTTCTCCGACCTCGCCGAGGAGCATCATCTGCCGGAAAGGTTCGAGTAGCTTTTTGACCTACCGTCGCGCTCTGTCACACCCCCCTCTGTCCTGCCGGACATCTCCCCCGCAAGGGGGGAGATTGGATGTCGTTACCGATTTCGCCAATCGCCGACGTGGCAGAGATGGTGCTGTAGTCAAAACTGCCAATCTCCCCCCTTGCGGGCCCGTTGCGTTATTAAGTTATAGGGGCAAGGAGGGAGGGTCAGGCCAATGTGGGGTGCCTTGCGGCTCGGGTTTGAGGCCGG
>NZ_JAMYQH010000050.1:0-33246 GCF_040320765.1 Mesorhizobium sp. M0618 | reverse complement strand
TATAATCCACCGCCCCCCCCCTAAATAAACACTGTATGTGGGGGGGGCAGGTTATTTTGTTTATAACAAAAATCAAAAAACGCTTTACGTCCCTAAAACACCCCGGCCCGGGGGTAAACCGGGCGCCCTTCTTGCGTTTTCCAGACACCCTACCCATCTGCGCCCGGCGTATCAGCCCTTTTCCTGCCGGGAAAAACCGATTAGACAGCGCCCAAACAAGATGCGGACAGATTCCGCCCGCAACCGAAGGAAAAGCCCTTGTCCACCACGTTCGACAAAGTCGCCAAGATCATTGCCGACACCAGCGAGATCGATATCGAAACCATCACGCCCGAGAGCCACACGATCGACGATCTCGGCATCGACAGCCTCGATTTCCTCGACATCGTCTTCGCCATCGACAAGGAATTCGGCATCAAGGTGCCGCTGGAAAAATGGACCCAGGAAGTCAATGACGGCAAGGCTTCGACCGACGATTACTTCGTCATGAAGAACCTGTGCGCCAAGATCGACGCACTGGTTGCCGCCAAGACCGCCTGACTTCGGTTGAGCGCGTGATCTTGACGCGCCCTGCCGCCTGACCCACAAAGCCGCTCATGAGCAGCCCCCGCGACGTCGTCATCACTGGTATCGGCCTTGTCTCCTCGCTGGGGGAAGGTCCGGACGCCCATTGGCAGAAGCTCGCGCAGCCGGGCCTGGAACCGGTGCTCGAAGCGGCGCGCTTTGCACCCTATACCGTCCATCCATTGCCGGAGATCGACTGGAACCTGCAGATCGCCAAACGCGGCGATCAGCGCCAGATGGAAACCTGGCAGAGGCTCGGCACCTATGCCGCAGGCCTGGCGCTGGACGACGCCGGCATCAAGGGCAATGACGAACTCTGCACGACCATGGACATGGTTGTGGCCGCAGGCGGCGGCGAACGCGACGAGGCGGTCGATGCCGCCATTCTCGCCGCTTCGGAAAGCCGCAACGACCGCGATGTGCTGCTCAACGAGAAATTGACCACCGAATTGCGGCCGACACTGTTCCTGGCCCAGCTTTCCAATCTGCTCGCCGGCAACATCTCCATCGTCCACAAGGTGACGGGCTCATCCAGAACCTTCATGGGTGAGGAAGGTGCCGGTGTCGCCGCCGTCGAGACGGCAGCCGCGCGCATCCGCTCCGGCCAGTCGACGCACATCCTGGTCGGCGGTGCCTTCCAGACCGAACATTCCGACATGCTGCTCGGCTATGAACTCGCCGGCTATTTGCATCGCGGCCCGTGGAAGCCGGTCTGGCAAAGACAGGGGGCTGAGGGCGGCGGCGTCGTGACTGGATCCGGCGGTGCCTTCCTGGTGCTGGAGCAGCGCGAACACGCGACAAGCCGCGGGCGAAAGATTTATGCCGAGCTTGGGCCGGTCGTCTCCGGCCGCGCCAGGCGCCCACGGGGAGAACTCGACACCGAGATCGCCGCACTGCTCAAGCAGGCTGCAATGCCGAACGGCAAATTACTGGCCCTGTCGGGCGCGTCAGGCGCCCATATGGCAACCATCGCCGAGAAAGCAGCGCTCGACGCCAATCCGGCGATTGCCGCGCGCGGCTTCTCGACGCTGACCGGGCACATGAAGGAAGCACAGTTTCCCTTCGCCGTGGCACTGGCGGCGCTGGCCGTCGATCGCAAGGCCGCCTACCCGGTTTTTGATGCCGCAGCCGAGAAGCCGTTCGAAGGGGTTCCCGCAACCGTCCTTGCAACGGCGATCGGCTATCACCAATTCGAGGGCATGGCGCTGATCAACGCCGCCTGAGGCGGTGTTCCACGATCCATGCTGCAACGATAAACGCTCGAGGGCTCCCGCATGGCCAATCTGAACGATCATATGGGCAGGCCGATCGTCGCCGTCACCGGCATCGGCGTGGTGACCTCGCTTGGCGTCGGCAAGGCCGACAATTGGGCGGCGCTGACCTCGGGCAAGTCGGGCATCCACCCGATCACCCGTTTTCCGGTCGATCATCTCAACACCCGCATCTCCGGCATGGTCGACTTCCTGCCATCGAGCTCGAAGGGCTCCAGCCACCTCACCTATGAACTGGCGGAAACCGCCGCGCGTGAGGCCGTGGCCGAATCCGGCCTCGATTCCGGTGATTTCGGTGGTCCTCTCTTCCTCGCTTCACCGCCGGTCGAACTCGACTGGCACGACCGCTTCGCGCTCTACAATTCCAACAAACTGGACTCCGGCGGCGAACGGCTGCTGCGGGTGGCGCGCGGATTGAAGGAACTAGACATTTTCGAGACCACGCAGTTCGGCTCGATCGCCGGCCGGCTTGCCGACCGTTTCGGCACACGCGGGCTGCCGATCACGCTGTCGACCGCTTGCGCTTCCGGCGCCACCGCCATCCAGCTCGGTGTCGAGGCGATCCGCCGCGGCGAATGCGACCGGGCGCTGTCGATCGGGGCCGACGGTTCGGCAACCGCCGAGGCGCTGATCCGCTTCTCGCTGCTGTCGGCGCTGTCGACCCACAACGACATTCCCGAAAAGGCGTCAAAACCCTTCTCCAAGGAGCGCGACGGCTTTGTGCTGGCCGAGGGCTCCGGCGCTCTCGTGCTGGAATCGCTGGAAGCCGCGATGGCGCGCGGCGCCACGATTCTTGGCATCCTGCGCGGCTGCGGCGAAAAGGCGGACGATTTCCACCGCACCCGCTCGAAGCCGGACGCTTCGCCGGCGATCGCGGCGGTCCGTGCTGTGCTTGCCGATGCCGGCTTGAGCGAAGACGAGATCGACTACGTGAACGCTCACGGCACTTCGACGCCCGAAAACGACAAGATGGAGCATCTGTCGCTGTCGACCGTGTTCGGCGAGCGGATCGGCTCGATGCCGGTCTCGTCGAACAAATCGATGATCGGCCACACGCTGTCGGCGGCGGGCGCCGTCGAGGCGGCGTTCTCGCTGATGACGATGCGCGAAAGCGTCATTCCGCCGACCATCAACTATGACAATCCCGACCCCGCGATCGTGCTCGACGTGGTGCCGAACAAGAAGCGCAATGCCGAGGTTCGCACCGTTCTGTCGAACTCCTTCGGCTTCGGCGGCCAGAACACTTGCCTTGTCATGGCGCGGGAACCGGTCTAAGCGACCTTTTTCAGCCAGACCGAAACCGACAGGCCCAATGCGCGCATTGCAACTTATCGAGGACCGCCGTCTTGAAACGGTGGACCTGCCGCCCCCCTCACCGCCGGCACTTGGCGAAGTCACGCTGCGCATCAAGGCGGTGGCGCTGAACCATATCGACGTCTGGGGCTGGCGCGGCATGGCCTTCGCCAAGCGCAAGCTGCCTCTGGTCGTCGGCGCCGAAGCCTCCGGCGAGGTCGAGGCGGTAGGCCCCGGCGTTTCCAGCCTGCTGCCCGGACAATTGGTATCGATCTACGGCGCGCGCACCTGCGGCCTCTGCCGAGCCTGCCGCGAAGGCCGCGACAACCTCTGTGAACATGTTTCGGGTGTGCACGGTTTCCATCTCGACGGTTTCGCGCAAGAGAAGATCAACCTGCCGGCTCGCCTGCTGGTCCCTGCCCCGCCCGGCGTGACCGACATCGGCGCGGCGGTCGCGCCCGTCACCTTCGGCACGGTCGAGCACATGCTGTTCGACAACGCCAGGCTACAGCCCGGCGAGACGATCCTTATCCATGCCGGCGGATCCGGCATCGGCTCGGCGGCCATCCAGCTGGCCAAGCGGATGGGCTGCACCATCATCACCACGGTCGGCTCCAACGACAAGATCGACAAGGCCAAGGCGCTCGGCGCCGACCATGTCATCAACTACCGCGACGACCGTTTCGAGGGCGTCGTGCGCAAGCTGACCAAGAAGAAGGGCGTCGATGTCGTCTTCGAACATGTCGGCGCCGACACTTTTGCCGCCTCGATGTTGTGCCTGAAGCGTGGCGGCCGCCTGGTGACCTGCGGTTCGACTTCCGGCGTGTCGACGCAGATCAACCTCATGCAGCTGTTCCAGCAGCAATTGAAACTGCTTGGCTCCTTTGGCTGCCGCATGGAGAACATGGCAAACGCCATGCAGAAAATGGCGGCGGGACAGGTCGCACCTGTCATCGACACCGAAGTCGACTTCGACGGTATAGATGCCGCGCTGAAGCGCATGGAAGGCCGCGACGTGTTCGGCAAGATCATCCTGCGCGTCGGCTAGAGCCTTGACCTCTGTGTTCAAGAAGTTCCGCCGGGATCTAAAATTTCGTTACGGCAGGCAACTGCGCCAGCTCAATTACTGGCTGGTGGCGCGGGCGGCGATGATGATCATCTCGGTCCTGCGTCTGCTGCCGGCCGACAGTGCGCTGAATTTCGCCGACCGCGTCGCACGCATGGTCGGCCCCCGGGTGGGACGCCATCAGGTTGCCGTCGACAATCTGCGCAAGGCCTATCCGGAAAAGAGCGAAGCCGAGATCCAGGCGATCGCCTCCGACATGTGGGGCAACATGGCCCGTCTTGCCGCGGAATACATCTTTCTCGACGCCCTCTTCGACTATGACCCTACAGCCATCAAGCCCGGCCGCATCGAGGTCAAAGGAGCGGACCACTTCGTCGAAATCGCTGGCGAACAGAAGCCGCATATCGTCTTTACCGGTCATCTCGGCAATTTCGAATTGCTGCCGGTGGCGGCGGCGACCTTCGGCATGAACATCACGGCGCTGTTTCGGCCGCCCAACAATCCTTATCTTGCCGACTACATCCTCTCGACGCGCCGCTCGACCATGGGCTCGTTGCTGCCATCGATGGCCGGTGCTTCATTCGCCTTGGCCGGGGTCCTGGAGAACGGCGGCAACATCGGCATCCTTGTCGACCAGAAATTCTCCAATGGACTGGATACGACGTTCTTCGGCCGTCCGTGCCAGAGCAATCGGGTGCTGGCCACCCTTGCCCGTCACTATGACTGCGACGTCTATCCGGCGCGCTGCATCAGGCTGCCAGGCAACCGCTTCCGGCTCGAAATCGAGGACAAGCTGACATTGCCGCGCACCGCTGACGGCAGCGTCGATGTCCACGCCACCACCCAGCGTCTCAACGATGTCGTCGAACGCTGGGTGCGAGAAGATCCCGGCCAGTGGATGTGGTTCCACAAAAGGTGGGAGATCAGCGGCGGGCGTCGAAAGCGGCCCTCGCAGGCAAAAGCGGTCCCAAACGCTTAAACAGAACTGCTGGCGAGGGTGTTAGCCCTGCGCCAGCCGACAACAGCGAACCTGAATCTCTTCAGTTCGTCACGACAATCCGCGTATTGCCGAAGCCGGCTTGCCGAACCATCGCATAGAAGGCGGCGGCGTTGGTCGGGTGCAAGCGCACACAGCCATGCGATGCCGGGCGCCCGAGCTGCCTCACCGCGCCGGTGCCGTGAATGGCATAGCCGCCGCGGAAGAACACGGAATGAGGCATCGGCGACATGTCGTATTTGCGCGAATACCACATCCGCGCCGTCCGTTGCGGCCGATAGCTGCCGCGCGGGGTAATGTAGCCTTTGCGCGCGGTGGAGACGCTCCACCGGTAAACCGACGCACCATATCTGACGGTCATCGTCTGCGACGACACGTCAATATTTGCAACGAGGCTGGCTGCCCAGCCCTGCCCCGAAGCACCGAACAGCATCGCAACAAACACGGCTGCCATGAGAACTGTCTTTTTCATGCGATCAAACCCCTTTGATTGCCCCTAACCTGTCTGCCCTCAAATTGTCTTTCATCTTTTTAATGGCAGATGAACGGGCTAACACACACACCTTGACCAATTCGCCAATCCAAAGCAGCGAATTTGAACGATTTCCCGCAATAGTTGCCGCAACGACACGCCGCCCAGGCTCGATCACCAACGGGCTTGCAAAACCGCTGAGATCGCTGCTCAACTCTGGGTATGAACGAGCGACTCCTCCGGGCAATCGATGACAGGCGCGACGATGTCGTCGCGCTGACCACTGAGCTGATCCGTTTTCCGACCATCAATCCACCCGGCGAGGCCTATCGGCCATGCGCCGAATATCTCGGCGCGCGGCTGAAGAAGAGCGGTTTCGAGACCGAATTCATCCGCGCAGAAGGCACGCCCGGCGACACCGACCGCTACCCGCGCGTCAATGTCGTTGCCCGTTTCGACGGAAGATCGTCAGGCGCCTGCGTCCACTTCAACTCACACATCGACGTGGTCGAAGCTGGCGACGGCTGGACCGTCGATCCTTTTGCCGGCATCGTCAAAGACGGCAAGGTCTACGGCCGCGGCGCCTGCGACATGAAGGGCGGTCTTGCCGCCTCGATCGTCGCAGCCGAAGCCTTCCTGGAAGTCTTCCCCGATTTTCCCGGCGCCATCGAAATATCCGGCACGGTCGACGAGGAGTCCGGTGGTTTCGGCGGCGTCGCCCATTTGGCCAGGCTCGGCTATTTCTCGAAGCCCAGGGTCGACCATGTCATCATTCCCGAGCCGCTGAACAAGGACCGCATCTGTCTCGGTCATCGCGGTGTCTGGTGGGCGGAGATCGAGACCAAGGGCGAGATCGCGCACGGCTCGATGCCGTTTCTCGGCGACAATGCCGTACGTCACATGGGCGCCGTGCTGAGGGCTTTCGAGGACGAGCTGTTCCCCGCACTCGACCGCAAGATGACGCGCATGCCGGTCGTGCCCGAAGGGGCAAAACGCTCGACCATGAACATCAATTCGATCCATGGCGGCCAGACCGAGGACTTCCGGCCCGGCCTGCCGTCGCCCAACGTGCCCGACTCCTGCCGGCTGACCATCGACCGCCGTTTCCTGCTGGAGGAAGATCTCGACACCGTCAAAGGCGAAGTGACCGGTATTCTCGACCGGCTAAAGCGCGAGCGGACAAAATTCGACTACGAAATCCGCGACCTGATGGAAGTGCTGCCGCTGATGACCGAGCGCGACGCCCCGGTGGTCAAGGCGGTTGCGCAAGGCATAATGGCGATCTTCGACCGCGAACCCGACTACGTCATTTCGCCCGGCACCTACGACCAGAAGCACATAGCCCGCATCGGCCATATCTATGATTGCATTGCCTATGGGCCGGGCATTCTCGACCTCGCCCATCGGCCGGACGAATGGGTCGGCATATCGGACATGGTAGAATCGGCCAAGGTGATGGCAATAGGGCTCAACGTGCTGCTGCGCGGCACAGCCACGGAATAAGGTGCGCACCGCGACAAGCTTCGACCTGCCGATGCGGTCGCCAGGACAAAAAGATTCCCGGCCACGCCAATGGGCAGAACGAAACGCAATTTACTCCGTGGCGAAATCACGCTTCTATCGCCCGGGTTCGAGCACGTGTCTGAACGCATGGGGAGTTGCACGATGAAACTGTGGAAAACCATTCTGGCGGCCGCGGTGCTGTCGCTGGCCGCCGGCACCTCTGCGTTTGCCGCGCGAACCGACCTGGTCATCGGCATCGCGCTCGAACCCCCGCATCTCGATCCGACCGCCGGGGCGGCCGCGGCGATCGACGAGGTTCTCTACGCCAATGTGTTCGAAGGCCTGACGCGCATCGGGCCGAATGGCGAGGTGCTGCCGGATCTGGCCGAAAGCTGGACCATTTCCGATGATGGAAAGGTCTACACCTTCAAGCTGCACACCGGCGTGAAATTCCATGACGGCACCGACTTCGACGCCAGCGACGTGAAATTCTCGCTCGATCGAGCCCGCGCCGAAAATTCCGTCAACGCACAAAAGGGCCTGTTCGCCGCCATCGACAAAGTCGACGTGGTCGACCCGGCAACCGTCAAGGTCACGCTGAAAAACCCGCAGGGCTCGTTCCTCTACAATATGGGCTGGGGCGACGCGGTAATCGTGGCGCCGGAATCTGCCGATACCAACAAGGAGAAACCGATCGGCACCGGCCCGTTCAAGTTCCAGAGCTGGGCCAAGGGATCGTCGATCACCTTGGTCAAATCGGATAACTACTGGGGTACGCCGGCGTCCCTCGACAAGGCCGAGTTCCGCATCGTGCCGGATGCAGCCGCCTATGTGCCGGCGCTGCTCTCGGGCGACATCCAGGCTTTCCCGTTCTTCGATGCCGACAGCGTCGCCCAGGTCAAGGACGACCCGCGCTTCAAGGTTGTGATCGGCGCGACCGAGGGTGAGACCATCCTGTCGATCAACAACAAGAAGCCGCCTTTCGACAAGCTGCAGGTAAGACAGGCGATCTCCTACGCGCTCGACCGCAAGGCGATCATCGACGGCGCCTCGGCCGGCCTCGGGCAGCCGATCGGCTCGCATATGTCGCCGGCCAACAAGGACTATGTCGACCTCACCGGCCGCTACCCGCATGATGTCGCCAAGGCCAAGGAACTGCTGAAGGAGGCAGGCCTCGAGAACGGCTTCAAGGCGACGCTGAAACTGCCGCCGCCCGCCTATGCGCGGCTCGGCGGCGAGATCATCGCCTCACAACTTCGCGACGTCGGCATCGATCTGGAAATCATCCCGGTCGAATGGGCACAGTGGCTGGATCAGGTGTTCACCAAGAAGGATTACGACCTGACCATCGTCTCCCACACCGAGCCCAACGACATCGATATCTATTCGCGCAAGGACTATTATTTCAACTACGACAACCCGGCCTTCGACAAGGTGATTGCCGACCTCGGTGTCACCTCCGACGAAGCCAAGCGCAAGGAATTGCTGGGGCAAGCGCAGAAGATCCTGGCCGACGACGCCGTGGTCGGCTTCCTCTACGAATTGCCGAAGGTCGGAGTCTGGGACGCCAAGCTGCAAGGGCTGTGGGAAAACGCGCCGATCCAGGCCAATGATTTGACCAAGGTGAAGTGGTCGGATTGAAGACTCAGGCTGCCTGGCGGAACTTGCGCTCCGTCACACCCCCCTCTGCCCTGCCGGGCATCTCCCCCGCAAGGGGGGAGATCGGCAGTTTGGCCGATGGTGCACCCTTTGCAACCTTCTTGGTCTGCGCACCGTCAACGATTGGCGAAAGCCTCGATGAGAGCACAATCTCCCCCCTTGCGGGGGAGATGTCCGGCAGGACAGAGGGGGGTGTGCGGGAACGCAACCTTTGCCCGGTGGACAAAATAACAGTGCCTCCGCTTCCATGACCGCCTATCTCCTAAAACGCATCGCCGTCGCCATCGCCACGCTGCTGCTGGCTTCCATGGTGGTGTTCGCCGTGCTGGAGATCCTGCCCGGCGATCCGGCACGGCTGATGCTGGGCATGAACGCAAGCGCCGACCAGATCGAACTTCTCCACAACCAGATGGGCCTCAACGCGCCACTGGCCTTGCGCTATCTGCACTGGGCCGGCGGCCTGCTCAGCCTCGATTTCGGCCGTTCCTACACCTATTCGGTGCCGGTCATCGACCTGGTGAGCGAGCGGCTTGCCGTCTCGCTGCCGCTGGCGCTGATTGCACTTGCGCTCTCCACCATCATCGCGATTCCCGTTGGCCTGTTTTCCGCCAGCCGGCGTGGACGCGCCGGTGATACGATTTCGATGGGTGCCGCACAGCTTGGCGTCGCCGTGCCCAATTTCTGGTTCGCGCTGATGCTGATCTATGTGTTCGCCGTCTGGCTGCGGCTGGTCCCGGCCGGTGGGTTTCCCGGCTGGAGTGCCGGCGTCTGGCCAGCCCTGAAATCGCTGCTGCTGCCGGCGGTCGCACTTGCCTTGCCGCAAGCCGCGATCCTGGCGCGCGTCACCCGCTCGGCGCTGATCGAGGTGCTGAGCGAAGACTACATCCGCACCGCCCGCGCCAAGGGCCTGCCCTATCGCGCAGTCTTGTGGCGGCATGCACTGCGCAACGCCATGATCCCGGTCCTGACCATTCTGGGCCTGCAATTCGCCTTCCTGCTTGCCGGCACCATCATCATCGAGAATGTTTTCTATCTGCCCGGCCTCGGCCGGCTGGTATTCCAGGCGATCACCCAGCGCGATCTGATCGTCGTCGAAAGCGTCGTCATGCTGCTGGTCGCCGCCGTCATCGCCGTCAACCTTCTCGTCGATCTTTCCTATGCGGTTGTCGATCCGCGCCTGAGAAGCCGGCAATGACACTGCACATCGACATCCCAGAGGAGACGTTCGGCAGCATCCTGGCCAAGGCATTCAGGAACACCGCCTTCGTGGCCGGTTTCGTCATCACCCTGCTGATCCTGGCAATGGCAATCGTCTCCTATGCGTGGACGCCCTACGACGTCACCAAACTGGTGATATCGGACAAGACGCAAGCCCCCTCTCTGACGCACTGGTTCGGCACCGATCATTTCGGCCGCGACATCCTGTCGATGGTCATGGTCGGCGCCCGCAATTCGATTGCCGTGGCGCTGGTCGCGGTTGGCATCGGCATGGGGGTCGGCGTGCCGCTCGGCGCCTTTGCCGCGGCACGCGGCGGCCTCGTCGACGAGGCACTGATGCGGCTGAACGATCTCGTCTTCGCCTTCCCGGCTTTGCTGTCGGCGATCATGATCACCGCCATCTTCG
Organism: Mesorhizobium sp. M0618; assembly: GCF_040320765.1. NCBI lineage: Bacteria > Pseudomonadati > Pseudomonadota > Alphaproteobacteria > Hyphomicrobiales > Phyllobacteriaceae > Mesorhizobium > Mesorhizobium sp. M0618. The sequence goes on along the minus strand of NZ_JAMYQH010000050.1, from coordinate 22,797 downwards.
GGCCGGGCGCGATCAACGCCATCATCGCCATCGGCATCTTCAACATTCCGGTCTTTGCCCGTGTCGCCCGCGCCGGCGCGCTGGCGATCTGGCCGCGCGAGTTCATTCTGGCCGCGCGCGCCGCCGGCAAGAGCAGCACGCAGATCACAATCGAACATGTGCTGCCCAACATCGCCACGCTGCTCCTGGTGCAGGGCACCATCCAGTTCGCGCTGGGCATCCTGGCCGAGGCCGGGCTTTCCTATCTGGGCCTGGGTGCCCAGCCGCCGATGCCGAGCTGGGGCCGCATGCTGTTCGACGCGCAGACCCGCATGGTGGTGGCGCCATGGATGGCGATCTTTCCGGGCATGGCGATCGTCGTCGCCGTGCTGGGACTGAACCTGCTGGGCGACGGCATTGCCGACATCCTCGATCCGAAATCGCGGCGGCAGCGATGAGCCTGCTCGACATTGAGAACCTGTCGCTGACTATCGGCGACACGCAGATCCTCAGGGGTATGGAGCTTTCCGTCGCGCCCGGTGAGGTAATGGGGCTGGTCGGCGAATCCGGTTCGGGCAAATCGATGACCGCGCTGACGGTGATGCAGCTTCTGCCCCATGCCGCGCGCGCCACCGGACGCGTCACATTCGACGGTATCGACATCCTGGCAGCAACCGAGGACCAGATGTGTGCGCTGCGCGGCGACGACATCGGCATGGTGTTTCAGGAGCCGATGACCGCGCTTAACCCGGTCAAGACCATCGGCGAACAAGTCGCCGAAGGCATCCGCTGGCACACCAAGGCCAACCGCGCCGAAGCCGAAGACCGGGCGCGAAAGATGCTCGACCGCGTCGGCTTGCCCGAGGCGAAATTCCCGATGGCGCGCTTTCCGCACGAACTGTCCGGCGGCCAGCGCCAGCGCGTCGTCATCGCCATCGCCTGCGCGCTGAAGCCGAAGCTGCTGATCGCCGACGAACCGACGACGGCGCTCGACGTGGTGCTGCAGGCACAGATCCTCGACCTGTTGCGCGACCTCGTCGCCGAAAGCCGCATGGGCCTGCTCCTGATCTCGCATGACCTCGCCGTGGTGACCGAGATGGCCGACCGCATCACCATCCTGCGCCATGGCGAGGTGATGGAGGCCGGCGACACGGCGCGCACGCTGTCCGAACAGACCCACCCCTACACGCGCCAGCTGGCGCAGGCCTCGATGCATGTGCCGGCGCGCGCCAGGCCGCATGACATCGAGACGGGCCAACCTTTGCTTCAGGTCGAAAGCGTGACCCGCGACTATCCCGGCCGACGCACCTCATTGTTCAAACGCGCGCCTGGTATCCGAGCCGTCGACGATGTCTCCCTGTCGATGGCGCCGGGTCAGTCAGTGGCGCTGGTCGGCCGCTCCGGTTGCGGCAAGTCAACGCTCGCCCGCATGATCCTGGCGCTGGACCAGCCAAGCTCGGGCACGATCCGGTTCCGAGGCGAGACCGTCACCGGCAAGAGCGAAGCCGAGCTGAAGCCGGCGCGACGTAACATGCAGGTCGTCTTCCAGGATCCCTACGGTTCCTTCGACCCGCGCCAGAAAGTCGAAAAACTGATCGCCGAACCCCTGCATGTGCTGGAGAAAAAGCCGACGCGCGCCGAACGCCGCGAGATGGTGGCGCATGCGCTGCACGAAGTCGGTCTCGGCATCAGCGACATGGACAAATACCCGCACGAATTTTCCGGCGGCCAGCGCCAGCGCCTGTCGATCGCCCGCGCCATCATCACCCGCCCCAAGCTGGTCGTCGCCGACGAGCCGGTCTCGGCGCTCGATGTCTCGATCCGCGCCCAGATCCTCGATCTGTTCGCCGAACTCAACCAGAAGCTCGGCATCGCCTACCTCTTCATCACCCACGACCTGACCGTCGCGCGCGCCATCACGGACGAGGTGCTGGTCATGCATGACGGCAAGGTTGTCGAGCGCGGCAAGACGAGCGAGGTGCTCGACCACCCGCAATCCGAGGCTGCCAAGGCGCTTGTCACCGCCGCCCCTGACTTGCACCGGGCAATCGCGAAGCGGCTGCGAGAGCAAGGCTGATCAGGAGAGAAGGCGGCCCAATCACTCCTGCGGCTTCACCGCATCGACCGGGCTGATATCGAGCAGGTCGAGCGTGCGGCGCAGCAGGCGTATCTCGCTCTCGGCCAGTTGCGAATCCGCCTTGGCAATCTCCGCCATATGTTTGGCCAATTGCCGGCGCCGCTCGACATCGAGGTCGCGGAACAGTGCGATCGCCTGCGAACCATTGGTCTCGTAGCCGAACTCGTTGAGATATTCGATGACGCTGTCGATACTGCTTTCCGCAATGCCGAAGGCGTCCTTGCAGATGCGCCGGAAGGCAACCATCTCGCTCTCGCTGACAGACCCGTCGGCCAGGATCATGCGAAACAACATCAGCAGTTCCGCCGACAGGACCGGATCGTCCGCCACCTTGCGCACACCCGGGTCGCCGTCGAATATTTGACGTATCTGGTCCAGCAATGCGAATGCCATCAGGAGCCTCTTTCCGGGTTAACCACACAAATACAAATCCAAGCGCGATGCGCTTGGATAGAGGTAGCGCGGAATCGACCTTGCGCAAACAGGGTGGCCGTGGTCGAACGCCCGATATTTCAGCCGGCCGGATACCCCCATACATCAGATGATCGACCTTAGCATCCAGACCGTCGCCATGCTCGCCTTCGCCGCCTTTGCCGCGGGTTTTGTCGATTCGATCGCCGGCGGTGGCGGGCTGATCACGGTGCCGGCGCTGCTGCTTGCCGGCTTCACACCGGTCCAGGCGCTCGCCACCAACAAACTGCAAGGCATGTTCGGCTCGGGCTCGGCGACCATCCACTACGCATCGAAGGGTCATGTCGATCTGCGCCGGCAATTGCCGTCGGCGCTTCTGGCCCTTGTCGGAAGCGCCATCGGCGCCTTGCTGGCAACGATCGTGCCGGGTGACATTCTGCGTGCTGCCCTGCCTATCGTGCTGATCGCCATCGCGCTCTACTTCGCGTTTAAGCCCAACATGAACGACATCGACCGCGCCGAGCGGCTGTCGCCCTTCCTGTTCGGACTGATCCTTGTGCCCGCCATCGGCTTCTACGATGGCCTGTTTGGACCGGGCGCAGGCTCCTTCTACATGCTGGCCTTCGTGGCGCTCGCCGGCTATGGCGTGCTCAAGGCGACGGCGCATACCAAGCTGCTCAACTTCGCCTCCAACATCGGCGGCTTCATCGTCTTCGCGGCCTTCGGCGTCGTCTACTGGAAGATCGGCCTGATGATGGGCGTTGCCCAGTTCCTCGGCGCCCGCGTCGGCGCCAGCCTGGCCATGCGCATCGGCGCGAAACTGATCAAGCCGCTGCTGGTAATCGTGTGCCTGGCGCTTGCTGTGAAGCTGCTGGCCGACCCGGCGAACCCACTGCGCGCCTTGATTGGTGTGTGATCACGCGCCCTGATAGAATGCCGCTGTTCGAATCATGTTGGAGAGGCAGACATGAATCTTAGCGCACCTACCCAGATCGTTTTTATCATCTCCGTTGTTATCGCCATCATCGGCGTCCTCGCCGCGCTTGGCGTTCTTGCATTCATTCCACTCGCATCGGTGTGGATCGTACTTATTGCTTTCATCGTGCTTGCCGGCGGCTGCTTGATGCGCGGCGCCTGACCATTTCCCTTGAAGTGGGGACGAGGAGCGCCCGGCCAAAAGCCGGGCGCTTTTGATTCCGGCCTCGAGTCTGCTAGATTTGACTTGGCGCAAGGATGGCCAATGCCCGTCGATATGCAACCCCAGCAAGAGCAGGACCGATCCGTCGCCGGGCGGTTCGAGATGCGCCGGCGCCTGCCCGACCCTCGACTTGAGGGCATTGTGTCAGACATTTGCGGCTATCGCGAAATGGCGCCCGGCCATATGCGCAACGTCGAATACGCGTCGCTCACCGTACCGCTGGTCATCAGCTTCGCCGAACCCTTCGCCATCGGCCTCGGCAAGGCGCCCGGCGACAATGACCGCTTCGCCAGTTTCGCCGCCGGTCTCTATGCCGGACCGGTGGTGATCGAATCCTTCGGCGGCGCCTGCTGCGTCCAGGTCAACTTCACGCCGCTTGGCGCACGCCGTTTCTTCCGCCTGCCGATGAGCGAGCTGGCTGACAGCATGGTCGCCCTCGACGACGTGCTTGGCGCGCAAGGCATGGCGCTGCGTGAACGGCTTGGCAACGCGCCGGACTGGGCCACGCGTTTCGACGTGGCCGAAGCCTTCGTCACCGCCCGTCTCGAGAACGCCGCGGAAACGCCGCTCGAAATCGCCTGGGCCTATGACCGCATCATCACATCCGGCGGCCGGACCCGCATTGCATCGATCGCCGAAAGACTGGGCTGGAGCCGCAAACATCTCGCCGGCAGTTTTTCCAACGCCATCGGCATCGGCCCCAAGACGCTGTCGCGCATCGTCCGCTTCAACCGGGCGCTCGGCCTGTCGAGACAGCCGGCAGCCGACTGGGCGGATATCGCCGCCGATTGCGGCTATGCCGACCAGGCGCATCTGGTGCGCGAGTTTCGCGACCTCGCCGGCGAAACGCCGACCGCGCTCTCTGTCAGGTAACATTTCTTCAAGACGCCGGAACGGCCTTTGAGCAGGGTGGGTTGTCGACCAACCCAAATGAAGGAGGTTCCCATGCCAACCACCACTGAAACGCCCCGCCTCTATCCCGCTTTGCGCTACAAGAACGCGGCAAGAATGATCGACTGGCTGGGCGAAGCTTTCGGCTTCAGCGTCCGGGCCCGCTATGGCGAAGGCGATGTCGTGCACCATGCCGAACTGGTCTTCGGCTCCTCAATGATCATGCTGGGCACGGTGCGCGACGACGACTACGGCAAGATGGTCGGCGAGCCCGGCTCAGGCGGCGGCAAGTCGATCTACATTGCAGTCGATGATGCCGATGCCGCCTATGCCAAGGCCAAGAAGGCCGGCGCCACAATCATCCAGGAATTGACCAACCGCGACTATGGCAGCCGCGAGTTCATCTGCCGCGACCCGGAAGGCAATGTCTGGTCGTTTGGCACCTACTGGCCGAAGGCTGGCGAGAAGGCCTGAGTTATTGCGCTGCTGGCTGGGGATTGACCGAGGCGTCCTCAACTTCGTCATCCTCGGGTCTGCGCCGCGTCGCTACGCTCCTTGCTCCGCCCGTGGATGACGACGTGATCGGCGTTTATCGCTAATTGCCAAGGTGGTTAGCCAACGGGGATCTATCGAGCCAACCCAAAAATCGCGTCACAGTCGAGATTAGTCTCCAGCTCGGCCGCGATCTCGTCCAGCGCTTTCTCGACCTCGGCGCGATAATCGACGCCGCCGCCGCTGACGCCAAGGCTCGCAAGGTAGGCGGCGCGAAAGCCATCGGCGCCAAACAGGCCATGCATATAAGTACCCAACACCTTGCCGTCGGCCGACACCGCCCCATCCTCGATGCCATTGATGATTGCCGACGGCCGCAGCGTATCCGGTCCGGTGGTGCGGCCGAGATGGATTTCGTAGCCTTCGAGCGGCAAGTCGAATTGCACCGAACGGGCGCTGATATTGCGCACCGTCTTTTCCGGTTCCATCACCGTTTCGACGTCGAGCAGGCCTAGCCCTTCGGCTTCGGTGACGCTGCCCTCGACGCCGTCGGGATCGCGGACAGCACGGCCGAGCATCTGGAAACCACCGCAAATGCCGACGACATGGCCGCCGCGCTTGCGATGGGCCAGCAAGTCGCGATCCCAGCCGTTCTCGCGGAATTTCAGGAGATCGCCGATCGTCGACTTGGAGCCCGGAATGACCACCAGTCCGGCATCGGCCGGCAGCGGCTTTCCCGGCGGCACGAACACCACCTCGACCTGCGGTTCGGCCTTGAGCGGGTCGAGATCGTCGAAATTGGCGATGCGGCCAAGCATCGGCACCGCCACCTTCAGCGCGCGCGCTTCGCCGGATGCCAGCCGTTCCAGCACCACCGAATCTTCCGAAGGCAGGCGTGCCGCCGCCTTCAGCCACGGAACGACACCGAAACAGCGCCATCCCGTGAATGTCTCGATCGACTTCAGACCGTCGTCGAACAGCGAAACGTCGCCGCGAAACTTGTTGATGAGGTAGCCGACGATCATGCGCCGGTCCTCTTCCGGCAGGATCAGATGCGTGCCGACGACCGAAGCGATGACGCCGCCGCGATCGATGTCGCCGACCAGCACCACCGGCACGTCGGCGCGCGTGGCAAAGCCCATATTGGCGATGTCGCGGCTGCGCAGGTTGATCTCGGCCGGCGAACCGGCGCCCTCTACGATGACCAGATCGGCGCCCTCGCCGACCTTGCCCCAGGAGTCCAGCACGGCATCCATCAGCCGGCCCTTCATCGCCTGGTAGTCGCGCGCCCGCGCTTCGCCGAACATTTTGCCCTGCACGATGACCTGCGCGCCGACATCGGTCTGCGGCTTGAGCAGCACCGGGTTCATGTGAACCGATGGCGCAACACCGCAAGCGATCGCCTGCAGCCATTGCGCGCGGCCGATCTCGCCGCCGCCATGATTGTTGTCGCCCGGAATGTCGGCGACGGCGGCGTTGTTCGACATGTTCTGCGGCTTGAATGGCCGCACCTTCAGCCCACGCTTTTTTGCCGCCCGGCAGAGGCCGGCGACCAGCACCGTCTTGCCGACATCCGAACCCGTGCCTTGCAGCATGATCGCTTTGGCCATCAGCCCCTGCCCTGCGCCACGGTTCCGGTAATATCGGATTTCTGCGCCAGCGGCCCGCCGCGCCAGATGTAGAGCGCCAGCAATGGGTCCTTGCCGGTGCGCATGGCGTGATTGACGTTGGACGCGTGGTGGACGACCTCGCCGGCCGTGCGCATGCAAAAGCCGCTCTCGCCCATGCGCCATTCGGTACCGCCGGTCAGCGGAATGTAGATTTCCTCGGCAATGTGATGGTGGTCGGGATAGACGATATCAGGCCCAAGGATCAGCACGCCGGCGGCGACCGCGTCATTGGCGAAGTGGCCTCGGTTGCCGAACACTTCCAGCCAGCCGTAATTGTCGATGAACTCTTTTCCGAAATCCGCCTCGCTGTAGGTCTGCCCCCAGCGGAAATCATTCCGACGCTCGGCAAGCAGTTGCACCAGCGGCTTGGCATCCGACGGCGCCAGTTCGGCGGCGCGATCAAGATGGCGCAGGCAGGCAAGCGGATGTGGCTCCAGCGTGCGGGCCGGCATGCCCCAGCCAATGCGCGCCACGGCTTCGCGCACCAAGGCGTGATCCACGGACGCAAGGTATGCGTGGAACCGGCCCAGCAGTTCATCGAATTTTGTCGTCACATTGTGCTCCGGACATGCATTGATGCACAGCCGCTCCCCAAATGGCCGGTTGATAGGCTCGGGTTGCGCGGCGGCATCATTGGTCTAGATTGGTGCGCGCGCAAAGCCAAAAACGACAGGCCAACAGGTCGAAGATTAGGGAGCACGCCATGGACGCCGCGGTCGATGCGAGCACCAGCCAGTTCGAACTTAACGAGGAGCAGCGCGCCATCCAGGAGATGGCGCAGGCCTTCGCCGCAGACCGTGTCGCGCCGAATGCGTTAGACTGGGACCGCAACAAGCATTTCCCGGCCGACGTGATCCGCGAGACCGGGCCGCTCGGCCTTGGCGGCATCTATATCAGCGATGACGTCGGTGGTTCCGCGCTCGGCCGGCTCGATGCCGTACTGATCTTCGAGGCGCTTGCGCACGCCGATCCGGCCTTCTCGTCCTTCATCTCGATCCACAACATGGTGGCCTCGATGATCGACCGTTTCGGCAATGACGAGCAGCGCCAGCGCTTCCTGCCCAAGCTCACGTCGATGGAATGGCTGGCGAGCTACTGCCTGACCGAGCCCGGCTCCGGCTCCGATGCCGCGGCGCTCAAGACCCGTGCGGTCAGGAGCGGCGACGACTATGTCCTCAACGGCACCAAGCAGTTCATCTCCGGCGCTGGCGACAGCGATGTCTACGCCGTCATGGTGCGCACCGGTGCCGAGGGGCCGAAAGGCATTTCCACCATCATCGTGCCGAAAGACGCGCCAGGCCTCTCCTTCGGCGCCAACGAGCACAAGATGGGCTGGCACATGCAGTCGACCCGCCAGGTGATTTTCGAGGATTGCAAGGTGCCGGCGGAAAACCTTTTGTCCGGCGAAGGCGCGGGCTTCGGCATCGCCATGGCCGGGCTCGACGGCGGCCGGCTGAACATATCAGCCTGTTCGCTGGGCGGCGCGCAGTCGGCGCTCGACAAGGCGCTTTCCTACACCGCCGAGCGCAAGGCCTTCGGCTCGAAGATCAACCAGTTCCAGGCGCTGCAGTTCAGACTGGCCGACATGGAGACCGAGCTGCAGGCGGCGCGTATTTTCCTTTATGCCGCCGCCTCGAAGCTCGACAGCAAGGCGCCGGATGCCGGCAAATGGTCGGCGATGGCCAAGCGCTTCGTCACCGATACCGGCTTCAACGTCGCCAACGACGCACTGCAGCTGCTCGGCGGCTATGGCTACCTGCATGACTACGGCATCGAGAAGCTGGTGCGGGACCTGCGGGTACACCAGATCCTGGAAGGCACGAACGAGATCATGCGCGTCATCATCGCGCGGGCGCTGATTGGTAGGCAGTAGGCAGTAGGCAGTAGGCAGTAGGCAGTAGGCAGTAGGCAGTAGGCAGTAGGCAGTGAGATGACCGGCAAGATCAGTTCGTACAAGGATCTTATCGTGTGGCAGCAGGCGATGGATCTGGCTGTCGCCACCTATTCTTTGACCAAGGCATGGCCCAAGGAAGAATTGTACGGGTTGACCAGCCAAATCCGCCGTTCAGCGACCTCTATCCCTGCAAACATCGCCGAAGGTTATGGTCGAGACAACAGAGGCTCTTATCAGCAATTTCTCCGGATCGCCCAAGGCTCGCTGAAGGAGTTCGAGACACACCTCCAGATCGCCGAACGCATTGGCCTTGCCACGCATGATCAAGCTGATCACTTGCTGATATCGACCGAGGGCATCGGCAAAATGCTTCGCCAACTCATTGTCAGACTTACACCGGAATAGACATGCCTACTGCCTACTGCCTACTGCCTACTGCCTACTGCCTACTGCCTAGCCCAAATCACGGAGCACCATTATGAGCACCATTGCCTTCATCGGCCTAGGGAACATGGGTAATCCGATGGCCGCTAACCTGGTCAAGGCGGGGCATGCGGTGAATGGTTTCGACCTTGTGCCGGAAAGCCTCACCGTCGCCCGAGAGCATGGCGTGACTGTGATGGCCAATGCCGTTGCCGCAGCGAAGGATGCCGATGTGGTGATTACGATGCTTCCCGCTGGCAAGCATGTGCTCTCCGTCTACGAAGACATCGCGCCCAAGGCGAAAAAGGGGGCGCTGTTCATCGATTCCTCCACCATCGATGTGGAGTCGGCGCGCAAGGTGCACGCCATAGCCGCCAAACACGGCCTGCTATCCATCGATGCGCCCGTCTCAGGCGGCACCGGCGGTGCCGCAGCCGGCACGCTGACCTTCATGGCCGGAGGCTCCGATGACGCCTTTGCAACCGCGGAGCCGATCCTGAAGCCGATGGCCGGCCGCATCGTCCATTGCGGCGGCGACGGCGCCGGCCAGGCGGCAAAGATCTGCAACAACATGATCCTCGGCATTTCGATGATCGGTGTCGCCGAAGCCTTCGTGCTGGCGGAAAAGCTCGGCCTGTCACACCAGGCGCTGTTCGACGTCGCCTCAACCTCGTCGGGGCAATGCTGGTCCTTGACCACCTATTGCCCGGTGCCCGGCCCGGTGCCGACTTCGCCCGCAAACAGGGACTACAACCCAGGATTTGCAGCAGCACTGATGCTGAAAGACCTGAAATTGTCCCAGGAAGCCGCGCAAAGCGCGGGTGCTGTAACGCCGCTTGGTGCCGAAGCAGCCCAGCTCTATGCCTTGTTCAACGCCCAGGGACATGGCGGCGTCGATTTCTCCGGCATAATTAATTTTCTCAGGGGTAACCCAGCGTAACCCTTGGATTTGGCGGGTTTTTCCGGTTTCCTTCGGTGGAAAAAATGCAAATTTAGATTTGCTTAAGCTCTCGATAACTCCGCGGTAACGATGTCCCTATAAAACGGACTGCGAGGCGGACATATCTCATCCGCCCGGCGCTCCGGATCAGGTCTCGCGTACCGGAGCCCGTAAGTTTCGACAAGTGCCATAAGTTTCGCAAAGTGTTTGCGTAGCGAAGCGCCATGCGTATCTGGCAAAGCCGCGTTCCTGATGGAGCGCGGTTTTTGCGTTTTGCCCTGCAGCACGTTTTGAGACATCGATAACCCGGAAACTGTACTCCGGGATGCCTCACATGCGCCCGCGGGCGCCTTCCGGATCATAGGGCGAGTCGGCGATCACCTTGGCCGCGCGGCGCTCGCCGAGGATGGACACCTCGAGCTCGATACCGGGCGACACAAGTTCCAGGGGCAACAGCGCAAGTGCGATGTCGTGACCGAAAGTGTAGGAGTAGCCCGCAGAGGTGATGTGGCCGACGAGCTCGCCTTCGCGGTAGACGCCCTCGAAGGCGAACGCGCTCGCACCGTCCGTATCGATCGACAGCGTGGCGATCCGGCGTGCCGCCCCCTGCTTCTGTTTTGCGACCAGTGCCGCGCGGCCGATGAAGTCCCCTTTGTCGAGGCTCATGAATCGGTCGAGGCCGCTCTCCCAGGCCGACAGTTCGAGATTCATGTCGCGATACATGGCGCGGTAGGATTTATCGAGACGAAGCGATTCCAGCGCTTGAAGTCCGACCAGCCTCAGTCCGTGCGCCTCCCCCGAGGCCAGGAGCGCATCCAGCAAATGCCGCTGATAGCAGAGCGGATGATAGAGCTCCCATCCCAATTCGCCCGAATAGTTGACGCGCAGCAGTCGCACGTCGCTGGCCATGCCGACAGTGCCGGACTGCACGCTGAACCAGGGGAAGGCCTCGTTGGAGAGATCTATTTCCGTCAGCGGCTGCAATATGTCGCGCGCCTTCGGCCCAACCACCGTGAAGCTGCCGCGATCCTCCGTGACGTTGCGCAGATGCACGCTGCCGTCCTTCGGCAACAGCCGGCGGAGATCGTCAAGGTTACAGCGCTCTGCGCGCGGCGTCGATATGAGATAGAACAGGTCGCTCTGCAGCCGCGCCACCACATACTCGGCCTGCACGCCGCCGGCCGGCGTCAGGTGATGGGCAAGAGCGACGCGACCGGGACGCGGCAGTCTGTTGGCCAGGATTCCGTCGAGCCAGTCCCTTGCGCCCGGTCCGCTGACCTCGAACTTGGTCATTGGTGTCATCTCGACCAGGCCAGCGGTCTGGCGGACAGCCTGGACCTCCGCGGCGACGTGGTTCCCTTTGGGGGTCCAGCGCCAGCTGTAGACGTTGCGCGCTTCGACACCGGCAGGCGCAAACCAGCTCGGCATCTCCCAGCCGTTCAACACATCCCACACCGCGCCGAGCTGGCTTAGACGGTCATAGGAAGGGGCCGTTTTCTGCGGTCGTGCCGCCGGCATGTCCTGGCCTGGATAGTGCTGTGCGGCGTGGGTGCCCCAGGCTTCCCGGACCTTTGCCCGGGTCCAGTTCTTGTTGGCATATTGGCCGAACCGACGGGGATCCAGCTCCGCCGTGTCGATGCTGTTGCCACCCTCCACGATCCGTTCGGAGAGGTAGTAGCCAATCGCACCGCCCCAAAGGATGCCCCCCGGCACCCCTTCGGCGAGCCAGACATTCTCCAGGCCCCACGCCTGCCCCATCAGCGGCAGTTCATCGGCCGTCATCTGGAAAGGCCCTCGCACATTCCGCTTGATGCCGGCGCGGCCTAGTGCGGGGACCAGTTCGGTCGCGCGCTCCCAGTTCCAGGAAACGGCGTCGAAATCTTCATCGAGCAGATCGGCGCCGAACCATTCCGGGACGCCGTTTTCGGCGAACAGCTTGAGCTGCTCGGTACGCTCATAGGGGCCGAACATCAGCCCGTCCCCCTCTTCGCGCAGATAGCCCTCGTAACCCTCGTCCCTGAGGATCGGCATCTCCGGAAGACCAAGCCGTTTGCGTTCCACCACCTCGGGAACCGACTCGGTGATCCAGTACTGATGCAGGATCGGGATCGCGGGAATGTCCAGGCCCAGCATGGCGCCTGTCTGGCGTGCGTAATTGCCGGTCGCAAGGATGACATGTTCGCAAACGATGTCACCGCGCGAGGTCTTGACCCTCCACTCGCCGCTCGGCATCCGCTCGAAACCCACGACCTCGGTATCAAGATGGATCTTCGCGCCGAGGTCGCGTGCACCCTTGGCCATGGCCTGGGTGACATCGGCGGGTGCAATGTGGCCGTCATCGGGATGGTAGAGGGCGCCCAGCATGCTGTTGTTGTCGAGCAGCGGCCAGATCTCTCGCGCCTCCGCGGGCGATACGATCCGGGCCCGCACACCCTGGACCTCGGCAACGTCCATGTAGCTTCTGTACTCGTCCAGCCTGTCGCGCGTGTTGGCAATGCGCAGCTGGCCGCATTTGTGCCAGCCGACGTTCTGGCCCGTCTCCGCCTCCAGCCCCTCATAGATTTCGATCGACCTGGCGATCATGCGGCCGACATTGCGGCTGCGCGCGTAAGAGGGGATGAGCCCCGCGGCATGCCATGTCGACCCGGCCGTAAGCTGCGTTCGCTCCAACAATGCCACATCGGTCCAGCCGCGCTTTGCCAGGCCGTAGAGAATGCCGGCACCCACACAGCCGCCACCGACCACGACCGCACGAAAGGAACTCACCATATGCGCGTGCCCTTGTATGAAATTGCCACCGGCCCACATGAACGCATGCGCATACTGTCAGACAGCATCCGGCTTTTCAGCATATTTCCTTGTCTGGAACGCAGCAGTGGTGACCCGATTGTTGGGCCACAAAGCCGACCGAACTGTCAGCCTTCGCGCCCGTGTTTAGGCTGCTTTTTTTGCGTTTTGCCCAGCTATATTCCGATTGCAGCATTCGGGATCGGGACATGATCTTCGTTGATCAGCACGATCGGCGCATTGGTTCCCTCGACCCTGACGACCAGCAGGCGCAAGCTCCATGTGCCGGCTGTCCGGACAGCGGTCGAATAGGCCGTGCCCTTGCCCTTGGCGCCGTGGACCGGAATGCCGAACTGGGCGTCGCCGGCCCCATTTGCATTGACGTTGAGATGGCCGCCGACCCAGAAACTGTCGGTCAAATCATCACCCAACGCCGCCTTGACGCGGTCGTCGGCGCGAAGCCTGTCCATCGTCATGTGATAGGCATCGCTGCCTTTCAGGACGTAGGGAATGCTGCCCACCATCGTCGCGCAGCCGCCAATCCCGACAACCCAGACGGCAAGGCCGGCGATTGCCCAGTTGCGCTGCGTCTTGCGAAACTGTTCCGCGTCACGCCAGGCGCGGTTCTGCCAAGCCCAGCGGCTGCCGCGCGCGCCCAGCACGATGATCATGATGATGTTGACGACAGGGATCAGCGCCAGCAACGCGATGAAAGTGCTGTTGCCGATGCCCCAGATCCAGTTGAGGAAGAAGGCGCCCCAGTTCCAGCGGTCGAGTTCGGCTGGAATTTCAGCCGGCTGGTTGAGCGGTTGTCCGGCCATCGTGTCCCTCATCGGTGACGTACCGACTGATTCTAGCGCATGCGCCCGTCAATGCGCAAAATCAAAGTTCTGCAACTTCTGTCAGGTCTTGTTGGACAGCCGGCGAAAATTCGCTTTCACGGCACGGCTTGCCGGCTTCAGCGCGGCGCTGATCGAGCGCTCCGCCGCGACCCCGTTGAACAGCGACGGCGTGCGGCCGGAAAAGATTTCCGGCCAGAACCGCGATGCCGATTGCAGGAAGGACATTTGCGCCGCAAACACGCCTTCGGCCATAGCGGCGGTCTTCTCGTTTACCGCACGCGCGGTCTCCGTGCTCCATGGCTGGCTGCTCCCGCCATCCATGGTCATCAACGGCAGCCGCATCATCGCCACCAGCGGCGCCAGCATCAGGTCGCCGCCGATGCTGGCCGCTTCTTGCGTCCGTCGGCTCTTGCCGGTCTTTCTCATGGAAACAAAACCCCTTGTCGCGGCCGAATCAGCCGCAGCCCCACACACTACGCGCTTGTGGTGGAATTCGTTCGCTCCCCGCGTCAGCATGGCCTCAAGGCTGGGCGCTCCCGCCGAGGAGCGCCCAGCCGAGGGGTCGAGTTCTACCGCTTGCGCAGATCGGCTTGCGCCAGATCCAGCGCCTTCGAGATGCGATCGCAGGCCATATCGATCGTATCGCGGGTCCAGATCAGCGGCGGCGACAGGATCATCGTGTCGCCGGTAGCGCGCAGCATCATGCCGTGCGCGATGGCATGATCGCGCACGGTCACCGCCGCACTTCCAGCCGGCAGGAACCGCTCCTTGGTCGCCTTGTCCTTGACGATCTCGATCGCGCCCATCAGTCCGATCGAACGCACCTCGCCGACCAGATCATGTCCGGCAATGCGCTCCTGCAACGCCTTGGCGAAATAAGGACCGGTGTCGTTCCTGACGCGGTCGACCAGCCCTTCGCGCTCGATGATCTCGAGGTTCTTCAGCGCCACGGCGCAGGCCACCGGGTGGCCGGAATAGGTGTAGCCATGGTTGAACTCGCCGCCCTTCTCGACCAGCGTCGAGGCGATGCGGTCGCCAACCAGCAATGCCGACAGCGGTTGATAGCCCGAGGTCAGAGCCTTGGCGGTGGTGATCGTGTCGGGCTCGATGCCGAGCGTCTGGGCGGCGAACCATTCGCCGGTGCGGCCATAACCGGTGATGACTTCGTCCAGCATCAACAGGACATCGTATTTGCGGCAGATGCGCTGCACTTCCGGCCAGTAGCTTGCCGGCGGTATCTTCACGCCGCCCGCCCCCATGACCGGCTCGCCGATAAACGCGGCAACCTTGTCGGCGCCGGCTTCGAGGATCGCCTCCTCGACAGCCCCGGCCGCGCGCAGGCCGAAATCATGATCGCTCTCGCCAGGCAGCGCCAGTTCATAGGCGTAGGGCATCATCACATGGACGATGTTGGGCACCGCACCGTTGAGCTGCTTGTGCATACCATCCATGCCACCGAGCGAGGTGCCGGCAACGGTCGAGCCGTGATAGGCCATCTTGCGCGAGATGATGCGGTTCTTCTCCGGCTGGCCTTCCAGCACCCAATAGTGGCGCACGAGGCGCAGGGCCGTGTCGTTGGCCTCCGAGCCCGACGAGCCATAGAACACCTGGTTGACGTGCTTCGGCGCGATCTCCGCCAGCTTCTTGGACAGCAGCACTGGCGTCGGCGTCGAGCATTTGAAGAAGGAGTTGTAATAAGGCAGTTCCTTCATCTGGGCATAGGCGGCGTCGGCCAGCTCGTCACGGCCATAGCCGATGTTGACGCACCACAGCCCGGCCATGCCGTCGAGGATTTCAGCCCCTTCGGAATCGTAGATGAAAGGGCCGTTGGCATGGGTGATGATGCGCGACCCGGCCCCGCGCATTTCCTTGTGGTCGGTGAACGGATGCAGATGATGCGCGGCGTCGATCTGCTGAAGCTGCTTCAGCGAATAATTCTGATAGGTCATGTCTGATCTTTCCTCTGGATTCTATCCGGCAAGCCGGGGCGAATGCTTCAGAGGCAGAGAGGTGGCGAATAGCCGATGCGGGCGCACAGCCGCAAAAGCTCGGCGCGCAGCGTACGCGGTGACGGCGTCACCGCGACCCGCAATGCGCGAGCCTCAAATGCGTCAATCAACATCCTGACGAGAGCCATGGAAGCCATCTTAGAGCAAAGGCTGGTCGAGGAGAACCACCCTTTGCTTGGCCCATAACGGAATGAGTCTAGGCCTTGGCTGTCAGCGCCCTCTGCAGGAAGACATATTTCATCGCCGTCTGCGCCGCCTGCGGCCGGCGGTCGCCACGCCCGCCATGGCCGCCCTCGGTCTCCTCGAAGAACAGCGTCCTGGCATGGCCGGCTTCCTGCAGGCGGGCGGCCATCTTGCGCGCATGGCCGGGATGGACCCGATCGTCAGCGGTCGATGTGGTCAGCAGCACCGGCGGATAGGCGGCAGCGGCGTCGACATGCTGGTAGGGCGAGTAGGCTGAAAGCCACTTCGCGTCTTCGGGTTTCGACGGATCGCCGTATTCGGCCATCCACGAGGCGCCGGGCGGCAATTCGGCGTAACGCAGCATGTCGAGCAGCGGCACCTCGATAATGACGGCGCCGAAAAGCTCGGGATGCTGCGTCAAGGAAACGCCGGTCAGCAAGCCGCCATTCGAACCACCCTGGATGCCGAGTGAGCTTGCTGTCGCGATGCCGCGCTTGACGACGTCCTGCGCGACCGCTGCGAAATCATCGAATCCGTTTTGGCGATTGCCCTTGAGCGCCGCTTGATGCCAGGCCGGGCCGAACTCGCCGCCGCCACGGATGCAGGCCTGCACATAGGCATTGCCCTTTCCAGCCATAGCCTGCCGCGCACGCCGGCATAGCCGGGCAGCAGCGGCACTTCGAAACCGCCATAGCCGTAAAGCAGCGTCGGCACCGGCCCCTTCTGATCGCGCCGCCTGACGACGAAATAAGGGATCATCGTGCCGTCCTTGGAGCGCGCCTCGAACTGTTCCGAGATCAGCGGCGAGGCATCGAAACGCGCCGGCTGCGACTTCACGGTTTCTAGCGTCTCGCCATTGTCGTCAGACCAGATGATCGAACTCGGCGTCAGGAAATCGGTGAAGGAGAAGGACACGCTCGAGCCGAACTGCTCGGCATGGCTGATGCCGACATTGCCATTTTCGGGCAGCGCCACCGGTTTCAGCGACCAGTTGCCATCCTTGCGCTCGCAGACGACGACCTTGCCGCGCACATTGTCCATCAGGCTGATGAACAGCCGGTCCCGCGTGCGGGCAACGCCGGCTATGGAAACGCGATATGCCGGCTCGAACAAGGTTTCGACAGGCCCGAGCGCGCCGATCTTGACCCAGTGCGCGAGATCCAGCGAATAGAGGCCGTCGGGCTTGCAAACCGTGCCGTCGGGCGCCGTCCATGGACTGCGCACGCCGAACACGAGCTGATCCCTGAATATTGCCGTATCGGTCATGTCGTCCGGCAGAGGCAGCTGTTTGTTTTCGCCGGAAGGCAGCCGCAGGAAGATGTGCGAAGCGAAGAAATTCAGCGTCCGGGCCAGGATCAGATAGCGTCTGTCGCCGTCGTACTCGACAGCGGCACCAACGGCGAGATCCTCTTTCTGCGCCTCGAAGATCGGTGTCGCGTCTTCCAGCTTGGTGCCGCGCTTCCAGAGCTTGATCACACGCGGATAACCGGAGTCGGTCTTGTCGGACTCTTCGAACGCAGCGGAAACAATCACGGTGTCTTTGTCCAGCCAGCTGAAGCCCGACTTCGACGCCCGCGCGTGAAACCCATCTTCTACGAACGATTTAGTTTCGATGTCGAATTCGCGCATCTCGCTGGCGTCGCCGCCATCGGGCGACATGCTCGCCAGGCAGCGGTTGAAGTCCGGATAGAGCCGGCTGGCGCCGCTGAACACCCACTTCACCCCCTCCTTCGCCGCAAGCTGGTCGAAGTCGATGATCGTTTCCCAATCGGGCTTCTCGGTCTTGTAGGAAGCGACCGTCGTGCGGCGCCAGAGTCCGAGCACATTGGTCTTGTCCTGCCAGAAATTATAGACATGGCCGGCAATGGCGGCGCCGACCGCGATGTTGTCCTCGGCCGTCATCAGGTCGAGCGCGGTCTGGAACGACGCCTGATAGGACGGATCACCCTGCAATTCGCCAACCGTGACCTCGTTCTGGCGATGTACCCAGTCCAGTGACTGCTTGGCCGTCCTGTCCTCCAGCCAGAGGAAGGGATCGTCGGTCGAGGGGGTGGAATTCGGCGTCTGGGTGGCAGGCTTGGGCATGAGGTCTCCGATAAACGCGTTGCTTTGAAAAAGCCAACGCCGATAGGCCGTATCGATATTCACTAGGCTCAGCGCACAATTGAGGCTTTCCGCCCACCAGCGAGGCTAGCAATAGCCAGCGCCAGGCACAGCAGCCCAAGCGTGATCGGCAGCCCGCCGGCACCCAAAATATCCATCGCGCCGCCCGCCAGCGGCGGCACGGCGATACCGCCGACGCCCCACATCAAGGAAAAGGCCGCATTACCGGCAACCAGTGCGGAGCCGGTGAAGCGTTCGCCGAGCTCGATGATCGACATCGTGTAGATGCCGTAGGAAACCGCGCCCCAGACAAAGATCATTGGCCAGATGAGCGGCGATTCGATGAGAAGCGGAAGCAGGACGCAGCCGAGCACCGTGATCGCGACGCAGGCAAGCCGCACCAGGCGCGCGGAAAGCCTCTCCGCCAGCAGGCCTAGCGGCACCTGCATGGCGATATTGCCGGCAATCATCACCGACAGCAGCGCCGACATGCGGATCTCGGTAATGCCGTGATGGGTGCCATAGACAGGCAGCAATGCCAGCGCGCCCTGTTCGAAACCGGCGGCGACTATGACGGCAAACAAAAGCAGCCACGCCAGCGGCACGAAACCCAGGACGGAAACTTGATGCCCGGCCTCGTCGACCTTGGGCAAGCGCGGCAGCACCAAGCCCAGGCAAATGCCGCACAGCACGAAGGCGGAGATGCCGACGAGGAAGGGCGGCCAGCCCTCGGTGCCGACTGCAAGCAGGCACAGTGGCCCGGCCGCGAAACCGGCCGAGATGATCGTCGAATAGACACCCATGACGCGCCCTCGCCGGGCCGGCGGCGCCAGCGCGATGACCCAGATCTCGCTCAGCACATAGAGCGGGTTGGTCACCACACCGATCAGGAAGCGCAGGGGAAACCACAAATAGACATTTTGCGTCCAGCCGATCAGCGCCAGCACGACAGCCGAAAAGGCCGCACAGGTAAGCGCCGTGCGCCCTGCCCCGAACCGCCGCGCCAGCGCCGGGATCAATGGCGACGACAGGATGAAACCGATCGGCGTCATGGCCGCCGACAAGCCGATCATCGCGGGCGAAACGCCTTGGCGCTGCAGGATGAAACTCAGCAGCGGATAGGACAACCCTTGCGCAATGGCGAACACCGAGACGGTCGCGATCACACCGGTGATCGCAGCCCATTGCATCGTTTCGTCCTTGTTCGATTCAACCAAATTCATGTGCGCACCGCTATCAAGGCTGCAGGATTAGCGCTTGAGCAACGTGGTGGTAAGCCCCTGGCGGACGAAAACCGCTTGCTCCAGACAATGCCTGTCAGGAGGCTGGGCCTGTCAGGAGGCTGGGCCTGTCAGGAGGTTGGGCTCGTCAGGAAGCTCGGCGCACGGACGACCGATACAGCGCGAACATCACCAGCACCGCGTCGAGGCCGGCGATCACGACCGGCAGCCCGAGCGGGCCGATGCCTTGCATGAGCAGGCCGGCACCGGGTGGGCCGACGATGCCACCGACGCCCCACATCAGTGCAAAGGCAGCGTTGCCGGCGACCAGCACAGAGCCCTTGAACCGGCTGCCGAGTTCGACCAATGCCATGGTGTAGACGCCGTAACCGACCGCGCCCATCACCAGCAGCACGACCCAGATCAACGGCGTTGTGATCAGCAGAGGCAGCAAAAGCGCGCAAACGGTTGTTGCCAGCGCGCAGACGATGATCATGGCGCGGCCGCCAAAACGCTCCGCCAGAAGACCGAGTGGTATCTGCAGCAGGATGTTTCCGAGGGAAAGCGCCATCACCAGCGAGGCCAGAACGGCTTCGGCCAGGCCGTAGCTGGCGCCGAAGACCGGGACCAGCGCATAGGTGCTCTGCTGGACCGCCGCCGAGACAAGCACGGCAAGCAGCAGCGCCGGCGCCATCCTGGCAAAGCCGACGAGGCCGCTGGCAGGCTGGCCGTCATCCTCAAAACCGGTGAGCTTAGACGAGACCGCGTGCAGGATCACCGCGCAGAGCGCGAAACCGGCGACGCCGACCATGAAGGGCGCCCAGCCCGACGTACCGAGCAGGGTCAGCGCGAATGGTCCGGCGGCGTAACCGGCGCCCATCAGCGTGTTGAACACGCCCATCACCCTGCCGCGCCGCGATGGCGGCGCCAGCGACAGTGCCCACACCTCGCCGAGGATGTAGAGCGGGTTGATGACGACGCCGATGATGAAGCGGATGACGAACCAAGCCACCCAGTCCTGCAGATAGCCGATGCCCAGGAAGCAGAGCGCGCCGATCAGCGAGCAGCCGACCGCCAGGTTGCGCCCACCGACCAGCCGCACCGCGGCCGGCACGAAGGAAGCCGAAAGGATCAGCCCGAGCGGCATCATCGCCGCCGACAAGCCGATCAGCGCCGGCGACATGCCCTGTTTCTGCATCAGCAGCGTGAACAGCGGCGAGCTCAACCCCTGCGCAGCGCCGAACATGGCAAGTGCCGCGGTGACGCCGGCAAGCGCTGCCCATTGCGTTCCTGCTTCGCCTTCGCTCGAGCCGGTCGCGACCATGCTGCCATCCAAATGAACTGCTGGCCATCCGGCCGGCAAGCCGAGTAGCTATCGGTTCGATCCCGGGAAAGGAAGGGCCGGCCGCCGAAATCCGCTTAAGCCAACGAGGCGGCGGGATCAGGCCGATGTCGTGGCCGCGCAACTGCCGTTCCGACATGTCGCTTCCCTCGCCCTAGTGGTCGCCGCCTCCGCAATGGCTGGGCAGCCGCCGGTCCATTATGCCGCCCGCTATCGCATCCTACGAGGACCATCATGACCGCCGCCCTACAACCCTTGGAACCGGCATTGGCCACTGACCGCGCCCGTCGCGGCGGCCGCGCCGGAAAGCGCGCCGGCGGCTCGGCCGCGTTCGAGCAGCCGGCTTTTCGCCAGCTGAAGAACCCGCTGGCGCCAACCAGGCTGGTCTCCGACGACGAGCTGGAATCGATCCACCTCGCTTCCCTGCGCGTGCTGCGGGAAATCGGCGTCGACGTGCTGCATGACGAGGCCCGGAGCATCATGAAGGCGCATGGCGCCGATGTGCGCGACGGCAGCGAACGGGTGCGCTTCGACAGCGACATGATCCTGGAACTGGTGTCGCACTGCCCGTCGGAGTTCACCATCCATGCCCGCAATCCCGCTCACAATGTGCGCTTCGGCGGCAACAATGTGATCATCTCGATGATGGCGTCGGCGCCCAATTGCTCCGATATCGATCGTGGCCGCCGGCCCGGCAACCAGCAGGACTACCGCAACTTCCTCAAGCTTGCGCAGATGCACAACATCCTGAACTGCACGGGCGGCTACCCGGTCGAGCCGACCGATATCCATCCGTCCGTCCGCCACCTCGAATGTATCCGCGATCTCAGCGTGCTGACCGACAAGGTGTTCCACATCTATTCGCTCGGCAAGGAGCGCAATGTCGACGGCATCGAGATCGCCAGGATCGCGCGCGGCATCAGCCACGAGCAGATGCTGGAAGAGCCGTCGGTCTTCACTATCATCAACACCAATTCGCCGCTGAAACTCGATGTGCCGATGATGGAGGGCATCATCCAGATGTCGAGCAAGGGCCAGGTCGTCGTCGTCACGCCGTTCACCCTGTCGGGGGCCATGGCGCCTGTCACCATCGCCGGCGCACTGGTGCAGCAGAACGCCGAGGCGCTTGCCGGCATCGCCTTCGCCCAGATGGTGCGCAAGGGCGCGCCCGTCGGCTATGGCGGCTTCACCTCCAATGTCGACATGAAGTCCGGTTCGCCGGCCTTCGGCACGCCGGAATACATGAAGGCGCAGCTTGTCGGCGGCCAGCTTGCCCGCCGCTACAACATCCCCTACCGCACCTCCAACACTTGCGCCGCCAACACGGTCGACGCGCAGGCGGCTTATGAAAGCGTGTTCTCGCTGTGGGGCGCCATCCAGGGCGGCGGCAATCTGATGATGCATGCCGCCGGCTGGCTCGAGGGCGGCCTGCGCTGCTCCTACGAGAAGACCATCCTGGACATCGACCTGCTGCAGATGGTGGCCGAATTCCTGACCCCGCTCGACCTTTCCGACGAGGCGCTCGGCTTCGACGCCATCCAGTCGGTCGGCCCCGGCGGCCATTTCTTCGGCACCCAGCACACGCAGGACCGCTACAAGACCGCCTTCTACTCGCCGATCCTGTCCGACTGGCGCAATTACGAGACCTGGGCGGAAGCCGGCTCGCCGACGGCGCTCGAAAAGGCCAACAAGGTCTGGAAGGAACGGCTGGCGTCCTATGAGGAGCCTTACATGGACCCGGCCATCCGCGAGGAACTCAACGCCTTCGTCGCCAAGCGCCGGTCCGAAGGCGGCGCGCCGACCGATTTTTGATCGGCCGTGTTGTTGATGAACAGTCGACCCCCACTCCGTCGAGCTGCGCTCGACACCTCTCCCCCGATCGACGGCGGAGAGGAAAGGCGCGAACTTATACCGGCTGGCTCTTTCCTCTCCCTCCAGAGGGGGGAGAGGTGACGTCGCGAAGCGGCGACGGAGTGGGGGAAGCCGTTCCTGAAACGCGCAGCCGCCGCAAAATTGGTACAACGAAGATAGCGCGTAACCTACGGCAAGCGGGCAACCAGGCGGAAGCATTGCTTTGATGAACAGTCGACCCCCACTCCGTCGAGCTACGCTCGACACCTCTCCCCCGATCGACGGGGTAGAGGAAAGGTGCGAGCTTATACAGGCTGGCTCCCTTCCTCTCCCTCCGGAAGGGGGAGAGCGACTATCTGGGGTGTCAAGTTGCAATTACGAACTCGTTGCGCGCATCGCGTGCTTTTGCATTGAGGATGACCAGG